>JAILZS010000088.1 GCA_023512375.1 Bacillota bacterium | reverse complement strand
GCTTGACGATGGCGCCGTAGATGTTCCAGGTCTCGTCCGGGCGGAAGGCGAGGTCCACCTCCGGGTCGTCGAGGCGGCCTCGGATCCGTCCAAACATCATCTCCAGGCCGCTCATGGCCACCTTGGCGCTTTCCAGCACGCCCATCCCTCCTTGCCCGTCCCTTTCCATGGGGGTGGCCGCCTACCCTGCCGTCCGTCCGTTCTAGCCGCACGGCGACGGCCATAGCCTGCAGCGAAGGTGGGGTGGGACGATGGCAGGGCGGTCGTACGCCTACATGGACGAACTCGCGCCGGAGTTGGACAGGGCCTGGCGTCTGGCGCGCAGCGCCGAGGGCGACGAATCGGCCGAGGTGGAGATGATCCTCGCCGGCGCCGGGAGCGAGGCGCTGGTCGCCACCGACCGGCGCGTCTACCTCCTTCGGGCGGCCTGGATGCCCTGGGCGGCGGCGCCGACCCCCTACCGGGCCCTGCCCCTGGCCCGCGTCCGGCGGGTCGTCGTAGACGAGGGGCTTCTTGTGCATCGGCTGCGCCTGGTGCTCGACAGCGGGGAGGAGGTGTCCCTGCGGGTCCGCGGCATCGACCGGGACAAGGCGCGCGTCGCCGGGCGCATGCTGGCCGCCTGGGCGGAGGAGGCGCAGGGGAGGCTCCGGGCGGCGGCCAGAGAGCGGCGCGAGCGCGCCCGCGCGGAGGCCGCGGCCGCGGGCGGGCGCGCCGTTCCCACGAGAGGGGGGAACGCCGCCCCGAGCCCACCCCCTGCCATGCCGCCGGAGGGAACCGCCCGGACGGCGCGGGGCGGCCTGACCGCCCCCGGAGACGTGGTGGAGCTCCTTGCCGGGCTCTGGCGGCTGGTCGAGGCGGGCGCCCTGAGGGAAAGCGAATACCAGGCCAAAAAGGACGAACTCCTGGCCCGGCTCTGAGCCGCGCCGCCCGTCAGGGGGCGGCCACCGCCGTGACGGCCTTCTCTTCTGCGCGCCAACCGGCCAGCCAGTAGGGCTGGCCGTCGACCAGGAGGGCGAAGGCGACCAAGCGGCCGGAGGCGTCGCGCACGTAGCCCGCCAGGTTCTCGGCCGCGGCCACGTCTCCCGTCTTGGCCCTCAGGTAGCCGTGAAACGACGGGAAGAGGCCGATCTCGCCCAACGTGCCGCCCGCCCGCCCCCTTGCCCCGGCCACGGGGAGGCTGGCCACGAACGCCTCTGCCCATGGCTCATGCTCCACCCGCACCAAGAGGCGTACGAGGTCCTCGGCCCGGGCGGTGTCGGCGAGGGAGAGGCCGCACCCGTCGGCGATCGTACCCTTCCAGGAAAGGCCCTGGGAGGCGAGCCAGGCGCGTTCCGCCCGCACCCCCTTGGCGACGGTGCCGGGTGCGCCGTAGCGGCGCACCCCCACCACGCGCAGGAGGTCCTCGGCGGAGACGTTGATGGACCAGCGGTTCTGGTGGCGGAGCACGGCGGCGAGCGAGGAGGACGTGTGCACCGCCAGGAGGGGAAGCCCTGCGGGCGCGGTTCCCGCCCCGGGCGGGGCGAGCACCGTCACGCCCGCCCGGCGTAGGTACGCGGTGAACATCGCCCCGGCCCACGCCGTGGGGTGGGCGACGGAGACGGTGAGGCGCACCGGCGCCGAATCAAGGGCGATCGCGCCTTGCAGGACGATGCCCGCGGCGCCGTCCACCGGCCGAAGGGCGGTGAGGGCGTCCTTCTGCCCGGTTGGGGCGGTGCTCACCCGGTTCAGCACGACGACGGCCGTGGTCGGCCAGACGCGTACGCGCGCCGGCGCCCCCACGGCCGGCCCGGGCGCGACCTCCGCCACGATCTGGCCCTGATCGACCGTCAAGGCGTCCGGGACGGCCGACCAGCCGTAGACGGCGTCGCTGGCCAGCCAACCCCGCCCGTAGCCACCCGCAAACAGGGACGTGTCGACCACCACACCGCCGTCGACCTGGCGCACGCGGCGCGCGACGGCCAAGGCAAGGCGCTCGAGGTCGGCGTCGGTCAACGTGGGGTCGCCCGCGCCCACGAGGTACAGGTCGCCGCGCACGGTGCCGCCCGCGTCGACGCGTCCGAACACCCGGGTGCGAAAGCGGTACCCCGGGCCGAGGTCGGCCAGGGCCGTGGCCGTGACCAGGAGCTTCAGCGTGGAAGCCGGCGGCAGGGCGAGGCCAGCGCCGGACGAGAACAGGACCCGGCCCGTGGCTGCGTCGGCGAACACGGCCCCCACACGGCTGCCGGGGAGGGCGGCGGGGCCGAGCGCCGCCGCCACCTGGGACCATGGCGTCGCCGCCCCGACGTAGGGGCCGCCGGCGGCCGAGATCGCCAAGGCGAGGGCGAGTCCTGCACGTAGCGCTCCCTGCCGTGCCCCTAGCCCCATGCCCCGATCCCTCCTGGCACTAGGTCGGTTCTCCCCACCGCGGCGCCCCCCCTGCGGCTCAGGGTTCCCTTCGCTGCCGGTCGGGCCCGCCCCGGCATTGGGGCAGGCGATCGGCCGGGCCGCAGGGGTCCGCGGCTCGCGTTTGGCGTTGGCGCCGTGTGCGTAGGCAGGGTGGCCGGCGTAGCGGAACGGCCTCATCGCGCGCCGGGAGGGTCTCTGGCGGACGGACGAAGGTGCGTTTCGGGCGAAGAGCGCCCTTGCCGAAATGCTCAAGGGCGGCTCATGTTGGGCGTCACCCACGCCCGAGCAGGCGGAGAACGCCAGGCGCGGGGACGCCGTGGCGGTCATGGCCCTTGAGCGCGTGCGGGCCGACATCCGTGCCGCCGGCGGCGCGGCGCGGATGACAGATCCTGGCTTCCTCAAGCGCACCCCCGAGGCTGTTGCCATTCCGGCCACGGCCAAGGCGCCCATCGTCTACTTCGTCGAGGCGCTGATCCTTGAGGCGCTGGGCATCGCCGACCTCGATGGGAGCGAGGTCCTCACGCCGGCCGACAAGGCGTTTCCGTCAACACACGGCCATTCAACGTTCCCTATGGCCGCCGTTCGCCGAGGGATGCTGGCCGGTATTGGGCGCCGGCGCGGGGATCATCCGAATGGCGAGCCGGACGGAGGGCGGCGAACCCGCGGGCTCGGCCATGTAGACATCGCGGTGGTCCGCAACCCCCGTCATCGTCGGCGGGAGTCGTTCGAGACCGATCTTGAGGTCACTGGGTGGCAAGCGCGGCGCGTTCCTCCGCGCGCCGTACGTTTCGGAGGTCGGGGCGGCGGTGGAGGTGCTTACCACCTACCCTGGGGGCACGTCGCGGCTATCCGCCATGGTCCACACCTGGCCGCTGCGTTCCCATCCGGGACTGGCTGGGAATACGCGGTTGCCCGCCGCCTTCCCGGCAGGTTTGCGCCAGCCGCTAGCCTTCTTGCCGAAGCGCACAGAGAGCGGCGCCTAACGGCGCGTCCCCGCGTCCAGCTCCGCGTCCAGGCCTTGCTCCTGTTCGGGCACGGGCCAAACGCTCCGAGCCGTCTCCGCCAGGCGGAGGACGACGGGGGTAGGTGAACGCGCGTTCCACGCCAACGCCAGAGTCCAGGCTAGGCCGGGATGATCGACTGGAACGAGCCGCACGTCCGCGGGCAGGGCGCCGTAGGTGCGCCCGATGACGAGGGCAACGCCAAGGCCGGCCGCGACCAGGCCAGCGGCTGCGGCGAACTCGCCGCACGTCTGAGCGATGATCGGCTCGAACCCGGCCTCGCGGCAGGCGCCGACGATGCGGTCGTGAACCTCGGGTCCATCCTCGCGCGGGTAGACGATCAACGGCCAACCCGCGAGATCGGCCAGCGTCAGTCGCGCTCGACCGCCGAGCGGGTGATCGCGGGGCACAAGCGCCGCCAGACGCTCGCGCCGAATGGGCACGAGCGCGATGCCCGCGTGGCGCAAGGGCGGTCTGAGCAGACCCGCGTCGAGGTCGCCGGCCGCAAGCGCCTCCGCCTGTTCCCGGCTTACGCGCGCCTGAATGCGCCATTCGACGGCCGGGGCGCGGCGGCGGTGCGCGTGGACGAGGCGTGGCAGGACCTCGGCGGCGGCCGACGCCACGAACCCTAGGCGGATGCCACCGGCACCGCCCTCCCGCCAGGCGCGGGCGTCGGCCTCGAAGCGCGCCGCCTGGACAAGGACGCGCCGCGCCTCGGCGATCAACGCCCGTCCCGCTTCGGTCAGGCGTGCCCCGCGCCGGCCGCGCTCGAATAGGACCAATCCGAGGTCGCGCTCCAGGCGCTGGATACGCCGGCTGACGAGCGGCTGCGCGAGATGAAGTCGGTTCGCGGCCCGGCCGAAGTGGCCGGCGTCGGCGACCGCAACGAACGCCTCAAGGTCCCGAAGGTCCATGTCGGCATCATACCGTATACGCATCAAATGCCGCCGATCAAGTCTTAGACGGCATCAACGGAACATGCTACGCTGGCCGCGGGAGGGCTGGGCGTGGAACGCACGGTGGTGGTTTCGGGCGCGGGAAGCGGCATCGGCCTAGCGGTGGCGCGCCGATTTGCCCAGGGAGGCGACGCGCTGGTCCTCGTCGGACGGAGACCGGAGCGCCTGGACGCGGCGCTGAAGACCCTCCCACACGGGCGCAGCGTCGCCGTGGCCGCCGACCTCTCCGATCCGGCCGGAGCCGAGCGCGTGCGCGCCGCCGTCGCCGCGCAGGGCCACGATCGCATCGACGTCGTGGTCGCCTGCGCGGGCGCTGTGACACGCGCGACGCCGGTCACGCTCGCGGACGTGGCCGATGTCTGGCGGGCGGACTTCCGCGCCAACGTCCTGACGGCCGTCCTGCTGGTCCAAGCCCTGCGCGAGCGGCTCACCCGCCCGGGCGCGCGCGTGGTGGCCGTGAGCTCCATCGCCGCCTTCCGAGGAGGCGGCGATAGTTACTCGGCGGCCAAGGCGGCGCTGGTCGGCTGGGTGCGCAGCCTCGCCCTGGAACTCGGCCCGGAGGGTATCGGTGTGAATGCCGTCGCGCCCGGCTACGTGGCCGGCACCGAGTTTTTCGGCGACCGCATGACGCCCGCACGGCATGAGCGTCTTGTGGCACGTACCGCCCTGCGACGGCCCGGCACGCCGGAGGAGGTGGCGGCTGTGGTGTGGGCTCTCGCAGACCCCGCCGCGGCCTATGTCACAGGCGCCGTCGTCCGCGTCGACGGCGGTGCCATCTGACGCCGCGCCGTCGCCGCTCGCCCCGGGGGGCGGAGCGAGACGCGGGCGGCGCCCCCCGGACGCAACATCGGCGTCGCAGGCGCGGCAAGCCAGCGCCTCGGTGGGTCCGAATGGGCGGCGTGAGAAACGCCTCCAACGCGGTCGGGCCGGCTCTGTCCGCGATCATGTGTGGCGTGTGCGCGCCCCGGATCACCGCCTCGGCCCAGGTGTCGAGCCCGTAGCGCCGGCAGGCGTCGCACCGGTCGGCAACGGGTGGAAGCATCGGTCCGTACCGCAGATCGGCACCGGGCACGCGCTGGCTGTGCGCAGGCGGCGGGGGTGCGCGACAGTGCCTGGGCCCTGGGGCCAGTCGCCGCGGCGGAGGTCAGCATACCGGTACGCCTCTTCTCCCGCAGCCAGCAGCTCTCGCCGTGGATGTTGAACACGCAGGTATGGGAGACGCCGTCGTCGCCACCGCGATCCTGGACCGACGGATGCGGCGAACCCCTTGGTGGCGGCCAGGATGACGCTGCCGCGTTCCCTAGCGCGCCGATCGGGGCGAACAGCGCCAGCGTCGCCATCCGGTCGCAAAGCCACCCCCAACCCGTCGACGATGAAGACCTCGGGAGCGAGGATGTGCCCGCATCCATCGAGCGAGCTAATGTTCTGCCTAGCATCGGTCTAGGCTCACGTCACCGGCTCCCCGCCCGGGGTAGCATGAATGGGCCCCCCGCCGGGGATGGCATATCGCCGCGCACCGATCCGAATCCTGGCTATGCCAGGTGACGGATCACAGCGTTGGGGCGCACCCCGATCCCCGGATCCCCAGACAGCCGCTTGACACCGCGCGCCGCACGCAGTAGGATCGTTCCTGCTCCGCGGGGTAGAGCAGCCAGGTAGCTCGTCGGGCTCATAACCCGGAGGTCGCAGGTTCAAATCCTGCCCCCGCAACCA
>JAILZS010000087.1 GCA_023512375.1 Bacillota bacterium | reverse complement strand
AGGGCGCCACCCGGCTGCAGTGGTGGGGCCTGCGCCTGGGCGAGCCGCTCATCGTCCCTGCCCGCCTGGACGAGGGCACGTCGCTCTGGCCGGGGGCGGTGCCCGGTCTACTCCCCGCCGGCGGCTGGCACCTTCTCCTGGGGGGCGTGGCGAGAAACGGGGAGGGGCCACGGTACCGCGTGGAGGTGACGGCGGGGACCGGCGCCCGGCCCGACGAACCGCAGACCGACGCCCGTCCGGTGGCCTGGCTGTCCGGCGCCGCGCGCCCAGGCAACCCGGCGTACGACCGTTACGGCCGGGAGCATGCCGCCGCCGCGGGCGCACGCTGGTACCGGGGCGACCTGCACCTGCACACGCTCTTGTCCGACAGCCGACTCTCCGCCGACCTCCTGTCCCGTCTGGCGTTGGAGCGCGGACTCGACTTCGCCGTGATCACCGAGCACAACACCCTCACGACCGCATGGGTCACGACGTCCCTTCTCGTCATCCCTGGCGTGGAGCTCACCTCCACGCGCGGCCACGTCAACGTCCTCGGCGTGCGCAGCTTTCCCCCTCTCTGGTACGGGGAGGATCCCACCCTGGAATCGGAGCCGGCCATCGACCGCCTCTTGACCGCCTACGCCGCGGAGGGGGCGGTGTGCTCAGTCAACCATCCCCTGCTCGAGCCGTGGCCAACGACCCCAGCTACCCCGCCAACGCGGCTGCCACGCGCGGGCGCTCGACCTCTGGGACGAAATGTGGCGGTTCGGCTACCGCGTGTGGGGCGTAGGCGGCAGCGACGTCCACCTCTTGCCGGGAGAGCGCCGGGCGCCGGACGAACCGCCCCAGGTGGTGGGGGACCCCACCACCTGCGTGTGGGCCGAGGCCCTCACGCCCGCCGGCGTGGTCGAGGGCATCCGACGCGCTCGGGTGTAGTCACCTGCGGGCCCACGCTTGCGCCTGAGGCGGTGGTCGGCGGGGAGCGACGGCTGCCTGGGGAGGATCTGGCGCCGGAGGGCGGGCCGGTGGAGCTCGAGTACTCGCTCCGGGTCGAGGAGGGTCCCGACGAGGGATGGGTGCGGTGGGTCGACAACGGCGAGGAGGTGGCCCTCGAGCCCCTCTCGCCTCGGGGGCGGCACAGCCTTCGCCGGCGGTGCCGGCCGGCGCCTACCGCTGGCTGCGGGTCGAGGTGCTCGACGGGCCGGGGGACTTGTGGCGTTCGTCAACCCTGTCTACGCCCACGCCCCCTCTCCGCCGCCCGAGCGGCGATGGGGAGAGGCGGCGGTACGCGCGCGGCACGGCGCAGGGGCAGAGCCGGCGTGACGCGGCGGGCCAGGTCTGGCCGCACGCCTCGGTCGTCCCGACGAGGGCGGTGAAACGGTTAGAAACGCCAGCGGCCAGGACCCAACGTCCAATAGTAGAGGATCCAGAGTCCGGCACCGGCCACGATGATCCCGCTGACGCGCCCCACATAGGGCAGGACCACCCGAATCGCACGCTCCATGGCGAGCCGCCACAGGGCTGTGCCCACCGCGACCAGGGTCAGAACCAGCGATTCGCCCACCGCGAAGGCCAGGATGATGGCGAGTGTGCCTTCCCATCCCGTGCCGGCCACCTCGGCGAGCAAGGCGATGAACAGGGGCAGCGTGCAGCTCAGTGCCGCGAGTCCGTACGCGGCGCCGACCGCCACAAAGGTTCCCGACGGACCCACGCCCCACGAGCGGACCGATTCCGACAGGGTCTGCGTGGGCAGGCCGATCGACAGGCGGTTGAGGGCAAAGAGAATTCCCAGGACGACCAAGGAGATGGCGAGAGCCACCATGGCCGCCGGCAAGAGCCGAAGGATCGGGCGGGCCAGGAGGCCAAACAGCACAGCGATGAGAGCGACGACGACGGAGAACCCGAGCCCGAGGGAGAGGCCGATACCGATGCCTTGCGCGATCCTGCTCTGGGGCGGTGGTCGTCGGTCGCCGCCGCCTTGACCCAGCACGAGACCGATCGTCGCGGGTAACATGGCAATCCCGCAGGGACTGAACGCCATTCCGGGTTCATCCGACCGACCTCCGCCCATCGTCCTTGGGGACCGGGGGCTCATGGATGGGTCTGGGCCCTCCGCTGCACGGCAACCGGCAGAGGAAGAGAGGAGATCAGCGCTGCCTTCGGGCTCCGTTACGCTGACCCGGCGGCCAGCTCGCCGGCGCCTACCTCGGCCTTCTTCACCAGGGCGAGAATTCGCCGGTTCGAGGGAACGGCCCCGTCGTAAAGCACCCTCCCCGTAGGCGACAGCACGACGGCGGTATCCAGGTACTCGACGCGGTACCGGTTGAGAATCGCCGCCGTTGCGAAGGCCTGCGGCCAGCGCGCACCCGTCGCCTGCGCCATCTGTTCGACCGCCGCCGCAGAATCCACCTGCGGCGCCACGTCGAGCGAGATCACCTGGGCTTCCCGCTTCAGCCGTGGCCAGATCCGGGCGATCTGGGATGCGCCTTGCCAGCAGCTCGAGCAGGAGGCGGACATGAAATCGAGCAGGGTGGGCCTCGACCCAGGAAAGACGAGACTCTGGCCGGTCAACGACGTGAGCCGGAACGGGCTTCCCAACGCGCCGGCGCCTTCGGCTCCTTGGCCCGCGGCGTCCGTCGCTACGCCGGGTTGTTGAGGACCGTCGGTCTGTCTCGAAGCGGCCGGTGCCCCGACGGTATGTGCCAGCGCTGCCATCGCGCCAACGAGGATGGCCGCGAGCACCAACCCTCCGACCCAACCGCCTTGGCGCAAGAACGTCCGCAACGAAGGCGTCGCGGGCTTGGTCGCACCGTCTGAAGCGTTCGAACGCTGCGTGCCGTTCGCGCCTGCGCGTCGGCCCCGGCTGTCAGCCATTCGGGCTCCTCCCTCCTATCGGGTACCGCGATCTTCGGGTGGTCCGCCTGCGGCACGGGCGAATCCGTCTACGTAGTTACTCAGCCCGCGCAACACGACAGCTTCGTGACGTCCTGGTCGAAGCTCAGGGCGGCCAACTTGAGACCCTCGCCAAAGGTGAGGTACGGATGGAGCGTATCGCGGAGATCTTGCAGGGTTAGCTCGAAGCGTACCGCGAGCGTCCCTTCCGTGATCATCTCGCCGGCGTTGGGCGCCAAGATGTGCACGCCGACGATCCGGTCGGTGCCGACCTCGGCCACCAGCTTGATGAAGCCGCGTACGTCCCGGTTGGCCAGCGCACGCGGCACATACCCCAGTGGCAGAACCGACGTGCGAACGTCCAGCCCCTGCGCCCGCGCCTCGGCCTCCGTGAAGCCCACCGCAGCGATCGAAGGGTCCGTGAAGGTGACCCGCGGTACGGCGCTCAGATCCTCCTCGCGCCCTTCCCCCTCCGAAAGCGCGTTTTGTGCCGCGACCGTGCCTTGATGCGCGGCCACGTACACGAACATCGCCTCCCCCGTCACGTCGCCCGCGGCGTACACGCCGGGCACCGTCGTCTCCAGGCGGCGGTTCACCTTCACCGCCCCCCGGCCGGTCCTCTCGATTCCGGCTTCCTCGAGCCCCAGCCCCTCCGTGTGCGGCCGACGCCCGGTGGCTACCAGCAACGCGTCGCCCGTGAGGGTGAGCGTCCCTCCGCCGGCCTCCTGCGCGTCCACCACGTATCCCTTGTCCGTTCGCGACACACGCCGCACCTGGACACCGACGTGCGACGTGATCCCCTCTTCCGCCAGATACCCGGCCAACGCCGGACCGACGCTAGGGTCTTCACCGGGTGCGAGCCGGTCCAGCGCCTCCACGATCGTGACCCGGCTGCCCATGCGCGCGTACATCTGGCCGAGCTCCAGACCGACCGCACTCCCGCCGAGTACGAGAAGATGCTGCGGACGGCGCGGCGGGCTGAGCGCCTCCGTGCTCGTCCAATATCCAGCCTGGGCGAGGCCGTCGCTGGGCGGGGCCCACGGGCGGGCGCCCGTGGCCAACACCACCGCGCGCACGGTGAACTCATCGCCGTCCACCGCAAGGCGGCCCGTCCCCCGTACCGTCGCGTGCCCTCTTCGCAGGGCGATGTTCGGATACGCGTCGAGGACGTCCAAGTACTTGGCTTTGCGGAGTTCGGCCACGAGCTCGTCCTTTTCGGCCACCACGGCGGCAAGGTCCACCTCGCCCGGCGACGTCGCGAGTCCCCGGAAGCGTCCGCCTTGCGCCGTATGCCGTACTTCGGCCGCCGCGAGAAGCGTCTTGGACGGCACGCAGCCGACGTTGACGCAGGTACCGCCGATGGTGCCCTCTTCCACCAACAGCACGCGGGCGCCGCGCTGGGCACCCTCGATGGCCGCCGCAAATCCTGCCGAGCCGCCCCCGATCACCGCCAGGTCATACCGGCCGGTCGCCAAGTGGCCTTCCCCCCACGTCGGTCACGTTCGGCCCCACAGGCACGGATCACAGCGGTTCGGCGTCGTACCCCGCCTTCTGGACCGCCTCGACGAGCGCCGTAACGGGAACCGACTCGTCCACCTGCACGGTCGCCCGCTTACGCACGTACTTGACCTCCGCGCTGTGCACCCCCGGTACCCCGGCAAGGGCGTTCTTCACCTTCACCGCGCAGTCCAGGCAGTCCATGCCGCGAATGTGGAGTTCCCGCTCCATGCTACATCCCTCCTCGCACACTCAGATCGGGCCGCGGGCCGCAATCCGCGCAGGGCGCAGCGCGCCCCATGCGCCACCGCATGAGGGCGACAGCACCTGCCAGGACCAGAGCAGCTCCACCGAGCCATAAACCGTGCAGCCAGGCCCACGCCACCGCCGCGCCGCCCAACGTCACGAGGAGCGGATCCGCGCAGCACGCGATGGGAAGCAGCAGGACGGCGTGCGCCCACCTCGATTCGGGTGACGCCCGCTCTGGGTCGTGCATCAGTACGTCGCCTCGACGGAAGGGCCTCCTTCTTCCAAGGTCAGGGTGGTGCAGGTATAGAGTTGTTCCGCGTGCCGGGACACCATCGCGCGGGCCAGAGCCAAGATCTGCTTCACCCGCGCGTCGGCGATCCGGTAGTACACGGAGCGGCCCTCCGGCCGGGATGCCACGAACCCGCACCACTTAAGGCAGTTGAGGCCCGCGGAAACCTGGCTTTGGGGAATGCCGGTGGCGTTCGCAATCTGCCCGACGTTCTTTTCGCCCTCGAACAAGGTCTCCAGGATGCGCAGGCGCTGAGCGTTGCCTAGGCCGCGGAAGAACCGGACCTCGGCATCCAGTTCCACCGCCCTCGCATCCTGTGTGTCCCGCATGCGAACGGTTGCCACTCTTTGCACCTCCCGCCTGCCCGCACCGGTCCGGTCGCGACTGCTGCTTGGGAAGGTCTGCATCTGCGTCACAGCCCAGCCGGAACGGGGTGAACCGACTCGAGGAAAGCGATACGCAGAAGGGCACAAGGAACGCAATCACGTCGTCGGCGAACCTGCCAAGGGAACGATGGACCGCTGCTGTCACAAGCAAACCGACCACGACCGATGGCGCCACCGCCTGCGTCCACAGCCCTGCTGGTGGAGTGCGCAGCGTCTTTCCACCAACCTTCGGCGGCCCCGTAGAGAGGCGGCGAGCCGTGCCGTACGGCGTGAGCACACGGCACAGGGGGCGCGTTCTACCTCCCGCGCATGCCCGAGTCCCTGTGCCCAGACCCCAAGGTCCACCGCCCTTCGGTCAGGCGGACTTCCCTTCTCCGTGGGGCCGTCCGCAGCACTCGTCCTTCGGCTTCCCCGATCCGCAGGGGCATGGGGCGTGGCCGGGCTCCTCCTCGTGCGTCACGGGCAACGCGCAACAGCCCACTGTTTACACCTCCTCCTAATATTGCAACTCTACAATATGTCCAGGTTGCCACCTGTCAAGACGGGTTCGAGCCCACGTTGCGGGTTCGCGACGAAGGCGCCGGCGTAGGCTGCGCCGCGGTTGCCGGGGCGGCGGTTCCCGTCCGACCGTCCGGTGCGCCGGCGCCGGCAGCGACATGGTAAAGTACAGGAAACGGCGGAGGGAGGCGGGACGGTGCCTGCACCCGGATGGGAGATCCTCGGCCTGGCGGCTTCGGACCTCGGTGTCGTCGCCCTCATGATCGTCGTGTTCGCACTCGCCCTCATCCTCCCGTACCCGCGCCGGCGATGAGCGACCGGAA
>JAILZS010000086.1 GCA_023512375.1 Bacillota bacterium | reverse complement strand
GGCGGCGGGGATGGTGCACGCCCCCGGGGTGGCGGACGCGCTCGCCGCCCGGATCGCGGAGGCGGCCGGGTTCGACGTCGCTCTGTACGTGAGCGGCGGGGCGGTGGCGCGCAGCTTCGGCGTTCCCGACGTCGGCCTGGTGGGGGCGGGAGAGATGGTGCGCCGGGTGGCGGAGATCCGGGCCGTCACCGGTGCGGCTCTGGTGGTGGATGCCGACACCGGGTACGGCGGCCCCCTCGCCGCCGCGCGCGCCGTCGCCGCCCTGGAGCGGGCGGGGGCGGCGGCCGTCCACCTGGAGGACCAGGCGGAGCCCAAGCGGTGCGCCCAGTACGGCGGCGTCCGCCTGGCCGACGCGCGCGAGGCGGCGGCACGCATCCGGGCGGCGGCCGCCGCCCGGGCCGGGGACCTGGCGGTGATTGCCCGCACCGACGCCCTCCCCGTGGCAGGCCTGGCCGAGGCCGTCGCCCGGCTGCGCCGCTACGCCGACGCCGGCGCCGACATGGCGTTCGCCGAGGGGGTGCGGACGGCGGACGACATCGCCGCCCTGGCCGAGGCCGTCCCCCTGCCCCTCGTGCTGCAGTCGGGCGACCTGGAACGGGCGGGGATCGGGCCGGAGGAGGCGGCGCGGGCGGGGTGCCGCCTCCTTCTCCACCCCGCCGACCTGCAGCGGGCGGCCATCCGGGCCATGGCCCACACGGCGGCGGCCCTCCGGCGGGACGGCACGGGCGCCGCGGCACGCGATCTCCTGGCCTCGGACGAGGAGCGCGAGGGGGCGGTGGGGCGGTCGGACTACGCCGCCTTCGAGGCGTGGGCGCACGGCGCGGACGCCGGCCCCTGAACCGGCGGGCGGCGCGCAGGGGCGGGAGCGGGGAGCGCCCGGGCATGGCGGCGGAGAAGGGAGGCGAGACTAGCGCCGGGGGTGGCGGACATGGGAACGGGCGTGGTGGGGGCCGCACTGGCCCTCCTCCTCGCCGCCGCTCCGGCGGCGGCGGCGACCGGCGCGGCGGCGGCCGCTCCGTGGCCGCCGGCCCAGGTGGCGGCGCGCGTGGGGCCGTGCGTGGTCGGTATCCTCGCCCTGCGCCGGGGCTACGACGGCAGACTGGAGCCCGCCGGGGCGGGTAGCGGCCTCGTCTTCCGGCCCGACGGCGCCATCGTCACGAACTTCCACGTCGTCGAGGGCGCGGACGCCCTTCGCGTCACGCTGAGCGACGGGCGGACGCTCCCCGGCCGGGTGGTGGGCGTCGACCCCCCCACCGACATCGCCGTCCTGCGGGTGGCCGCCTCGGGACTTCCCACCCCGACATGGGCCGACTCGCGCCGCCTGCGGGTGGGGGAGATGGCGATCGCCATCGGCAACCCCATGGGCTCCGGCTTCGCCCGCACGGTGACGGTGGGGGTGGTGAGCGGTCTCGGGCGTTCGCTCGGGCTCGGCTACGCCCTGCGCGCCTTCGAGCTTATCCAGACCGACGCCGCCATCAACCCCGGCAACTCCGGCGGCCCCCTGGTCGACGCCCAGGGACGGGTGATCGGCCTCAACTCCGTGAAGATCGCCGCCCCGGCCGTGGAGTCCATGGGCTTCGCCCTGCCGTCCAACACGGTGCGCGAGGTGGCGGAGGAGATCCTGCGCCACGGCAGGGTGGAACGGCCGTGGCTGGGGCTCGTGCTCATGCCGCGCGAGCTGGCGGTGCGACTGGGCCTGCCGGTGCCGGAGCGGGGGCTTCGGGTCGAGCGCGTCTACGCCGACGGCCCCTCCGATCGCGCCGGGGTGGCGGCGGACGACGCGCTGGTGGCGGTGGACGGGCGGGAGATCTCCTCCTTGGGCGACCTCTTCCGCGCCCTGGCAGGCCGGCGGGCGGGCGACCGCGTACACCTCACCCTGGAACGTCGCGGCCGTCGCCGCACCGTGGCGGTCGTCCTGGCCCCCCTGCCGGTGCAGGTGTCGGGCCGGGCGGGCACGGTCCCGGGCGCCTGACGGCGGTGGGGGGGGTGGGCGCCTGCGGCTGCGCCTGGTGGTGGTGGGGCGCGAGGCGCCGTTTCTGCGCCCGGCCGTGGCCGAGTACGCCTGGCGCCTGCGCCACTATGCCCACCTCGACATCGTCGGCGTCGCCCCCGCGCCCTGGCCGGCCGACCCTTCGCCGGTCGAGGCGCGGCGCCTTCTGGCCGAGGAGGCGGGGCGCGTACGCCCCCACTGGCGGGGCGACGTGCGCGTGCTTCTCGCGCGCGAGGGGCGCGCACTGGCGTCGGAGGCGGTGGCGGCCCGGCTGGGCGAGCTGGAGGGGAAGGGCGTGGGCAGCGTCGCCCTGCTCGTGGGGGGGCCCGGCGGCGTGGCCGCGGAGCTGGCGCGGGAGGCGGACGGCCTGTGGTCGCTCGGCCCCGCCACGCTTCCCCATACGCTGGCCGAGGTGGTGGTGCTCGAGCAGCTGTACCGGGCCTACCGCCTGTTGCGGGGCGAGCCTTACCACCGCTGACCCGGGCCGAGGGAAGGGGCGGGGAGGGTGAGCGCTCTCGCCGCTCTGGCGGCCGCGGCGGCGGCGGCCGAGCGGGACCTTGAGCGCCTGTGCGCCCTGGCCACGGCCCTGTGGCCGGCCTGGGGCCGGCTGGCGGCCATGGCGGTGCGCGACGGTCCCACGGCGGCCGCCTTCCTGTGGGCTGTGGACGCTCTCCTCCTGCCGCCTGCGGCCGAGCGGGCGCGCGCCAGCCGGCTGGGGTCGCTCGCCGTGGCCGTCGCCCTCGCCCTTGCGTGGGCGGTGGCGTGGGCGGCGCTTCCCGCCCTGTCCGCCCCGCCGCCCTTCCCCTTCGCCCCCGCCGCCGCCTCCCAGGCGGCGGCGTCGCGCCTTCCCCTGGGGGCGGCGGTGCTCGCCCTGGCGGCGGTGGAGGGCGGCGGCGCGGGCGCCGCCCTCATGCGCCTTACGGCCGTGGGCTACGCCCTGGCGCGCGTGGCCGTGGGCGCCGACACGCCCGTCGAAGCGGTGGCGGAGGCGCTCTCGGCGGCGGCGGCGTCGCTGGCCTGGCAGCGGGCCGGGGCCGGCCGGGCGGAGGCCCTGGCGGCCTCCCTGTCGCGCACGTTGGGCCTGAGCGCCGTGCCCGACGGCGGGGCGGACGGCAGGGAGGGGGCGGGGGCGCGCCGTAGCTGACGGCGGGCGGGCCGCCCGGGCGCGGGCCGGCGCGCACCCAAGCTGGGGGAGGCCGGGTGCATGTACGCGAGTCCCAGGTACCCCGAACCGGACGAGGAGAGCGTCGAGGCCTTCGTGCAGTCGCAACCCTACGCCGTCGTGATGGCGACGCCGCCCTCGGGCCACCCGACCGCCAGCCTGCTGCCGTTCGTGAAGGCGGGAGAGCGCATCACCGTGCACATGGTGCGGGAGGACGCCACGTGCCGCGCCCTGGCGGACACCGGGCGGGGCAGCGTGCTGGTGGAGGAGTTCCTCGCCTTCACGCCCCACACCCTGGTCTCGCCCGACTATGCCGGCCAGGCGACGCTCCACTTCCGGGCCGTCCTGTACGGGGTCGAGGCGCGGGTGAGCACCGACCGGGGACGGGTGGCGGAGGCGCTGGAGGAGCTCCTGGCCCGCTACGAGCCGGACCTTCCCCACCTTCCCCTGGCGGACGAGGAGACTTACGGGTCGGACATGGAGCGGCTTGCCGTCGCCGACCTGCGCGTCGTCTCCCGCCAGGCGAAGTTCAAGGTGGCACAGAACCGCGACGCCGCCACCCGGGCGCGCATCGCCGCCTGGCTCAGGGCCCGCGGCGGCTGGCGCGACGGTCACGCCGCCGACGTCCTGGCCGGGCGGTAGGACGGGCGGCCGCCGCCGCGGGGGCGGACGGGCGGAAGGAATGCGGCGGTGCGACACGAATCGGCAACCGGGACGTTTTCGCTTGTTCAGGGGGCCCGATCGTGCGCGCCTCGGCATGGACGGCGGCGGTGGCCGCCGCCTGGGTGGTGTTCGCCGCCCTGCCCGCGGGGGGTGGGGGTCGGGAAGCGGCGGCCGGCGCGCCGGCATCGGCAGCGGCCGTGCTCCGCCCGGCCGCGGCGCGCGGGGGCGCTCGGCCGGCGCCGTCTCGCCGGCCCGACCCCCGCCGGCGCCGGCCCGCCGCCGCTCTCCCCTTCGGGCCGCAACCGCCCCAGGTGGCCACCGCCCGCGCCCTGGTGGTGGGCGTGACCTTCGCCGGCACGCAGCCGGCGCTTCCCCTCGCGCACTTCGCCCCCGTCTTCTTCGGCTCCGGACCCGACAGCGTGGCCTCCTACCTGCGCTGGGCGTCGTACGGGCGCTTCCGCCTCACGGGCGCGGTGGTGGGCGGGAGCGCCGCGGGCCAGGCGGGGGACTGGCTGGTCGTGCCGCACACGCTCGCCTACTATGCGCGCGGCCAGTCGGGCATGGCCCCGAGCGACAGCGCCGCCAGCTCCGGCGGTGACCTCCTGGAGCAGGAGGTCCTGAAGCTTCTCGACGCCGCCCACTTCAACTGGACCCCCTACCTGGACGCCCACGGCGACGTGCCGTACCTCATCCTCCTGGTCGACTCCCCGGACGCCTCCCTCACGGGCCGCAGCGACGAGCTGTGGAGCTACGAGGAATCGGGATCCGACAACCCCATCGTGCTCCCCGACGGGCGCCCGTCGATGGTCCTCAACTACGACCTGGACGCCGCCTTCGCCCAGGATTGGAACACGCCCAACGGGGTGGGCACGTTCGCCCACGAGTTCGCCCACCTTCTGGGCGCGCTCGACATGTACGACACGAACAACAGCATCGCTGGGCTGGCCAACTGGTCGCTCATGGGGTCGGGCAACTACAACGGACCGAACGACGACGGGAGCGAGCCGAGCGACCTCGACGCGTTCACGCGCCTGCAGTTCGGCTGGTCGACGCCTGTACCCGTGACGGGACCGCCCCGGGTGTACGTGCTCAGGCCCGCGGAGACCTCGCCCCAGGTCCTTGAGTACGCCATCCCCGACAGCCGGCAGTACTACCTCATGGAGAACCGCCAGCCCATCGGGCCCGACGCCTGGCTGCCTGGACGTGGCCTCCTCATCTATCGCGTGGACGGCGCCATCATGAACCCGGCGACGTCGGCTTGGAACAACGACTGCTTGGAGTGCGTCACGGGGTCGGGGCGCAACCCCCACCCCGGGATCGAGATCATGCAGGCCGACGGCAGCGCCAGCCTGGTCCAGCCGGGGAGCGCGGGGGACGCCGGCTCCTCCTCCGATCCCTTTCCGGGGACGACGGGCGCCACCGCCTTCTCCGACGCCACGCGGCCGTCGGCCATGGGTTGGGGCGGGGTGCCCAGCTACCTGTCCGTCTCGGGTGTCACCCAGGAGGCCGACGGCGACATCCTTCTGGCCGCCGGCAGCGTGGCCGCCTCCGTCAGCCCCGCCGTGGTGCCCACGACGGGCGGCACGGTCACCGTCACCGACGCGCTCGGGCGCTTGGCGTCGGGCGACGCCGTGACCCTCCAGGGGCTGAGGGCGACGGCGGTGACGGGCGTCCAGGTCCTGAGCCCCCGCACCCTGACGTTCTCCCTCGCCGCGGGGACCCCGCCCGGCGTGTACCTCGTCTCCGTCACCACGCCGGCGGGGGCGAGCCTGCCCCTGGCCTACCTCACGGTGGCGGCGGGCGGGGGGAGCCAGGCGCCGACCTCGCTGTCCATCCGGGCCCTGGCCCCGCCCCGCGCCGGCAGTCCCACGCCCTTCGCCGTGCGCCTGGTGGACCGGGCCGGCGCCCGCGTGCCGGGCGACTACGGCACGGTGTGGGTGAACGGCGCCCCCCATCCGCTGGTGAACGGCGCGGCCACGGTCCTGCTTGACGCCACGCGCGCGGGCGCGTTCACGGTCAGCGCCGTGCTCGGCCGCCTGCCGTCGATCGTCGGCAGCACCACCGTCCAGGTGGCCGCGGGACCGCCCGCCCGGGTGCGCATCACCGGGCCTACGGCGGTGCGGGCGGGGGAGACGGCGCTCTACCGGGTGTGGGCCACGGACCGCTACGGCAACCCCGTGACGGGCACCCTGTCGATGGGCTGGGCGGGCAGCGTGCGCCTCGTGGCCGGAAGGGGGAGGTGGAGCGTCTCCTTCCGGCGCGCCGGGGTGGCGGTGCTGGCGCCGAGCGCCGCCCCGGCGGCTGGCTCGTTGCGGGTACACGTGGCGGCGGCCGGGCCGTACTCGGTCACGTCGCGCTGGACGCCCGTGCGCCCCATGGTGGGCGAGACGGTGCGCATCACGGCCCTAGCCCGCGACGCCTTCGGCAACCCGGCGGCGGGGTGGCTGACGCTGGCGGCGATGACGCGCCGGCTCGCCGACGGTGAGGCGGTGTTCCGCGTCGTGTTCCGCACCCCCGGCCTACATCGCCTGCGCTATCGGGTGCCGGCGCGCTCGCAGGTGGCGATCGACGTCCGCCCGCGCCCCCTGTTCGGCCTGTGGTGGTAGGGCGCGGGCCGCGGGCGGTGGTACCGCGGCGCCGGCGGCCATGGTACGCTGACGGGAGAATCGCGTCCGAGGAGGGAGCGGCGTGGCCAAATTCGCCCGTGTCTCAGGGACCCTGCCGGGTCCCAAATCCCAGGCTCTGTTGGCGCAGAAGGACCGGTTCGTGGCCCGCGCCTTCGACGTCCACCTGCCGGCCGTCATCGAGTCCGCCCGCGGCGCTCTCCTGACCGACGTGG
>JAILZS010000085.1 GCA_023512375.1 Bacillota bacterium | reverse complement strand
GGAAGAGGTCAAGCGGGATCTGGAGACGGTTGTCAGGAACTACGTCAAACGCGAGGTGTCCGGACCCCACTTCTGACGGTCGAGCGGTGGAAGAGGGTGGAAAGGATGACCGCCGGGCAAGCGGCTGGGAAGGCGCGAGACTTCTTGATCAGTCAGGGGATACCGCAGACGCTGGCACGTTCTTACGTGTTGCCCCTGGCTGCACGGGCGTATGGGGCGTACACTGCGGGCGGGGGGATCGGATGGGGGGCGCGCATTCGCAGGATCCGAAGCAGCGTGTGGCCTCGCCGGTCCAAGGGGCGATGGTCCTATCTGACATTGCAGCCAGGGGCCTGAGGTTTTGCGCACTTCTCATTCTTGTAGGCATCGTGGCGGTCCTGCTGGCGGCACTCGCCGGCAGGTAGTGGCCGTGGATCATTATCTCGACGCGACCGGCCGTGACAGAGCACCCGGCGGTGCAGCGCTGCCGGGTGCAGTCTGTATCACCAGGTGTGCTGGATTTGACGGATACGTGGCGCGACCTGCGGGACTGGAGGTCAGCTCAGCTCCGGCCTAGAGGGTGACTTGTCCCCGGCAGCCAGTGCACCAAGAGGCCTCTGGCCTCGAGCTGCCGGAACTCTGGATCTCCCGTCACGAGGATTGCTCCGAGTTCCAGGGACAATGCAGCGGCAAATGCATTCGCGAATGAGAGGCCGCTTTCGGCCTTGATCTCGCCGGCGCGCCGAATTCGGTCGCGATCCGCAGCAACGACTTCGAGCTTGGGGTGTGCATACAAGGCAGCTTCTGCAGCGGCAGCAGCTGCTTCTCCCCTCAGGCGAAGCAGGATGTAGTAGACCTCGCCAACATTGATCGCGCTTATAAAGAAGTGGGCGTGCGGTTGCTCGAGGAAACGGGCCGTGGCTTCAGCGCCCGGCTCGCCACCAAGCAGGGCCAGGACTGCGTACGCATCCAGGAAGTATGCTTCAGCCACGGTCGTCTTCAGAACGCCGTTCGTTGAGCAATGCGGCCAGCAACGATTCTCCTCCACCATAGGCGCCCATGAGTGTGAGGAGGGGATCGCGGGGCAGACGCCGGAGGAGGATCTCGCCACTGTCTCGGTACTCCACTTCGAAACGGTCGCGGCGGTCAGTCCCGCCCTCGTGCGGATGGCGGCCGGGATGACGATTTGCCCCTTCTGAGACAGAGTGGCGGTCGCCATCATCCTACCTCCAATGCACGACTTACCTAAACGTCGGGTAAGACACCCATGCGCCGATGTCAAGGCGCCCGTGCGGACGAAGTTGCCCATCGTGCCTTCCCCCCTTCCGGCGCCTGTGCGCGACTCCGATGTCGGCCAGCCGACGCCCACGGCCCCATGCGCGGGCTTGTTCGTCCCGCTGGGATGGCGGTGGCGAAGGGAGCGGGAGCGGTGCCCCAGATCGGAGCTTCCGCCGACGAGACACAGCGGCTCGACGGCAATGCGGGTCGCTTCCCGCGCCCCCCGGACCTGGGCTTGGGCGCCCGACTCGCCGCGCTCCAGCGCCGCCCCGAACGTTCCACAGGCCGTGGCCGCCTGCGGTGACGATGGAGTCGAGGCCACCGCACCGCGCAGGCGGACGGGCGTCCGCATCGCGTGCCGCGACCGGAGGGAACCGTATCCGCATGGGGGATGTGGTCGGGTCACGGACGAGGCACCGGGTGGCGACGTGCGGCGCGCTGCTGGCGGCGCTTCTCGCATGGGCGCCGGCCCCTGGCTGTGCCGCCAGCTACCGCTACGGAGGATATACGCCCGTCCACGACCACGGCGGCGAGCGCGCCGCCATCGCAGCCCCTCGCTTCCCCATCGGGCTGGTGCGCTGGTCGGATCACGACGCCGCGTACGTGGACGTGTCGAACCCCCAGGCCACCGCCTGGGGGCAGGCGGGGTGGTGGCTGGGCACCTCCGGGACGGGCCTCGTCTTCCGCTCCCCCGTGGCCTACGTGGAATACCGGCTGCCCGACGGCACCTACCGCTGGCGCGCCCTGGGGCCGCCGCCCCCGGGGGCTCGCTACAGCGTGCGCCTCACCTCCGGGCGCGCGCGGGTGGGCGGGCGGAGCATGCCCCTTTACCGCGTGGACGTCTCGTTCCTCCCCGGTCCGGTGGCCTCGTTTCCCTTTCCTGCCCGACGCGGGGACAACGCCGGCCTGGCGGAGAGCTACAGCACGGGCGGCGTGCTCGAACCCATCGGCCCGGCGCGCTACCGGTCGGTGTCCCTGTACGACGGCGGGCGGTGGCGGCGCTGGACGCCAGCCGTGGACGAGGCTGTCATCGCCGTAGGGGCAGGGGACCACGTGCAGGTGGAGCGCCGCTGGCACCGTTGGTCGGTGTCGGGTCACGTGCGCTCGGCGCCGGCGCTGCCGGCGGCGAGGCCCATCCTGTCGCCGCCGCCGCCGGCATGGAGGGCGGCGGCGGGTTGGCGGCTGGAGGCACCGGTGCCCCTTGAGCCGCCGGCGTCGGCGGTGGCCGTGGGCGATCTGGGCGCCGACCGGCGGGGGAGGCTGCTCGGCACGGCCTTTCGGGCCGACGGAACACTCGCCTTGTGGCGCTGGTCCGTGCCGGAGGAGGGGACGCCGGAGGTATGGCCGCTCGGCGATGTGCGCTCGCGCCTCGGCGACGGCGAGGGCGGCTGGTGGGTGGCCCTCGGGGACGGCGGCGCCGTGTACGCGGCGGGGCGGGGAGCCGTCTGGCTTCCGGCCGGTGCGGGCGTCCCCCGGCGCGCAGACCTGGGTCCCGGCGGCACGGTGGCGGCGGCGGCCGCGTTCGGGCATGGCGGGATGATCCTGGCGCGCCGGGGGGAGCGGGCGCTTTCCCTCTGGCCGGCGGCGGACGCACTCCCCCGGCGACTTACGCTGCCGGGTGGCCTGGGCACGCCCTCCCTTCTCCTCGCCGATGGCCCCAGGAGCTGGCTCGCGGTCGAGACCGATGGCGAGACGGCGCAACTCGAGCTCACGCCTGCGGGCGATCTTCGCGCGCGGCGGTTTCGGCCCGGGGTCGCCCCGGACCTGGCTCAGGTCTTGTCCCGCGCCCCTTGGGGGACGGCGGTGGCGCAAGGCGCCGACGGCACGGTGTGGCAGGGACGCCCTGTCCCCGGTGGGGAGGTTCTCATGGGCAGGGGCGTGGGGGCGGGGACGCTGCGCATGCGCCTTCCACCCCTGTGGGTGGACGAGGCTCCGCCCCGTCCGGCGCCGGCGCGCGCGGGCGAGGAGAGGATCGCGGCGGCGCCCTACGAGGTGCACCTAGCCGCGGGAAGCGGCTGGGTAGCCGCGGCACCGGCCGACCAGCCTGCCGTGTACATCGCCGTGCGCGCCCTGGGCGCCGCGGTGCAGCGCCGAGGAGGCGTCGCCTACGGGGCGGCGTCTGCGGGCGGCGCGCCGGCCGGCGACATGGCCGAGACGGCCGTCTCCGCGAAGCGGGCGGCGGTGTCCAGGAAGGAGCAGATGCCCTTGTGACGCAGGCGCTGGGCCTGGAGGATCAGGGCGCCCGCCGCCTCGGGGGACAGGTCCTCGCCCGCCGGCAGGGTGTCGGCCAGGGTGCGGGTGCCGCGTACGCAGGTGGGGCAGCGCCCGCACGACTCGCGGGCGAAGAACTCTGCCACGTCGCGCGCCACCCGCCACAGGGGGGTGCGTTCGCCCACCACGATGAGGGAGCAGCCGAGGGCGCTTCCGGCTGCCCGGACGGACTCGTAATCGAGCGGCAGGTGGAGAGCGTCGGCCCCCAGCATGGGCGTCGAGTAACCGCCCGGCAGCACGGCCCGAAACGCCTGGCCGTCGGCCATGCCGCCCGCCTCCTCGATGAGGCGGGCGAGGGGCGTGCCGAGTGGGCGTTCGAACACGCCGGGTCGGGCGACGTCGCCGGAAAGGGAGAACAACATCGGCGCGCTCTGCCGCCACGCCTCCGCTCCCAGGCGGAGGATCGCGGCTGCCTGGGCCAGCGTCTCCACGTTGTTGACCGCCGTGGGCCGGTCGTCGAGCCCCCGCTCGCTCGGGTAGGGCGGCTTGTGCCAGGGCACCGCAGGCCTACCCATGAGCACATTGATGAGGGCCGTCTCTTCGCCAGCGATGTACACGTGCGTCTCCGGCACGAGGCGGATCCGCATTCGGCCGAGCGGACCGTCCAGGTAGCCGGCCGCCTCGGCCTCCGCCACCGCAGCGCCGAGGGAGGCGACAGCGTCGGGAAAACGGTCGTTCACGTACACCACGACCGTGCGCGCGCCGATGGCCTCGGCCGCCACGAGCGCCCCCTCGAGCACGGCGTGGGGCGCCCGTGCCATGAGCAGGCGATCCTTCGCGCTGCCGGGCTCGCCCTCGGCGCCGTTGGCCACGAGGTACTTCTCATCCCCGGCGGCCGCGCGCACCAGTCGCCACTTCTGGCCCGTCGGGAAGGCGGCGCCGCCGCGCCCGCGCAGGCCGGACGCCTCCACCTCGGCGATCACCGCCTCGGGGCCCAGGGCGCGGGCCCGCTCCAGGCCGCGGTAGCCGCCGCGCGCGCGATAGGCGGCGAGCTCCTCGCGCGCCGCCTCGGAGGGAAGGACGATCGCCATGACATCGCTCCCCATCGCCAAGGTCGAAGCATGCCTACCGTCTGAGCATACCGCCTCGGCCGCGGGGACGAAAGAGAGGCGGTGACGTTACATCTTGTTGACAAGAATCCCTTGACGGGAACACCTCCGTAAGATTATCTTGACAGTACGAGGGGGGAGCCGGGTGGGCGAGCAGGAACCGCTCTATCCGGTGGGCATCGCCGCCCAGCGGGCAGGACTCAGCCCGCGTCAGCTGCGGTACTACGAGGCGCTCGGCCTCATCCGGCCCGGACGGCGAGGAAACCGCCGCCTCTACGCCGAGTCGGACATCCTCCTCCTGCGCGAGATCCGCCGCCTGCACGAGAGCGGCATGCGGCTCGAGCGCATCCGGGAGGCGCTTGCCGTCGTGGCGCCCCCGGTCGCGCCTCCGGCGGCGGCGGTGCCGGAGGCGCAGGACGCGGACGAGGACAACGACGTGCGGGCGAGCGCCCTCGGGCGCCGGCCCCTCCCCTCCCTGTACCCCCTGCGCGACCGCCGCGCGATCGAGGAGCGCGTCGACCGCTACGAACGCGAGTGGGCGCCGGTCGGGAGCCACCCGGATAGAGAGAAGGAGAGATCGCATGGCGAACCTGGCCACGCCGGAGACGGCCGCGCTCACGCCCGTCTTGTCCCGCCTCAAGAGCGGTGAGATCCGCCACGTCGACCTGAAGGCTCTCGACCTGTTCGGGCGCTGGCGCCACATCACCCTGCCTGCGCACGAGGTAGACGAGGAGACGTTCCGCAAGGGCGTCCCGTTCGATGGCAGCTCGTTCCCCGGGTACCGCTCCATCGAGGAGAGCGACATGCTCATGCTGCCCGACCCGGAGACCGCCTTCGTCGACCCGTTCAGCGGTGCCGCCACGCTGTCGCTGCTGACAGACATCTACGAGCCGAACGGGACACGCTACGGCCGCGACCCGCGCGGCGTCGCCCAGCGCGCCGCCGCCTACCTGCGCGCCACGGGCGTGGCCGACACGGCCTACTTTGGCCCCGAGCTGGAGTTCTTCATCTTCGACGGCGTGCGCTTCGAGCTGCGCGCCAACGCCTCATCCTACGCCATCGACAGCGCGGAGGCGGAATGGGCGGCGGGGGAGGCGGGGGCCATGGGCCAGGCCTTCCAGGCCAAGGCAGCCTATTTCGCCACCGCGCCCCAGGACCAGAGCGGGCCCGTGCGCAACGCCATGGCCGACGCTCTCGAGGCCGCGGGCATCGTGGTCGAGCGCCACCACCACGAGGTGGGCGGGCCAGGCCAGGGCGAGATGAACATCCGCTTCGCCGACCTCGTGGGGGCGGCCGACAACGTGCTCAAGGTGAAGTACATCGTCCGCAACGTCGCTCACCAGCACGGGCGCACCGCCACCTTCATGCCCAAGCCGGTGTTCGGCGAGAACGGCAGCGGCATGCACGTCCACCAAAGCCTGTTCCTGAACGGCGCCAACCGGTTCTACGACGCCGACGGCTACGCCGGCCTGTCCGCCCTGGCGCGCGCCTACATCGCCGGCATCCTCAGCCACGGCCCCGCCCTGGTGGCGCTGACGAACCCGACGACGAACTCCTACAAGCGCCTGGTGCCCGGGTACGAGGCCCCCATCTACCTCGCGTTCTCGAGCGCCAACCGCAGCGCCGCCATCCGGGTGCCGGTGGGCGTGCGGGACGCCAAGGGGGCTCGCATCGAGTTCCGCACCCCCGACGCCTCGTGCAACCCCTACCTGGCCTTCGCCGCCGTCGTCATGGCCGGCCTCGACGGCATCGAGCGCGGCCTGGAGCCGGAGCGGCTGGGCTTCGGCCCGGTGGAGAAGGACATCTACCACCTGCCGGCGGCGGAGG
Organism: Bacillota bacterium; assembly: GCA_023512375.1. Taxonomy (GTDB): domain Bacteria; phylum Bacillota; class Sulfobacillia; order JAJZYS01; family JAILZS01; genus JAILZS01. The sequence goes on along the minus strand of JAILZS010000085.1, from coordinate 327 downwards.
CGGCCAAGCTGCGCCAGGTGCCGGGGTCGTTGGCCGAGAGCCTGAACGCCCTGGAGGAGGACCACGCCTTCCTGCTGAAGGGCGGCGTGTTCAGCGAGGACCTCATCGCCGTCTGGATCCGGGAGAAGCGGGAGGAGGCGCGTCGCCTGGCCATGCGGCCCACGCCCGAGGAGTTCGCCCTCTACTTCACGGCCTAAAGGGCACGCGCGCCCCCGGCGCGCCCCCGGGGGGGGGGGGCGCCCCCCCCGGCCGCCCGGCGGGGGGGGGGGGGCCGCTCCTCCAGGGTAACCGAGTGGAAGGAAGCCTGCCAACGCGCTCCACCTCCGC
>JAILZS010000022.1 GCA_023512375.1 Bacillota bacterium | reverse complement strand
TGATCGCCGCCCTGGCCATGCTGAGGCGGGCGCGGGCCACGGGCGACGCTCAGCCCGCCGAAGGCTGAGCCCTGGGCGGCGGCCGCCGGTCCCTACACCTGTAACCGCCTTGGCGGACGCTCAGCCTCCCGCCGACCGCACCGCGCCGGTCAGGGCGTCGATCTGCCACGCCTGTCCAGAGGCGAGGTTTTGGACGAGCCAGACGCCCGGGCCGACGACGCCGACGCCGACCCGGATCGGCGCAAGGCCGGCGCGCGCCTGCCGGCGCAGATGGCCGGCCAGGAGGGCGAGCGCGGCCCGCACCGTGGCCGCCCGAAGATGGGGCTGCCTCCACCTGAGAGCCGCCACGCGCCACCCCGCCCGGGTGAACGAGCCGGCCACCGTCACGTGGGCGACCACCATGCGCGTCCCCGGGCCCCCCTCCCCCGCCTCGCCGTACACCGTCACCCAGACAAGTCCCTTGCGGGTTCGGGCCCCGCTCACGCCCAAGACGGTGCCCCACGGCACACGCGCCGCCACCATCGCCTCCAGATGCTCGGCCGCCCGATGGGAAACGGTGAGCGAGCCGGCCTGCCGCATGAGGCGAAGGGCGGCCGCGTCCAGGAACAGGGCGGCAACCTGGGCGAGGGTGGCGTGGCGCGAGCGCGTCACCGGCGCGTCCGGGGCGAACCGCGGCCGGCCCACGACCTGCCAGCGCAGGGCGTCCCCCGAGGGTGCGAGCCTGAGGCTCACGCCCACCTCGTGCTGACCCACGTCGTCCACAGGGTCCCACACCTGCCAGACGCCCTGCCCGGTCAGGCGGGAAAAGCCTAGAGCTTCTTGCGTGGGCGCAAACCCCAGGGGGACCCACCGCCCGGTGCGGGGGGCGAGCCGGTAACCGTAGGAGGCGGTGGGAAACAGCGCACCGGGCAGGCGCATGGGGGCGTACGCATGCCGGGACGGCCGGTAGGCGTAGGCGACATACGTGCATCCGGCGCTCCCGCAGTCGGCGGGGGCGGAGACGGCGATCAGGACGGCGGGGGAGCCCCTGCGTTCGATCACGGCCATGCCGCCCACGCGGGCAACCGAGAGGAGGAGTCGCCCTCCCCTCCCGTACAGGCGGATCGACTCCGACCCGTCCGACGAGGGCCGGGCGACCAACCGCACCGGCGCGCCCCCGCCCAACAGCGGCAGCGACGACACCCCGCGCCAGGGCTGAAACGCGGCGTGAACGAGGGCCGGTGAGAGCGTCCCCGCCATCGCCCCAGAGCCGAAACCGACACCCGCCAGGGCGAGAAGCGCCGCCAGCGGTCCCACAGCGCGCCGCCCCATCTCCCTGTCCCCTCCCGACGCTCCCGCCTCCGAGCCGCCTTCCGCGGCCTGCCTCGATCGTCCGCAGCCGCCCGCAGCCGCCCGCAGCCCTTCGCGCTCGGCCCTGCATTTCCCTCGCCCCTGCCGCACCTTAAGGGTCGCGGGGGCGGTCCGCGTCTCGGCCCGCCGTTCGGGCAGGCGAGAGGACGTCACGCGGCGTGGCGGACGTGCCCGCGCCAACTTGCCGGCGTCGGACAGGATGCCTAGGGACAGCGCCATCGGCCCCGAACCCGAGAGCCTGGTTTCGCCCCAACCGCCGCCCGTCCCGCACGAGAGGAGGCTGGCGATGCGCACCGCTTTCGTCCCCGGCGCCATGCGGGCAGCCGCCGTCGGTGCCGCGACGGCGCTGGCGCTAGCCTCGGCGCTTGCCCCCTCCGGGGCGTCCGCCGTTCCCACCGCCGCCATGCGGGGGCTCCTGCCCCCCGGTCCCCTTGCGTCGCTCTCCGCCTTGGCGGTAGCGCGGGACGGGCAGGTTGCGGTAGGCGGCCAGGCGTGCGAGGACGACGTAGCCGCTCGCTGCCACGGCATCGTCGCAATGCAAGCGGCGCCAGGCGGCACCTGGACGACGTCGGACGTCGGCGGCTACGGCGTGACCGCACTCGCGTACGCACCCGGCGGCACCCTATGGGCCCAGGTCCAGACCGCTCCCGCCTGCACGGCACAGCCGGGGTCTTGCCGCACGCTCCTCCGCACCCGGGCCCGATACGCCTGGCACACCGTCCTGGCGACCGACCGCACCGTATCTGCCGTGTTGCCCGGGCCGGGCGGCGATGCGTGGGTCGCCCTGGGCGCCTGCCCAAGCCCGCCGAGCCGCCTCCCGGTCTGCAGCTCGTCGACCCTCCTCGCCACGGCGGACGGCGGCCGAAGGTGGCGCCAGGCGTCCGCCGAACACGCCTGGATCGCAGCCCTGGCGCTCCGGGGGACCTCGCTGTGGGCACTTGCGGCGCGCAGCCGCGGTCTGACCGGCATCGTCCAGGTCGAGGTGAGCCGGGACGGCGGGCGCACGTTCCAGACCCTCGGCACCGTCGTGCGCCAGCCGGGCATGGGATTGCCGACGCGCCTGACGGGGGAGCTGGCCTTCGGTCCCGGAGGCGTGGTCTGGACCGCTCTCTCGGACGCGGACTCGTGCGCCATGCACGGGTGCCTCCTCGACGGCCTGTACTTGAGCGGCGGCGGCGGCCGGACCTGGCAGGCACTGGACTGGCCTGCGGGCGCCGACGTCTGCCCGTTCGGTACCCCGCTTTTGGCGGCGGCCGGAGGCGAGGCGCTCGCCACCGTGGAGCGCAATCTCGCGGCCTGCGCGCCACCGGCGACCAGCCTGGTCGCGGCGTCGGCCGCCGGGAGCGGGCCCAGGCTGGTCCACCGGTGGCCGGACACGTTCCTGCGAGCGCTCGCGGTCACGCCCGACCGCCGGGTGTGGGCGCTCACGGCCGGCGGGCTCATCGTGTCCGACGATGCGGGACAGCGCTGGCAGCCCGCGTGGCCCGCCGCGACGCCCGAAAGCGCGCTCGACCCGGTAGGCGGCGGCGCGGTGTTCGGCGCTGGGGACCAGGCCCAAAGCTCCGCCGTCCTGGAGAGCACCGACCAAGGCCGTATCTGGCGTCAGGTGGGCGCCCTCCCGGTGGACCGGATCGCCGCGCTGAGCTTCGTCGACGCCCGCCTGGGCTACGCCATCGGGGAGGCGGGCCCCGACGGCGCATGCTCCCTATGGCGAACGGCGGACGGGGGGCGCACCTGGCGGTTCGTCCGCGCCCTTCCCGCCGGCGCACCCCTGGCGCTGCGCTTCTTCACCGCCGAGCGCGCCGGTCTGGTCTGGTCGAGCGCGTCGCAGAACCGGCTGGCGCTCCTGCAGAGCGGTGACGGGGGCAGGACGTTCCGCGCCGTGGCCGCCATCCCCGAGTACGGCCGGGGCGGCTTTGTCGAGGCCGCAGCCCTGGCCGCGCCCAGGGAGGCGTGGCTGGTCGTCGCGCGCCGAGACGGCACCGCTTTGCTGCGTCGGCTGACCGCTGGGGGACTGGGAGCCTCCGCCGCCTTGAGGATCGCCGGCACAACCGGCTACGGAGCCCAGGTGGAGGCCGGGTCCGACGGCTTCCTGGCCGTCGCCGTCGGCCTACCCTACCACCCCCGCCCCGGCTTCGGCACAGGTGAGCAGGCCGAGCTCTTCCTGCGCGCCGGCGCCGCCCGCCCCTGGCACGTCTACCTCCTACCCAGGGAAGCGGGTGCCGTCGCCGCGCTCGCCTTCCGCTCGCCGAGCGACGGCTGGCTCATCACCGGTGCGCCCTTCCTGACGGGTACCGTGGCGGTGTGGCACACCGGGGACGGGGGCGCGGTGTGGGCGACCCCTGCCCCCTGAGGGGCATGGCGGACCGCGCGACGCGCCGCCCCCGGCGGCGAGCGCCGGGGGCGGCGACGTCCCAAGCCTCTCAGCGGTAGGAGATGCGCGGGTCGAGGAAGGCGTAGACGATGTCGACGAGGAGGTTTACCACCACGACGGCCGTGGCGGTGTAGGTCGTCTCGCCGACGATCACGGTGGGGTCGAGGTTGCCGATCGCCTGGTTGGCGAGCAGCCCCAGCCCCGGGATCCCGAACACCACCTCGGTGACGATGAGCCCGCCGAGAAGGGTGCTGAAGTCGATCCCCATCTGGGTGACGAACGGGATGAGGGCGTTTCGGACCACGTGCCGGAAGAGGACGCCGCGTTCGCTCATCCCCTTCGCACGGGCCGTGCGCACGTAGTCCAGGCCCATGACCTCGAGCATCGTCGACCGCAGGAGGCGGGCGTAGAACGCGGCGCCTGTGATGCCTACCGCCAGGGCGGGCAGGACGAGACCCCGGAGGGAATATCCGCTCAGGGGGAACAGACCCGCCATGTAGCCGAGGAACAGGATGAGGAGGACGCCGAGCCAGTACGTGGGCATCGAGATCCCGACGAGCGAGCCGACCATGAGGGCGGCGTCGAGGCGACTGCCGCGGCGATAGGCGGCGATGATGCCGACCGGAACGCCGATGACGAGTTCCGCCAGGATCGCGGCCACGGCCAGGGCGGCGGTGACCGGCGCCGCCTGCTGGATCATCGACAGGACAGGCCGGTTGTAGACGTAGGAATAGCCAAGGTTGCCGTGCGCCACCCCCCACAGGTAGAGGAGGAAGCGCTGCCAGATCGGCAGGTTGAGGTGGAGGGCGCGCGCCACGGCTGCCACGGTCGCGGCCGTCGCGTGCTGGCCGGCGATCATCCGCGCCGGGTCGGGCGGGATGCCGAACGCCACGAAGTACGTGATGGCGTTGACGAAGAACACCGCAACGAACATCCACAGCACGCGCCGGACGATGTAGTGGGTCAAGGGCGCACCCCCGTCGGCATCCGTTGCGAGCTCTCGCAGGCCTCGATCAACCGCTGAAGTGGCTGGTGAGGTACATGTACTGGATGTTCTCCGCGCGTACAGGATGGACGTAGACGTTCACGTCGTGCGGGGCCACCCAAGGCTGGACGAACGCATCCTGCAGAGGGTAGAACATCGGCACCCACGGAGCCTGCTGGATTTCGATCGCCTGAGCCTTGTCGTACAGCTTGATACGTTCGGCCTCCTGACTCGCCGGCAGCGCGTCGGCCTTCTCGACCAAGGAGTCGAACGCCTTGTTCGACCAGGCGGCGACGTTGAGGCTGCCGATCGTCTGGCTGTCGAGAAGGTTGAACAGGAAGTCCTGCGGGTCGGGATAGTCCTGGTACCAGTCGCTCCACGCCATCTGGAACGGGTTTTTGGGATCGGCCGTGTAAGAGAAGTACGAGCCGGTCTGGGCGATGTTCTTGAGGTTGACCGTGATGCCGACCTTGGCCAGCTGGGCCTGGATGTTCTCCGAAACCTGCTGGACGAACGGCCGACCCGTCGTGTAGACGAGGGTGATCGTGAACCCGTGCGGGTAGCCGGCCTTGGCCAGGAGCTTCTTCGCCAGGGCGACGTTGTACGGATAGCCCTTGAGGTTCTTCTCATATCCGGGCATCTCGGGGGGGAGGGGCTGGGTCATGACGCTCCCGAGACCGTTGATGAGGCGAAGGTCGGGTTGACGGTCGATGGCGTAGTTCACAGCCAGGCGGGCGTCGAGGTTGTTGAACGGCTTCTGAGCGGTGTTCAGTGCAAAATACCAGATCTCGTTCGTCGCCTGCTTGTAGAAGTCGTTCATCATCCCCGGCGTGGATAGAGCCGACAGATACGTCTGTTGATCGGGCAAGTCGATCATGTCGACCTTGCCCTCTTTGAAGTACAGGAACTGCGTAGAGAACGGGACGTTGACATTGAACACCACGCGGGCCATACGGGCAGGGTTGGCGCGGTTGTAATACGGGTTGGGAACCAGGACCATCTGGTGGTTCTGGTGCCAATAGAGCAGCTTGTACGGACCACTGCCGACGGCGTGAAGCTGGTAGTTGATCACCCCGTACTTCTCGACGACGCGGGGATCGAGAATCGCGGCCGACTCGAGCGCCAGCTCGTTGAGGAAGTACGCCTGCGGTTGGACCAGGTGGATGACCACCGTGTACGGGTTGGGCGCACTGAGGCCGGACATGCCTGTGACGTTGGCGGCAGGCTTCTTGCCGTTGTTGAACCAGGCGTTGTAACCGACGATGTCGCTGTACGAGCTACCGTACGGCGCCGGGCCCTTGGGGCCGCCGGCGTCCCATGAGGTCACCCGGTTGAGGCTGTAGACCACGTCCTGGGCGGTGACCGGGTCGCCGTTCGAGAACCGCACCCCGTGCTTGAGATGGAACGTGTACACGAGGCCGTTCGAGCTCACCGTCCAGGTGGCAAGGTCGGGAACGACGGTCGACCCGTTGAGCGGGTAGGTGACGAGCGTGTCGTAGATCGCCTGCATCGGGATCGCCGACTGCAGGTCTTCCCAGTAGACGGGGTCGAGGGTCGGGAAGTCGCCCGCGAAGTCCTGCACGAAGGTGCCGACCGGCTTCGCCGGCGGTGCGGCCCGTTCGAGCCGGATGTGGGCGCTCGCGCCCAGGCCCGGTGCCAGGGTGGCGGCGGCCAGGGCGAGCGCGCCGAGGGCGCCAGCCAGATGGCGGGCGCCGGTGCGGCCAATGCGGGAAGACAAGGTCACTCCTCCTCGCGAAACACAGGTGAAGGGGCGCCCGCCGTCTCAGAGCTGGGCGGCGCGCGGATTCATGGCGTCGTTCAGGCCGTCGCCCAACAGGTTGAAACCGAGCGTAGCGAGGGCGAGGGCGACGCCGGGCCAGATGAGCAGGTAGGGATCGACGAGGTAGTAGCCGATCGAGGCGCTGAGCATCTTCCCCCACGATGGGATCGGGTCGGGAACGCCGGCTCCGAGAAAACTCAGCGCCGACTCGAGGAGGATGTTGTTGGCGATTTGGAGCGTTCCGTACACGAGAACCGGCGACAGAACGTTGGGCAGGATATGTAGAACCATGATCCGGACCGGCGAGGCGCCCAGCGACCGCGCCACGTCTACGTATTCGTTCTTGGAAACCGACAACGTCTGGCCTCGAGCGATACGCGCGATTCCTGGCCAGGCGAGGATGCCGATCGAGGTGAACACGGTCGCGACGGTACGCTCGGAGACAACGCTGTCGATGAGGATGACGAACAGGATGATGGGAAAGGCCAGCATGATGTCCGTCAAGCGCATGAGCAGGTTGTCGACCCAGCCGCCTAGGTAGCCGGCGACCACGCCCACCGCCATACCGATGAGCAGGGAGATGAGCGTCGCCATGACGCCGACCTCCATCGACACACGGGCCCCGTAGATCAGCTGGCTGAGCTCGTCGTGACCCACCCCATCCGTGCCGAGGAAAAACGGCATGTGCCACGTCGGCTTGAGGGGCGCACCATCCAGAGGCATAGCGCTGATGAATTCGGCGGTGGCGCTGTGGGGAGACAGCCAAGGGGCGAAGATGGCCACGAAGGTGACGACGAGGACCAGACCCAGGCCGATGACGGCCAGGCGGTTTCGCGCGAACCGCCGCCAGAAGACGACGAACGCTGCCGGGTGTACGTCTGCTTGGGTGGTGACGTCTGCCTCGGCCAAGGACAACGTGCGCAACCGCCATCCTCCCCGCGTCGGCCGGGTGGACCGTGAACGCCAGGCGCGATGCGCCGCCGCGACGCGCGCCGCCGGGCAAGCCACGCGGGGCCGCGACGGCGGGCACGGCTTCGACGCCGCCCAGGCAACTCCTTCCACCGGGCCCGGCGCGACCCGAGCAGCGCCCTACGCCGTTTCCACCGATGGCCGGCACGCATGGCGTATCGGCGCGGTGATCGTCGGCGCTGCGGCAAGGGTCCGAGCCGTCCGATGCGGCCCCCGGACGCCGCTCTGGCGGGGCGCCCGAGGCGGCGCGACGCGGCCCAGGCGACGCTCACCGGGGAACCGGCAACTTGCGCCGCCGGATCCGGCCCAACGGGGGCCTGGGGCGGGCGGCGCGAAGTGTCCGTCGCGACGGTCTACCGTGCACGGTGGGGTGAGGGAAGGGGGACGGTAGACGTGATCGGGACCGGTAGGCGTCGAGTTGCCGGAAGCCTGGTTCTCGGCGGCGTCCTCGCCCTGGCGCCTGGCATCTGGGGACAGGCAGCGCAACTGCCGGTTCCAATCGCCCGCACGCTCGCCGAGCGGGGGCTGGCCGCAACTCCCTCGCCCTTCACCGCCCTGGCCCTGGCATCACCGCAGGTCGGCTGGGCGGGCGGCACCGGCATCCTTCTCGGAACCGTGGACGGCGGGCGGCACTGGAGCACGCAGTGGCACGGCCGCGGGCGCGTGTTCGCCATCGCAGCGCCCTCGCCCCGCATCGCCTATGCCGCGACGGATCGGGGGCTTCTCGTCACCACCGACGGCGGCGCCCATTGGCGCCCAGGGCGCGAACCCGACGGGCAGCGCTCATGCCTGTCCATGCCGGCCGGCGCGTGCGCTCTGACCGTCAGCTTCCCGACCGCGAACGTCGGCTACGCGGTGGCCGCGCTCTCGCCGGCCCTGGGCACGAACCCAGTGGCGACCGCCCTCTCCCCTAGCGGCAGCACCCTGTACGTAAGCAACGCGACCGGAAGCGTGACCGCCGTCGATCTTCGCACCGACCGCGTCGCGCGCATGCTAGCGCTCCCGGGCGGCCCCCAGGCCGTCGCGCTATCGCCCGACGGCCGGCGCCTGTATGCGGTCGCAGAAGGGGCGAACCGGCTCGCTCTCGTCGACGCCCGATCTCTGCGCCTTGAGGCCACCGCGGCCACCGGCCTGAATCCTTGCGGCGTGGCGCCGGCTCCCGATGGGCGGATCGTGTACGTGACGACGACCACGAACGTGCTAGACGCCTTCGACGCCGTCACCGGCCGCCGTGTCGCCGCCTTTGCCGTCCCCACCGGTTGCTCCCTGGCCGTTTCGCCCGACGGCCGCTTGGCGTACCTCGGAGGCATCGGCGCCGCGAACGGGGCGGGCGTCTCCGTCGTCGACCTCGCCGCGGGGCATGTCGTGCGCACGCTCGTGGCAGGGGAGAGCCTGTTGAGCCTCGCCCTCGGGCCGCATGGCCGCACGCTGTACGTGGGCGCCGCACGGCCCGGGGGAGGCGGCCAGGTCTCGGTCCTCTCCCTGCCCGACGGCACGGTCAAGGTCACCTGGAACATCCCGGACCTTCCCTTCTCCCTTGCCGTCGACCCGGCGCTGAAGCGCCTCGTGGTCGACAGCGACGGCGCCCTCGATCTCCTGGACCTGCGTTCCGGCCGGCTCGTGACGCAGGTGCGAAGCACGACGGCAGGGGGGATCGTGCCCGGTGTCGGCTTCGCCCTGTCGCCAGACGGCACGGCTGCCTACGTGCCGGCCAGCGACGCCACCGTCGCGGTGGCGCTTCGCACGGGTCGGAGCCGCGTCGTGTCCACATCGGGTGTGAGCACATTCGACGGTTTCGGCACACCGGTGCCGGAGGCCGGAGGACACCTATACGCCACCGAGGACGGTGGGCGGACGTGGCGCGCCGTGCGGACACCCGTCCCCGTGCAGTCGGCGTGCTTTCTCTCCCCTCGGGTCGGGTTCGTCGCCGACCTGGCGCGCGTCTACCGGACGGGAGATGGCGGCCGCACGTGGGGTCTCGCCCTCTCCGCTCCGTTGCAAAGCGGCAGCGCGACGGTGGGAGAGGCCTACACCGCCCTCGCATGCGGCGCCCACACCGCCGTCGTTCAGATCGGCCTCGCCGAGGCGGCCATGGGTCACGCACCGTACATCGCGTTCGTATCGCTCGACCGGGGCCAACGCTGGCGCCCCGCCGTCGAGGAAGGATACACCCACCCGGGCGCTCCCGGCGTGAACGCTCCGGACGGTCCCGGTACCTACCCGGGCCCGTTTGCCGTCGCGCGCACCGGCGCGGTCGTGTACACCGGTTCCACCCCCGCCGCGGGCACAGCCGGCGTGGCGGTCGCCGGTCCCCACGGACTCAAGGCCCATACCATATCCGGGGCGGGCGGCGTCTCGGCGCTCGCCTTCGCCACCGCCAGGTTGGGTCTGGTCGCCACCGCGGGGAGCGGCGGCGGCCGCCTTCTGCGCACGACAGACGGGGGAGCCGGGTGGCAACAGGTGTACCCGACGGCCGCCGCACCCGTGTTCGCCATCTCCTTCCTGGCAGCCAACGTCGGCTTTGGGCTCGGCACGGGAGGGGACGGATCGGCCGTACTCCGTACCGTGGACGGCGGCCACAGCTGGCGGCTGGTGGGCCGCGTGCCGGGCCCTCCCGAAGAGCAGGGTGGACCTGAGTTGGCGTTCGCCACTCCTTCGGTGGGCCTGGCCGTGAACGGCGCCGGCATCCTCTACCGCACGACCGATGGCGGACGCACGTGGCGACGCGAGCCCTTGGGCCGAGCCCCGCTGTCGGCCGTCGCCCTCGACGGCCGGATGGGCTGCGCCGTCGGCGGCCACGCCGCCTACACCACGCACGACGGCGGAGCCACCTGGCGTCCCGCCACCCCCGAGCTCGGCAGCGGCGGCGCGTTGCCGACCCCGGCCCTGGCCTGCGCCGCGGTGCTCGCGAACCCCGCCTGGCGGGGTGCGATCTCCCGTTTCGAGCCGACGGCCTCGCTGGTTGGCGTGGTGGGTGGGCATACAGCGTGGTTTTGGAGTCCCGAAGCCGCCGCCCTCTACCGCACCGCGGACGGCGGCGTCCGCTGGGAGGCCGTCTTGGGAGAGCCGCTTGGCAATCTCGGCTCGGCCTCGTTCGCCTTCCCAGCTCCAACGGTGGGCTACTTGTTGACGGGCACTGGCAGCCTGTATCGGACTGACGACGGAGGGATATCGTGGCGGCTCTTGCCGTAGCGGGTCGCCCTCGCAACAGGCGCACACGCAGGCTGGACCTTCCGCCCACGGCACCGGTTCCACCTGGACTTCGCAGGCCGTCGCGTCGCCGAACCCGTCAAGGTCCGGCGCCCTCATCGGGGCGCCGTGGACGTGAGCGGGCACGTCGTGGGCGCCTCTGACCCAATCCGCGGCTGAACTCGATCGCAAACGCCCCCCAGACTGAACATGCTTAGGCCAGGATGTCATCCACATTCCGCGTGGCGCCAAACGAATCCGTCTCCTCGCTTCACCCGACAGCGCTTTCGGACAGGATCTCCACCAAAAGGTCCAGCGCGGCCTGCCACTCACGTTGCGTTCGGTCACGACGCCGAGCCGCTCAGCGCGTACGAAGATCACGCTCGGCTCGAACACCGTGTAACGGCGAACACCACGTCGAAGGGCGCTGGGTAGACCGCGCCCCGCCGCCGTCCTGTAACCCGCCTACCAGCCGGACGAGGTTTCCCACGACCGCCTGGTGCGCCGGTTGGCCGACGGGCTCACCGGCAGCTCCTCGATGCGCACCATGGTTTCAAGGGTAGCGCGTTCGAGGCGTTCGCGGCGGTGGGGATGGGGGTACCACCCCTAACGGCGGGCAGCAGGGAGCCGGTGAACGTCGTGTAGGGGGGACCGTAGTGCCAAGCAGCCTGGCCGTGCGCCTACGTGCCTACGGCCAGGCCACTTTCGAAGAAGGGGGTTTCCAACACACGGCGGAGTATGAACCCCGCCAGGATAACAGATCCGTACTCCTCCAGACCCGCAGCTGAACGGCGGAGGTGTTCCGGATCCGAGCCCTCCGATGGCTTGACGCTGTCCTCCCAACTGTCGCCCGCTAGGCCAGGATCTCGTCCACCTTCAGCGTGGCGCCGAGGAACGCGAGCTCGCCGCCCCGCGCAACCGTCCCGGCCTCGACGAACGTGTCTCCCACCCGGCGGAAGACCTGGATCGTGCCTGCGTCGGGGTCTACGACCCAGTATTCGGCCACACCGTGCCGACCGTAGGCGCGAAGCTTGGGGCCCAGATCCATGTCCCGGGTGCTCTCGGACAGGACCTCCACCACCAAGTCCGGCGCCCCGGTCACGTTTCGTTCCCCGACGATCCCCAGCCGTTCGGTGCGGATGAACATGACGTCCGGCTCAAACACCGTGTACCGGTCGAAGACCACATCCAATGGAGCCGGGTACACCTTGCCCTTACCCGCAGCCTGGAGGACACGAAGCGCTCCGGTAAGATTGCTGACAACTTCCTGGTGCCGCGGGTTCGGCGACGGACTCACGAGCAGGTCCCCCTCCAGGAGCTCGCGACGCTTGCCGTCGTCGGGCATTGCGAGCAGGTCCTCGTATACGTACCGTGGGTCCACGACCGCCACCGCCGTCACCCCCCTGGCGGGTCGAGTATACGTCGAGCCAAAGGTCCGTCGTGACACCACGAGCCCCGGGTCGCCCGCCTACGCCAGGATGTCGGCAACCTTCAGTCTGGCGCCGAGGAAATCGATCTCCCCGCCACGTCCGACAGCGCCAACCTCTACGAACGCCTCACCCTCCCGGCGGAAGACCTGGATCGTGCCCGCCTCGGGGTCCACCGCCCAGTACTCCTCGACCCCGTGCTTGCCGTAGGCCCGAAGCTTGCGCCCCAGATCCACCTCGCGGGTGCTCTCGGACAGGACCTCCACCACAAGGTCGGCCGCGCCGCTCACATTGCGCTCGGTCACGATGCCGAGCCGCTCGGCGCGCGCGAAGATCACGTCCGGCTCGAACACCGTATGGCGGTCGAACACCACGTCCAAAGGGCCCGGAAGGACCTCGCCGAGGCCGCTGTCCTGAAGTCGTCCGAGCAGCCGGACAAGGTTCCGCACAACCCTTTGGTGCCGCGGGTACGGCGAGGAACTCGCGAGCAGCTCCCCCTCCAGAAGCTCGTACCGCCTGCCGTCGTCGGGCATGGTGAGAAGGTCCTCGTACACGTACCGCGGGTCGACGGCCGCCATGCCCCCACCCCCTACGGATCGAGTATACGGCCGGGCAGCGGAACGCAACGCGTCACCGGTACCGTGCCGCGGCGCCAGGCGGCTTCGGATGGCGGAGCGAGCCTCTCCCGTCTGGGCAGTGGTCGACCCCGATGCAGCGCGTCTTCCGGTGCCAGGGAGGCGCGTCACTTATGCTTTCCCCCCTTCGGGCAAGGTGAGCCCGGAACGCTTGTGCGGCAGGTAGTGCCACTTCCTGGTAGAATCTCGCGGCTGTGTTTCCACCAATTTCTGGGAGGTGGCCTCCATGGGTCTTTCGCCCCTTGCGGTTCTCGCTCGCACACGACCGTGCTCCCGTCGTGGGGTAACAACCGCTCTCCGTCGATTCCTCAGCTGGCTCGCCGACGATCGCGGCGATCTCAGCGCGTACTTGGCGCAGGGCGTCCTTGCGCTCGCAGCCGTGAGCCTAACCGGCGTCGTCCTCGCCGTGTTCTCCAGCGTCGGCGCCCATCTCCAGGCCATCGTGTCCTCATGGCTGAACGTGCCGATCAGCACCGGAGGGTAGCCCTCCACGCGGAGGCCGGTTCGCTCTCCACCTACGTCGCGGCTGCCACCGTCCTCCCCCTCCTGGCCATGCTCGCGGCTGCCGGCGTGGGCCTCAGCGCCCTTGCGGCACGGGCAGGCGAAATCGCCGATGCACGCGACGTAGGCGTCCTCGCCGCAGAGATCCAGGGAGGGCTCACGCCCTCCGTTCAAGACGCCATCGACCGTGCGCTAGCGGCACAGGGCATCGACCCAGCCAGCGTCCAGGTATCCGGCACCCCGGCTCCTGCGCCCTGGGGCACCACCATCCAGTTGTCCGTCGAGCAGCCGGTTACCCTCACCGGCCTACCCTGGGACTTCCTCGGCCTCTCCGGCCGAACCGTCATCCTGGGAGGCACGGCGTACGCCACCAGCAACCTTGCCCCGTCCGGGGCCGCCACGCCCGCCGCCCCATGAAGGGAATCGGTGTCGCCCTGCGGGGACAGGCCGGCGACTGGTCGATCATCGCCGCTTCGCTCACCGCCCTCACCATGCTCGCGACCGCAGCGTTGGCCCTGGACGCCTGGTCGATCGCCTACGCGCGCGGGCGCGTGTGGTCCGCCCTCTCGGTGGCCGCCCGCGCCGCCGCGCGCTGCCTGGTCGAGTCAGGCGGTTCGGGTCCCGCGTCTGCCACCTGCGTCTCCCAGGAGGCATCCATGCTGTTCCGGCAGGACCTCGACCTTCCCGACGTCTCCGTCACCCGCCTGAGCGCGTCCGTCGTCGGTAGCGACACCGTCCTCGTGCAAAGCGAGGTCACCATCGGACTTCCCGTCGCCCTGCCCGCTGTAGGTGATCAAGTGCCGGTGAGCGACGAGGTGCGCGCCTCCCTCGTCGCCGTCGTGCCCGGCCCGCCCTGATCTTCTCGCGCCGAGCTCCGCGCGCAGGCGTCGGCAAACAGACCCCGGCAAGGGAGGCGAATGCCCGTCATGCGGATGCTGCTCGCACTCGCGTTGATCCTCGGCGTGGCTGCCGGCGGGAGCGGGGGAAACACCACGCCGGGCCAGGCACCGCCGACCCACGCCGCCCCAACCCCGCGGTCGGCCCGGCCGCCCTCGTCGCCGACGCCTTCGGGCTCCGCAGGCGACATCCCCGTAGGCGGTTGGCCCGTGGGAGACGGCGGCTACGCACGGGGAGCGCCCGGGGGACCGGTGGCGTACTTCGTCGCCACCAACCCGGTGGCCCCCGGTGCCCCCGTGAGCTACACCGACGAGAGCTACGACACCACGCCGGGTGCGACCATCGTGCGCCGGGTGTGGCAAGGTCGGGCCGACACCTTCTCCTCCCCGGGACTCTACACCGTCCGTCTCACCGTTACCGACAGCCTTGGTCGGATCTCCACGTACAGTGCGGATATCCTCGTCTCCGCCAGCGTCGCCCCGAATACGGCCGGCCGCCCCTACGCGTTCTTCCTGGTGACCTCTCCTGTCGCCGTCGGCCAACCCGTTGGCTACACGGACGAAAGTTACGACATGACACCCGGCGCCCGCATCGTGAACGAGGTCTGGACGGGCCGCCAACCGTCGTTCAGCTCACCGGGGATCTACCCCGTCTCCCTGCGGGTGGAGGACACGGCCGGTGTCTGGAGCGCCCCGTTCACCCGCGACGTGACGGTGCTGCCTGGGTCCTCGGGATCCCAACCGACCGGGACGCCCCCGCCGCCGGCAGGTGTGGGCGGAGGCGCGGTGGGCGGTTCGCCCCCCGCTCCGACCGAGGGCCCCATCGCCTGGACCGCCGCCGTCACCCCGGACCCCGCGTCACGGGGAGCCCAGGTGGTGGTCACCGCCACCGCCTCCGCCGCCGTCGCTGCGCCACCTCAGCTCGAAGTTCCGCCGCCGCTGTCGGGAACGTGGGGCGGTGTCTCCTACGCCAACCGTAACGCCTCGGGGCCCATGATCCGGGTGGGCCCGGCCACGTTCTCCCGGACGCTGGACGTACCCGTCAGCGCCAGCTTCCCTGCGGGGGCCTACGACCTTGTGGTACAGCCCCCCGGCGGCGCACAGCCGATCACCCTTGCGCTCCTTGTCCAGGGAGTCACGATCTACGAGGAACCACTCATCGAAGGGATGTAGAACGCGCCTTCCCTGGAGCCACTTGCCATGACCCGTTCGCCGTACGGCGAACGGGTTGACTTTTTTTGCCACGACGGTTACCAACAATCGTACTGTCTCCCTGATAGACTCGAAGGAGGTGCTCGTCTTGATGAAGTCCACCGGCATCGTACGCAAGGTGGATGAACTTGGCCGCGTCGTTCTACCGATCGAACTCCGTCGCACACTCCATATCGAGGACAGGGATTCGATTGAGATCTATGTCGAAGATGAGCAGATTGTGTTGCGGAAATACGAACCCAGTTGCATTTTTTGTGGAAATTCCGCACACGTCATCACTTTCCGGGGGAAGAAAATCTGCCGCCACTGCCTTAACACCCTTCGTACCGAGGTAGAGGTCGGCTAATCGTCGCCTTCCGTCCCCGTGGCGTTCCCGCCCGCTGGGTCGGGAGCGCCTTCGTTTCGGGCACCGGCCAGGACCAACACCATCTCCCCCACCGGCCGCTCAGGCAGCTGGACCAATAGTTCGGATAGGCGTCCCCGGTGGTACGTTTCATGCACCTTACTGATCTCGCGCGCCACACACGCCCGCCGATCGCCCAGGACGGTCAGCGCATCCTCGAGCGCGGCGCGGATACGGTGGGGCGCCTCGTACGCCACCAACGTAGCGGCATCCGACCGCACCTCCTCGAACAGACGCATGCGGCGGGCCCTCGTCCGGGGAAGAAAGCCGACGAACCGGAACGGATGCGGCGGGAGGCCCGAAGCCGTCAACGCCGGCACCAAGGCCGTGGGGCCGGGGAGGGCCTCGACGCGGAAGCCGCGGGCGATGGCCTCCCGCACGAGCGGGTACCCGGGATCCGAGAGAAGGGGGCTGCCCGCATCGGAGACGAGTGCCACCCGCTTCCCGGCCGCCAGCTCCCGCAGGACGAGGGGTAGGCGCCGCCGCTCGTTGCCCTCGTGGAAGCTGAGGACGGGAGGGCGCACCCCCAGGTGGCGCAGGAGGACGGCGCTGCGTCGGGTGTCCTCGGCTAGGACGAGATCCGCCTCTGCGAGCACGCGCTCGGCACGCCGGGTGATGTCCTCCAGGTTGCCGACGGGCGTAGGACAGAGGTACAGAACCCCCTCCGACGACGGCCCCTCGTCCTGACGCCCCGGCTCGGATCCGGCTTGCACCCGCCGCTTACCCGCCGCCAGCGCCTCCTTCCGCTCGTGCGACCACGCCTTGACCTCCCGTTCGCGGCGAAGGGCCGCGGCGCGCCCCGGCTGCGCCTCGACGTACGCCAGGGTCAGAGGGCCCCGCCCCCGGGTGTAGCGCGCCCCTCGCCCCCGGGCGTGCGCCGCGAGGCGCCGCTCGGGGGCGGTGGAAATCCCCGTGTAGAGGCTGCCGTCGCCACACCGCACGAGGTACACGTACCATGTCGGACCGCTGGCGACTTGGCTCACGGCCGCGCCGGCTCGACCTCGGCCAAGGCGTCGGCGACCAGCCGGGCCGGGGTCGCAAGACGCAGGGCGGCTTCCGCCAGGCGAGCGCGTTCCAGCGCGATGCGGGCCTCGCCCGCCGTCAGCGTCCCGGCGCGAAGGGCGGCGCGCACCCGGCGGCGCAGCCGTCCGACCGCCTCCCGGCCCTCGTCCGCCGCCGATCGGCCCAGGCCGAGCGCCTCGAGCGCCTCCCCCGGCAAGCCGCCGGCGGCCGCCGCCGCAGGGGCGGCCTCTTCCCCACCGCCGAGGGCGCCAAGCCACGTCGCGAGCTCCTCCGCGGGCACGGGACGCAAGGTGAACGCCACGCACCTCGACCGCATGGCGGCGGGCACGCGCCCCGGGGCGGTCGCCGACAGGATCCACGTCACCCCCCGACCCGGCTCCTCCACACCCTTGAGGGCGGCCACCGCAGCCTCGGGTCCGAGACGGTCGGCGCCGTCCAGGCGCACCACCCGCCGCCACCCCCGTTGCGGGCGGTAGGCGGCCCACGCGAGTGCCTGCCGCACATCGTCGATGCGCACCTGGCCGTGCTCGTCGGCCACCGTCCACCGATCCGGGTGGCTTTGGGCCGCCGCCAGACGGCAGGCCGCACACCGCCGGCACGGGCGCCCGTCTTGCGGGTCGTCGCACAAGAGCGCGTCCGCCACCGCGTCGGCGTAGGGCGATGCCGGCAGGCCCGCCATCCCGATCACCAGGACGGCGCCGGGCACCCGGTCCTCGGCCATGAGCCGCGCCAAGCTGCGCCACATGGCCGCTTGCCCGGGCCAGTCCCGCGCCGCCTCAGAAGCGTTCAAAACGCTCCACGTCCAGAACGAACAACGTGGCCCCACCCACCACCACTTCGACCGGGTAGGGGGCGTACGCCTCCATGGGCGCCCCCGCGCTCGCCAACGGGGTCACCAGGCGCTCGCGCGCCCGGGCCAGGCGGGCGATGACGGCCACCGCGTCCTCTACCTGGTCGTCCTCCACCCCGACGAGGAGGGTGGCGTTGCCCTCCCGCAGGAACCCGCCGGTAGACGCCAGTTTGGTGGCGCGGTAGCCGCGCGACGTCAACCCCTCGACCACGGCGGCGCAATCCGCGTCCTGGACCACCCCGATGATGAGCTTCACGGCCCCGCCCCCCTTTCCGGTCGTAATACCTTGATGGTAGCGTCTGGCGTCACGCCCTGCACCTCCCGCCCGAGGCCAAGGTCTGCCGCCACGGCGGCCACGTCCTCGGCGCTCAGCCTACGTCCCGGCAGGACGCGCGGTATCCCCGGCGGGTAGGGTACGAGGAAGTCGCCCGCCACCCGGCCCACCGCTGCGGCGAGGGGCACCCGCTCGCCGGGCGCGGCCAAGGCAGCCAGCATGTCCATGTCGGGCGGCGCCGGGGGCGACGCGGCGGGGACAGGGCGGGCGGAGCGAGCGGCCGGCAGAGCGGACCGCACCGCCCGGACCGCGCGCCGCAGCCGCTCGACGCCCCGCCGTCCGACGTGCGGCCCCAGGCAGAAGAGGACGGCGCGCCCGTCCGCATACTCGGCCTCGACGCCCGCCGCCCTGAGCACCGCCAGGAGATCTCCCGCGCCGGCCGCCGGCCTTAGCCACAAGAGCTTGGTGGGGTCGCGCGCCACAGCCGGCGTCCAGGCTTCGTCTCCCAACCACGCCGCCGCCTCCAAGGCGTGGTCGACCGCCCGCGCCCAACGCCGTGCCCCGTCCGCCGCCCATGCGGCGCTCGCCGAGTCCGCCGATGCGAGGAGGAGGTAGGAAGGGCTCGACGACTGGATGAGGCGCAACATGGCCCGCAGGCGCTCTTCCGGCATCCCCTTGCGCCACACGAGCGCCGCCGTCTGCGTCAGCGCCCCCAGACTCTTGTGCAACCCCAAAACGGCGACATCCGCCCCCGCCGCAAGGGCGGGCGGCGGCAGGCGGGGATCGGCGCCGAAGTGGGCGCCGTGGGCGGCGTCGGCCAGGACCGCCGCACCCGTCCTGCGGGCCGCCTCCCACAGCGCCGGCGGCGTTGCCGCTACCCCCTGGTAGGTGGGGTGGGCGACCACCACCAGGGCCGGCCGCTCGCGCTCGACGATCGCCGCCGCCGCCTCGGTGAGGCCTAGGCTGTAGCCGGTCTCGGGGTCGGCCACCTCGGGCAGGAAGACGGGCCGGGCGCCCGCCAGGGCGAGGGCGGCGTACACCGAGCGGTGCTGGGTGGCCCCCAGGGCCACGCGCCCCCCCCGTGCCAGGGCGAGCACCGCCGCCAGGATGCCAGCCGTGGAACCCCCGACCAGGATGGCGGCGCCGTCGGCGCCGAACGCCTCGGCCAGGCGCGCCTCCGCGTCGCGGATCGGCCCGTGCGGCCAAGCCAAGTCGTCGAGTCCGGGCACCTCCGTCCAGTCGAGCGCCCACACGCCGTAGCGCTCAAGCGCCCGCCGCAGGGCGCTAGGCGCATACCCCCCGCCGCCGTGTCCGGGCACGCACAGCCGGAGCGGGGAGGCGGCGGCACGCTCGGCGAGGGCAGCGACGAGCGGCGCACCGCCTAACGCCCGCCGCCCCCGCGTCCCTTCCCCCGCACGCGCCGCCGCCAGCCCCCCCGTGCCTCCCATCCCAAGCTGGAGTCGATGCTCACGGCGCCGAAGCGCCGCACGAGGTCGTCGACCCCCCAGTCGTACAGGCGAATCGCCTCGTTGACCGCCGCACGGCGCCGAGACCGAGGCCTGTCCGCCGCCATGGCATCATCCCCCGAAACCTATTCGTGCCCGGTCGGCGCCGCTCCTACGTAGCGCCGTGGCGGCGGCGGCCGCCCTTCCACTATGCTCGGGGGGACGAGAGGAGGAGCACAGCGTGATCGAGCGCTACACCGGGCGGGAGATGGGTGCGATCTGGACGGACGAGGCCCGGTTCGCCCGCTACCTGGAGGTCGAACTGTGCGCAACCGAGGAACTCGCGGCCCTGGGGCGCATCCCAGTGGAGGCGGCGAGCAATCTGCGCCGCCGCGCCCGCCTCGACCTCGCCCGCATCGCCGAGATCGAAGCCGAGGTGCGCCACGATGTCATCGCCTTTGTGAGCCAGGTGGCGGAGACGGTCGGGCCGGACGGCCGCTACCTCCACTACGGCCTCACCTCGGCCGACGTCGTGGACACAGCGCTGTCCATGGCCCTCGTCCAGGCGGCCGACCTCCTTTTGCGCCGCCTCGCCGACCTCCGCAGCGCGCTGAGGCGGCGGGCGGCGGAGGAGGCACACACCCCCACCGTGGGGCGCACGCACGGCGTGCACGCCGAGCCCACCACCTTCGGCCTCAAGCTCGCCCGGCACGACGACGCCCTGCGCCGCGACGAGGAGCGCCTGCGCACGGCGCGCGAGGCGGTGGCCGTGGGCAAGCTGTCCGGCGCCGTCGGCACCTACGCGCACCTGCCGCCCGAGGTGGAGGAGCGCGTCTGTGCCCGCCTGGGCCTGCGTCCCGTGCCCATCGCCGGCCAGGTCATCGACCGCGACCGCCACGCCCAGTACATGACCGCCCTCGCCCTTCTGGCCGGGGACCTGGAGGCCCTCGCCCTGGAGGTGCGCCACCTGCAGCGGACGGAGGTGGGGGAGGCGTTCGAGCCTTTCGCCCCCGGCCAGAAGGGCTCCTCCGCCATGCCCCACAAGCGCAACCCCGTCAACGCGGAGAAGGTGTGCGGCCTCGCCCGTCTGGTGCGCAGCCTGAGCTTGGCGGCCATGGAAGACGTGGCCCTGTGGCACGAGCGGGACATCTCCCACTCCTCCGTGGAGAGGATCATCCTGCCCGACGCCAGCATCGCCGTCGACCACATGCTGAGCGTGAGCACGAACATCGTCGCCGGCCTGGAGCTCGACCGCGCGCGGATGGCCGCCAACCTCGCCCTCACCGACGGGCGCATCCTCTCCGAACGCGTCCTCCTCGCCCTGGTGGAGGCCGGTCTGGCACGCGAGGAGGCCTACCGGGCGGTGCAGCGGGCCGCCCTCGACCCCGCCCCCGGCTTTGGCCGCCGCCTGCGCGAGGACCCGGTGGTCGCCTCCCACCTCGCGGCCGAGGACCTCGACCGGCTGCTCGACATGCAGGCGACCCTGGGGGCGGCCGACACCATCCTGCACCGGCTGGGGATCCTGCCCGACGGCGCCGCGGGCTAACGCCGTCTTGCCAGGGAAGGGGCGGCGTGGTACGTTGCAGGCGTTTCCACAACCGACCCGCCGAGGTGCCCGCACGCGGGCAAGAGGGAATCAGGTAGAAGCCTGAGCGGTGCCGCCACTGTGAAGGGGGACGACCGCGAACGCCACTGTCCCAGATGCGGACGGGAAGGCCGCGGCCGGAGGAACCTTAAGCCAGGAGACCTGCCTCGGATGGGAAGGCGAGTCCTTCGGAGCAAAGGAGTCGCCTCGGGGCGCGTACGACCCCCGTGCGACGGCACGGGGGTCGCGCGTTCCGGGCCTCCGTCCTGATCAAGGAGGGGCCCACATGCTGTCGAGTACCGTCCGTCGGGCGGCGCGCCTCGCCGCCGCCGCCCTCGCCGCAGCTGCCGTCCTCCCAGCGGTCTCCGCCCTGCCGCCGGCCGCCGCCTCGGGGCGGGCGGCCATCGTCCTCACCGACGACACCGGCGCGACCGTCACCCTGCCCCGTCCCGCTCGCCGCGTGGTCTCGCTCATCTCCAGCGACACGCAGATCATGCTCGCCCTCGGGCTTCGGCGGCGCCTCGTCGGCGTCGACCTCGACTCCCTGCGCTACATGGCGGCGCCGTACGACCGCCTGGTGCAAGGCCTGCCGTCCATCGGCGACACCTACCCCGCCCCCAGCCTGGAGCGGATCCTCAAGGCCCGGCCCGACCTCATCCTCTCGTCGGGGGCGGTGGCGGGCAACGCCAAGCTGCGCTCCCTCGGCATCCCCGTGCTGGTGCTCAACCCCGCGAACCTGGCCGGCATCGAGCGCGACGTACGCCTCGTGGGCGAGGCCACCGGCGCGTCGGCAGCCGCCGGCCGCGTCGTCGCCCGCATCGCCGCCGCCGCCGCGGCGGTCGCCCGCATCGCCCGTCGGGCGGGGACGCATCCCAGCGTGTACGTGGAGATCGGCGTCCACCCGTACTACTCGGTCGGCCCCGGTTCGTACATCGACGACCTCCTGCGCCTGTTGGGGGCGCGTAACGCGGTGGACCGGGTGGCCCGCGTACCCTACCCGCAGCTGTCGAGCGAGGCGGTGGTCGCCCTGGATCCCCAGGTCATCGTCCTCGACGAGACCGGGGTGACACCCGGCCAGGTGGCCTCCCGGCCCGGGTGGCAGGCGGTGGCCGCCGTCGTCCACCACCGCGTCTACGACAACGTGGACCCCAACGCCCTGAGCGAGCCGGGGCCGGCCGTCGTCACCGCCCTGTGGCAACTGGCGCACGACCTGTACCCGGGGGTGTCCCCCTGACGTGGGATCCCTGGGGCGCCTTTCGTCCACCGCGCCGTGGATCCCGGCCGGGCTCGCACTCGCCGCCGCGCTGGCCGGCTCCGCCCTCGTGGGGCCGGCCGGTCTCTCCCCGGGCCAGGTGTGGCACGGCCTGTGGCATCCAAGCAGCATCGACGGCGTCATCCTGTGGCGTTTGCGCATGCCGAGGGAGCTCACCGCCGCGGCGGTGGGCTCCGCCCTGTCGCTGGCGGGGACGGTGCTGCAGGGCGTCTTCCACAACCCCCTCGCCGACCCGTACATCGTCGGCGCCGCCAGCGGGGCGGCCTTCGGCGCCACGCTCTCCCTCCTCGTGGCGCCGGCGGCCGTCGCGGCGTTCGTCCTCCCCGTCGGGGCATTCCTCGGCGCCCTGGGTGCGGTCGCCGTCGCCCTGGGCGTGGCGGCGCGCACGCTCGGCCGCTCCACCGTCACCCTGCTCCTGGTGGGCTATGCCGTCAGCGTCGTGCTGGGGGCGGCGATCTCTCTCCTCCTGCTCCTCGACCGCCAGAACCTCGAGACCATCTTCTTCTGGGAGCTGGGCAGCGTCGCCACCGCGACCTGGGCAGGCCTCGTGCCTGCGTTGCCGCTCATCGCCCTCGCCGCCGTCGTCCCCTTCGCCTACCGGTGGGAGCTGGACGCCCTCCTCCTAGGGGAGGCAGACGCCGCCTCCCTCGGGGTGGACGTCGCCCGCGTTCGCCTCCTCCTGTTGGCGTCGGCCAGCCTGCTCACGGCTGCGGCGGTGGCCCTGGCCGGGATCATCGGCTTCGTCGGCCTTGTCGCCCCCCACGCCGTGCGCCGCCTCGTGGGCGCGGGCCATCGCCGCCTCGTGCCGGCCGCCTCCCTCGCCGGCGCCGCCTTCCTCGTGGCCGCGGACACGGCGGCGCGCTCCATCCCGGTCCTGGGCGAGGTGCCGATCGGCGTGGTCACCGCCCTCACCGGCGGGCCTCTCTTCGTCTACCTCCTCGTGACGCGGCCGGTGGCCGCGGGCCGATCGTGAGCCCCGACCCGGCTCTCGCTGCGGGGTCGGCGGGCCTGGAAGCCCGCCGTCTCGGGCTCAGTTCGTCGCCGGGGCGCCGACCGCGCCTCGCCGGCGTGGACTTTGCCGTCCGGCCGGGGCGGGTCGCCGCCCTGGTAGGCCCCAACGGTTCGGGCAAGACGAGCCTCATCGCCTGCCTCGCCGGCCTGGAGAGGCCCGACACCGGGCGCGTGAGCCTCGACGGCCGGCCCCTCTCCTCGCTCGGACGGGCCCGACTGGCCAGGCAGGTGGCGTGGGCGGGAGCCCTCCCCTTCCCCGACGTCGGCCTGACCGTACGCGAGCTGGTCACCCTGGGCCGGCTCGCCCATCGCGCCAACGTGTGGGAGGATCCGGCACGGGGGTCGGAGGCGGACGTAGAGGCGGCGCTCGCCGCCATGGACCTCGTCCACCTGGACGACGCGCCCCTGGGAACGCTGTCGGCAGGCGAACGTCAGCGGGCGCGCCTAGCGGCGGCGTGGGCCCAGGGGGCTCGCTACCTCCTGCTCGACGAACCCACCGCCGCCCTCGACCCCGGCCACGCCCGCCGCGTGCTGGAGCTCGCCCGTGCCCAGGCGCGCAGCGGTGCGGGCGTCGTCCTCGCCCTACACGACCTGACCGCCGCTGCGCAATACGCTGACGACCTCACCCTCCTGGCGGAGGGCCGGGTGGTCGCCAGCGGCGACCCCTGGCGCGTCCTCGAGGCGAGCGTCCTGGAACGCGTTTACGCCACCCCGCTCCGGGTGTTCGCCCACCCCGACACCGGCCGCCCAGTCGTCCTCCCGGGCTACCCGCCCGCCGGCGCGCCGACCTGAGCCGTCAGGCGTCGGCCGCCCCGGCCAGGCGCGCCGCCGCCCCCTCGCCCGCCAACAGCCCCAGCCCGAGCGCGGCCAGAAGGCCGTTGCCGGCCAGGTATCCAGACGCCCCCCGCCCGCTGATGCCGTGGGCGGTGCCGCCAGCGGCATAGAGACCTGGGATGGGCACGCCGTCGGGGCGCAGGACGCGCGCCTTTCCGTCCACGCGCAGCCCGCCCTGGGTGTGGAAGAGCGCCCCGGTCACGCGCACGAATCGGTAGGGCGGCCGGAGAGTGCGGGCGAAGCGGCGGCCGAAGCGGTCTGGGCGACCGGTGCGGACGCAGGCGGCGATCTCCTCCAGGGTGGCGGCCAGGGCGTCGGGCGGCACGCCCAGGCGGCTCGCCAGCGCCCCCTCGTCCTCCGCCCTTCCCACCACGCCCATGGCGTCGGTCTCGCGGAAGTCCGCGAACCGCAGGGCCTCCTGCCGCAGCTCCTCGTCGAACACGTCGTACACCCACCCGCCCGGCTGGGCCAGGACGGGTAGCGCCGTCTCGCTGTACCCATGGCTCTCGTCGCAAAACCGCTCGCCCCGGGCGTTGAGAAGGAAGCCCCCGCCGACGATGACCGCCCAGCTCACGAGGGTGCCGGCGTCGGGGGCGATCGACCCATGGCCCTGGTAGGCGTCCATGAAGGCGGTGTCGGCCCCCATGGCCATGCCCCACCGGATGCCGCTTCCGTCGCTGAACGGGCCTCCGAAGTAGACCGCCCGCGAGATCTCCGGCAGGTGCTCCGCCACCATCGCGGGGTCGGCGCCGAAGCCGTTGGTGGCCAGGATGAGGCAGCGGCAGGTCACCTCCTCGCCGCTGTCGCCCACCCGCACGCGGTAGCCGGAGCCGTCGGGGGACGGGCGCACGTCGGTCACCGCCGCCCCCAAGGCCACGTCGACGTTCGGCCGTGCCTTCAGGCGCGCCGCCAGCACCTCCAGCCAGGTCCGCCCCTTGCGGTCGGGAGGGGCGTGCATGCGGTCGGCGCTGTGGCCGGGGTAGCGGAAGTCGCGCACCAGCTCGAGCGGCGCGTCCCACGCCTCCGCCATGGTGTCCACGAGCCGGGCCGATGCGCCGCACAGGGCACGGGCCAGCTCCCTGTCCGCGCTCCCCCCCGTCTTGGCCATGATGTCCGCGAGCATGCGCTCGGGGTCGTCCTCGACCCCAGCCCGCCGTTGCAGCGCGCTCCCCGCCGCCGGCACCATGCCCGTCGAGCGGGCCGTGTTCGAGTTGTCCAGGTAGCGCGGGTCCCTCTCCAGGACCAGAACCCGCCCCGGGCCGTCGGCCGCCCGCAGGGCGGCGGCGCTGCCGGCCGCGCCTGCGCCCACCACGATGACGTCCACGTCCACGTCGGCCCCCGGCGTCGTACCCGTCTCCCTCGCCTCCCTTTCAGCCTCCGTCCCCCGGCAACGCGCGCGGGGGCCCCGACGGGCCCCCGCGAACGTCCACACGCGCCAGCCGTCAGCGCGGCTTGGGAGCCGGCGCCACCTCCGAGGCCGGGACGGCCTGCGCGAACACGATGCGGAAGCCTCCCTTGGCGTGGGCGTCGCCGACGACCTCCCATACCGTCACCGGCGACATGAGCAGGTGGTCCTGGCGCCGGAAGGTGACGGCGCCCTTGGGGGACTGGAACGTCATGCCCGACATCGCCCGGTCGACCGCCGCCGGCGCCGCGCTGTGCGCCCGCTGGATGCCATTCTCCAGGGCGAGGACGGCCGTGTACCCCTCGTACGCCCAGGCGTCCGGCGCGATGTGGTGCTGGGCCGTGTACGCGTTGACGAAAGCGGTGTTCACCGCGTTGTGGTAGGCGAGGTTGTCGTAGTCGTACACGAAGTACAGCCGAGGGGTGGAGGCGCCCAACGCCACGGCCGTGGGCGTGGAACCGCCGACGTTGATCACGGCCTTGAAGCGGGAGAAGAACTTGTAGGGCGCACTCTGCTTCACGAGGTCAATCGTGGACGAACCGAACTCCGACGTGTAGAGTCCGGAGTTCTGCGCGCTGTTCGCCGGCAGAGTGGACAGAATCGAGGTGACGTAGGGGGTGAAGGCGGTCTCCGTGAGCGACGGGAACTCGGCCTTGCCGAACTTCGACCCCTTGTTGAGGCCGCTGAGGGTGGTCTGGAACAGCTGCCACACCTCGTGGCCGTACTCATAGTTGGGGCCGATGTACGACCAGGTGAGGTTCGGGAAGTGCTGCGCGGCGAAGACCGCGGACGCCCGCCCCAGCTCCGTGTTGTTCGGCGGGATCTCGAAGAAGCTCGGGCTGTACTTGGCGGTCGTCATGAGGTCGCTCTGGCAGCTCATGCCGACCATCACGCCGCCCGCCGACTGGATGAGCGGCAGCGCCGCCAAGCAGTCGGAGTCGTCCATGAAGCCCGCGATGAGCTTGACGCCCTGCCCCAGGAGGGATTTGACGTCGGTGGCCGTCACCGTGGGATCCGCCTGCTCGTCCTTGACCACGAGCTTCAGGGGGTGGCCGCCGAGCACGCCCCCCTTGGCGTTGATCTGCGCGACCGCCAGGTTCGCGCCGGCCAGGGCATCCTGACCCACCTCGGCGAACGGGCCGGAGAGGGTGTTCACGAAGCCGATCTTGATCGGCGCCAGGGATGCGTGGCGGGCGGTCGCGGCCCCCGCCGCGCCTCCCGCCGTCAGTGCCACCAACGCAAGGGCGGAGATGGCCGTGCCCAGTCGGGACCACCGCTGACCCACGTATGGCAACCTCCATTGCGGAACGTATGGCCGGAGCCTGTCCGCTCCACCGCCACTCTAGGTAGGGCGGGCGAATATGTCAATCTTTCGAATATCATTCCGCCCCTTGGCCGGCTGCCGGAGGACATTCCCCGCCGCCTGTAGAACCGGTCCCCCACCGACAA
Source organism: Bacillota bacterium (assembly GCA_023512375.1). Lineage (GTDB taxonomy): Bacteria > Bacillota > Sulfobacillia > JAJZYS01 > JAILZS01 > JAILZS01. Next base: position 14,154 of record JAILZS010000022.1, on the reverse strand, counting down.
GATGCCTTCGGGGAGGTGGCGGGCATCGACGCGATCCTCGTCCCTCTTCTGTCCGGCCTGTCCGAGGGCGTGGTGCTCTTCCTCGTGGCGAGCGGTCTCACCCTCGTCCTCGGCGTCATGCGCATCGCCAACTTCGCGCACGGCGGGTACTTCATGCTGGGCGCCTACTTCGCCTACACCCTCCTGCGCGGCCAGCTCGTCGGCGTGCTCCCCTTCGTGGCCGCCGTCCTAGGTGCGGCGGCGCTGACCGGCGCGGCCGGCTACCTGAGCGAGCTGCTCCTGTTCGAGCGTTTCTACCGCATGCCGCGCATGCAGATGCTCCTGGGGACCTATGCCCTCCTGCTCATCCTGGAGGGGATCGCGCAGCAGGCCTGGGGCCTGTTCCCCATCACCCAGCCGGAACCCATGGGGTTCATCGCCGGCCTCACGGTCGGCGGCACCCAGGTGCCCTACTACGAGTTCTTCCTCATTCTGGTCGGCCTGGTGGCGGTGGTGGGGCTCGAGTACCTCCTGCGCCGCACGGCCTTCGGGCGCCAGGTGCGGGCCGTGGCCGAGGACCGCCTCATGGGTTCGTTGCTCGGCATCGACGTGGGGCGGGTGTACGCCCTCATGCTCGCCCTGGGCGTGGCCCTCGCCGGCCTCGGCGGGGCCCTCACCGCTCCCACGGTGGGCCTCATCCCGGACATCGCCGTCCAGTTCGTCATCCAGGCCTTCGCCGTCGTCATCATCGGCGGCTTCGGCAGCGTCACCGGGTCGCTCGTGGCCGCCCTCTTGGTGGGCGTCATGACCAGCTTCCTGGTAAGCTTCGCTCCCAGCGTGGCCAGCTTCAGCCTCTATCTCCTCATGGCCCTGGTGCTCCTTCTGCGGCCGCAGGGCATCATGGGGCGCCCGTGGGAGGAGGAGGAGCGGTGAGGGCAGGGGGACGTTGGTGGGCCGTCGCCCTGGCGGTCGCGGTGGTGGCGTGGGCCGTGGCGGTGCCCCGTCTGGGGCTCGGACAACTGGCGCTGTGGGAGGATGTGGCGATCCAGGTGCTGTTCGCCACCAGCGTCAACCTCTTGCTCGGGTACGCGAACATCCCCTCCTTCGGGCAAGCCGCGTTCTACGGCGCGGGCGCGTACACGGTGGCCCTCCTGGCCCAGTCCGCCTGGCCGCCGCTCGCCGCCCTGGCGGCCGCCGTGGCGGTCGCCGCCGCCCTGGCCTTCGTCACCGGCCTCATCACATCGCGCGTCACGGGCCTCGCCTTCTCCATGGTCACCCTGGCCATCGGCCAGGTGCTCTACACCTTCGTCCTGCAGTCGAACGCCGCCGGCGGCGAGGGCGGCATCAGCGGCGTGGCACCTCCGGCCCGCGGCCTCTTCGACCTGACCCAGCCGGTGCACCTGTGGTGGTTCATCCTGCTGTGCGTGGCCGTCGCCATGCTGGCCCTGTGGTGGGTGGTCTCCTCTCCCTTCGGCCGCGCCCTCACCGCCATCCGGGAGGACCCCAAGCGCGCCGCCTTCCTCGGCATCGCGGTCCGCCGCTACCGGGTGATGGCGTTTACCATCGCCGGAGGCGCAGCCGGCCTGGCGGGTGGGCTGTACGCCTACTCCACCACCATCGTCGCCCCGGCGGTGCTCAACTGGACCCAAAGCGCAAGCCCCATCATGATGGCCCTCGTGGGGGGCATGCACACCTTCCTCGGTCCGGCCTTGGGGGCGGTCCTCATCACCTGGCTCCTATACGTCCTCGGCCAGGCGACGCGCGCCTACCTCCTGTACGTGGGCGTCGTCCTCCTCGCCTTCGTCCTCCTCGTACCCCGCGGCATCGTGTCCATCCCCGACCTCCTGCGCCGCCTTGCGGGCGGGCGGCGGGCGACCGGAGCCGCCCCGGAGGTGACGCCATGAGCCTCGCGCTGCGCCTGGAGGGGGTGACCAAGCGCTACGGCGCCCATGTGGTGCTGGACGACGTGACCCTGGACGTGGAGCCCGGTACGCTGCACGCCATCATCGGCCCCAACGGCGCCGGCAAGAGCACCCTGTTCGGCGTCGTGTCGGGCGAGCACACGGTGGCCCGAGGGCGCGTGCTCCTGGGCGGGCGCGACGTCACCCGCGTGCCGGCGGCGACCCGCGTGGGCATGGGCGTGGCCCGCGCCTTCCAAGTGGCGCGCGTCTTCCCCGACCTCACCGTGGCGGACAACGTCCTCGTCGCCGTGCTCGCCTCCCACCGCCTCACCCAGGTGTTCTGGCGGCGGCGCGTGCCGGAGCGCACCGAGCGGGAGGCGCGCCGGGCCCTGGAGCGCATGCAGCTCACCGCCCTGGCCGACCGGCCCGCCCGCTCGCTCTCCCAGGGCGACCGAAAGCGCCTGGAGATCGGCATGGCCCTCGCCCTCGACGCACGCCTCCTGCTCCTCGACGAGCCGACGGCCGGCATGTCGCCCGAGGAGACGGCCGCCACCACCCGCCTCATCCGCGAGGTGTGGCGGGAGACGGGTGTCACCGTCCTCCTGACCGAGCATGACATGCAAGTCGTGTTCGACCTCGCACAGCGCCTCACCGTGCTGCACCGCGGGCGCGTCCTGTGCACCGACGTGCCGGAGCGCGTGCGCGAGCGGCCGGACGTGGCGGAAGTCTACCTCGGGGTGAGCGCACAGCATGCCTGAGCCGCGTCTGGAGATCGAGGGGCTGGACGGAAGGTACGGCACGGCCCATGTCCTGTTCGGCGTTTCCCTCACCGTGGGGGTGGGCGAGACCGTCGCCCTCCTGGGGCGCAACGGCGCCGGCAAGTCCACCCTGCTCAAGGCCATCGCCCGCGTGGAGGTGGAGACGACGGGCGCCGTCCGCCTGCAGGGCCAGGACCTCACCCGCCTCATGCCGCACCGGGTGGCCCGCCTGGGCGTGCAGCTGGTGCCCGAGGACCGGCGCGTCCTGGGCTCCCTCACCGTGCAGGAGAACCTCGAGCTCGGGCGCCACGCCGCCGCCCCCGACCGGCCGGCGCCATCCCTCGACGAGGTCGTCTCCCTCTTCCCCACCCTGGCTCCGCTGCTCGGCCGCCGGGGCCGTGAGCTGTCCGGCGGCGAGCAGCAGCTGGTGGCCATCGCCCGGGCCATGATGGGGCGCCCACGGCTCCTGTTGGCCGACGAGCCGTCCGAGGGGCTGGCGCCGGCCATCGTTCGCCAGGTGGGGGAGGTGCTCTCCGCCCTGCGCACCCAGGGCGACCTCTCCATCCTCCTGGCAGAGCAGAACGCGCGCTTCGCCCTCGATCTGTGCGACCGGGTGTACGTCATCGACGGCGGCCGCATCGTCTTCGGCGGCCGGCCCGAGGAGCTGAGGGGGGAGCGTGAGCTCGAGAGGAGGTATCTCGCCCTCTGAGCGCCTACCACGCGGATCGCTCCCTGGGGCGTCTTCCGGCCTCCCGCCTGGCCCTCGACCTGGCCCAGGGGCGCCGACGGCCGACCGAGGTGGTGCGCGCCTATCTCGCGCGCGCCGACCGCCTCGCCCACCTGGGCGCCTGGTCGTACCTCGACCGCGCCGGCGCCCTGGCGGCGGCGCGGGCCCTGGAGGCGCGCCCTGCCGCCGGCTTGCCGCTCTACGGCCTACCCGTGGCGATCAAGGACGTGGTGGCGGTGCGCGGCCTCCCCTGGGAGGCGGGCTCCGCCGTCCTGGCCGGCCAGCGGGCGAGGGAGGACGCCACGGTGGTGCGCCGCCTGCGCGCCGCCGGGGCGGTGGTGCTGGGCAAGGCCCGCACGCACGAGTTCGCCATCGGTGAGCCCGTGCCGCCCGGGCCGGGGGGGCCCGGGACAGGCGTCCACCCTTGGACGCCGGCGTACGCGCCCGGCGGTTCCAGCTCGGGCAGCGCCGTCGCCGCGGCCGCCGGGTTGTGCGCCCTCGCCCTGGGAACCGACACAGGCGGGTCGGTGCGCGCCCCGGCCGCCGCCTGCGGGGTGGTCGGCTACGTCCCGCGCCGCCTGGGCGGGATGCCGGCAGGGGTCGTGCCGCTCGTGCCGAGCATGGACCGCCTGGGCTGGCTGGCGCGCACCGTAGCCGACGTCGCCCTGGCCGAGCGCCTCGAGCGTCCGGACCTGCCCCCTCCCCGCCCCCGCCTGCCGCGCCGCGCCGCCGTCCTGCCCGACGACTGGCGCTCCCTTTGTGACCAGGAGGTGCTGGAGCGGTACGAGGTGGTAGAGCGCGACCTGAGGGCCGAAGGGGTCGAGCTCGTCGCCGTGCCGCTCGGCTCGCCGGCCGAGCTCGGCGAGATCTGGCGCGCCCACGCGTGGGAGACGGCTCGCGCCCACCGCCGCCGCGGCTGGTGGCCCGCCCACGCGGCGGCGTACGGCCCAGGGGCCGGCGCCTTCGTTCGCGCGGGCGACGCCCTACCCGACGCGGCCTACCGCGCCGCCCGCCGGCGGCGCGAGCAATGGGCGGCGGCCGTCGAGCGCCAGCTCGCCGGGTTCGACGTCCTTCTCGCCCCCACCACTCCCTTCCCCGCCCTGCCGGCGTCGGGTGCGCCGAACGAACGCGTCTTCGCCTGGTACGCGTTCGTCCTCCCTTGGAACCTGAGCGGCCACGCCGCCCTCTCCCTCCCCTGCGGGTATGCCGCCGACGGCGTCCCCCTCGGCCTGCAGGTGGTCGCGCCCTCGGGGCGGGAGGGGATGCTGTTGGCCGTGGCGCGCGGCCTGGAGAGGCGCTACGCCCCGCCCGTGCGCGACGCCGCGGAAGGATCGGCCCCGGCGTGACGGCGGCGGTGGCCGGCGCCGCCGGCGCGCTGGGGCGGGCCATCGCCCGCCGCTTGGCGGAGGCGGGCTACACCCTCGTCCTCCTCGACCGCGCGGGCGCGGCGCTCAAGGACGTGGCCACCGCTCTCGGCCCGCCCCACCTCGCCTTCGCCGTCGACCTTCGGCGGTCGCGCGACCTTGAGCGCGCCCTCGACCGCGCCGCGCGCAGGCTTGGTCCCCTGCGCGTGTGGGTAGGCGCGACGGGCGCCATGCACGATCACAGCGCCTTGGACGTTCCCCTCCCCGTGTGGCGGGCCTACCTGGAGGACAACCTGACGGCCGCGTTCGCCGGTGCACAGTGCGCCGCCCGCCATATGCGGGCGGGCGGCGGCGGTGGGGCCATCGTCCTTCTCGGCTCCACGGCCGGGGACGACGCCCGCAGCCCGGCCGGCGTCGCGTACGCCGCCGCCAAGGCGGCCATCCCCTACGTGGTGCGCCGGCTTGCATACGAGTGCGCGCCCTTCGGCGTTCGCGTCAACGCGGTCGTGCCCGGCGTGGTCGACACGGCCATGAACGACGCCCTGCCGGCGGCTGCCGTTCGCGACCTGGTGGCGCACATCCCGCTCGGGCGCAAGGCTCGCCCCGAGGAGGTGGCCGAGGCGGTTGCCTTCCTGGTCGGCGAGGGCGGAGCCTACATCACGGGCGCGTGCCTGCCCGTGACGGGCGGTCGGGACCTGTAGACCCGCGCCCCTAAGCGCCCTCGCCGGAGGTTGGGCCGCCGGCCAGGGGCCGGTGCAGGTACTCTCCCCGAGGACGGCCGACCACCTGCCCGTCGCGGAAGGCCACCTCGCCCCGCACCATGGTGAGCACGGGCCAGCCGCGCAGCGTCATCCCTTCGAAGGGGGTGAAGGGCTGGGCGGAGAGGAGGTCGGCGGCCTGCACCACCCGCTCCCGTTCCAGATCGACGACGACGATGTCCGCGTCCGCCCCGACGGCCAGGGCACCCTTGCGGGGAGCAAGCCCGAGGGAGCGGGCGGGGGAGGCGCTCACCAGGTCGACGACGCGGTCGAGGGGCAGGCCGCGGCGGTGGTAGCCCTCCGAAAGGAGGATCGGATAGACGAGGGCCGTGCCCCCGAACCCGGCCCGTGCCTGCCACAGATCGGCCGGCTTCTCGGCGTCGATGCAGGCGTGGTCGCTCACCACCTGGTCGATCGTCCCCCGCCGGATGCCGCGCCACAACGCCTCCACGTCGTCGGCGCCGCGGATGGGGGGGTTGACCTTGCCGTTGGTGCCGCCGGCCGCCGTCTCGTAGGTGAGGGCGATGTGGTGCAGGGTGGTCTCCGCCCGCACGTCGAGCCCGGGGTGCTCGGCCCGCAGGCGCTCCGCCGCCGCCAAGGCGCGGCCGCTGGACAAGTGCAGCAGGTTCAGGTTCGAACCCGTCTCCGCCGCCAGCACGCCCGCCTCGGCCACGGCCAGCTCCTCGGACAGCGGCGGGCGGGCGCGGTTGTACGTGGCCAGGTCATGGGTTCCCTCGCGCATCGCCCGCTCGATGCCGACGCGCATGATCTCGGCGTTCTCGCAGTGCAGTCCGAGGGAGATGCGCGTCTCCGGATGGCGGCGCTGGGCGGCCGCCACCGCCTGCATGTACAGGTAGAGGTGGCCTAGGTCGTACTCGTCCGCCATGGTGTAGGCGGCGGCGTCGGTGGAGTTGGCCGCCAGGTTGAGGGCCTTGTAGAACATGTAGTACTTGAAGCTGGTCACTCCCTGGTCGACCAGCCAGTCCACCTCGCCCACCTGGTCGCGGGTCATGATGGCGACGTGGAAGCCGTAGTCGGTGTAGGCGTGGCCCGACACCCGGCGCAGGACCTCGGGGAAGATCTCCCGGTACGGCCCCACGCGGTTGAGGTAGTCGTGGCCCGTGCGCACGTAGCTGAGGATCGACGTGACCCCGCCGACCAGCGCCGATCGGGTCTCGCTCTCGGCGTCGACCTCGAACGGGCGGTAGATGCCGATGTGGAAGTGGGCGTCGACCGCCCCCGGGAGGACGACGCGGCCGCGCGCATCCACCACCTCGGCGGCGCGGGAGCGGTCGAGCTCGTCCGCGATGGCGACGATCCGCCCGTCGCGCACGCCGATGTCGGCGCGGACGGCGCCCGCGCCGGGAAGGACGGCCGTGCCGCCCGCGACCACGGTGTCGAAGCGTTCCATGGCTGGATGCCTCCTCAGGCTGGGGATGGGGAAGGGGAGGCGCCGGGGTCAGGCCCGGCGTCCTCGGACATGCCCAGGGCGGCGAGGACGGAGGCCGTGTGTTCGCCCACGGCCGGCGGCGGGAGGCGCACCGGCAGGCGCCCGCCGTCGGTCCAGACGGGCGATGAAACAAGCCTCAGGCGGCCGAACCGCTCGCTTTCCACCTCCTGCACCATGCCGCGTGCGCGTACGTGGGGGTCGTCGAACGCCGCCCGCACGTCCTGCACGGGTCCGCAGGGGACGCCGGCGGCGCGGCAGGCCTGAACCCACTCGCTCGCCGGCCGGCGGGCGAAGGCGGTCTCCAGCAGGGCGTGCAGTTCGGCCCGGTGGGCGACGCGGGCCGGGTTGGTGGCGAAGCGGGGGTCGGCGGCCACCTCCGGCATGTCGAGGACCTCCCGGCACAGGCGCTCGAATTGGCGGTCGTTGCCCACCGCCAGGACGATCTCTCCCTCGCCGGTGGCGAAAGCCTCGTACGGGGCGATGCTGGGGTGGCGGTTGCCCATGCGGCGCGGGTTCACCCCGCCCAGCACGGCGTTGGCCGCCAAATTCGCGAGGCCGGCCAGCGCCGCCTCGAGCAGGGCCACCTCCACGTAGCGGCCGCGCCCGGTGCGCACCCTCTCGTACAGGGCGGCGGTGATCGCGTTGGCGAGGAAGAGGCCGCTGAGGACGTCGCTGATGGCCACCCCGACCTTCTGCCCGGGCCGGTCGGGTTCCCCCGTGGTGTGCATGAACCCCGACATCGCCTGGGCCACCAGGTCGTACCCCGGCAGGTGGGCGTACGGCCCCGTGGACCCGAAGCCGAGGACGCGGGCGTAGACAAGGCGGGGAAACCGCCGCATGAGCTCCTCGTGCCCGAGCCCCAGGCGCTCCAGGGCGCCGAGGCGGAAGTTTTCCACCAGCACGTCGGCCTCTGCCACGAGGCGCAAGAGTGCCTCCCGCCCCCGCTCCGTGGCGAGGTCGAGGACCACCGAGCGCTTGTTGCGGTTGATCCCCAGGTAGTAGACGCTCTCGCCCCCGAGCTCGGGGGGCTTCCAGGCGTGGGTGTCGTCGGTACCCCCGGGGCCCTCCACCCGCACCACGTCCGCCCCCAGGTCCCCGAGAAGCTGCGTGGCGAAGGGCCCGGCCAGCACCCGCGTGAGGTCGACGACCCGCACCCCCGCCAACGGGAGGTTGTCGGGCGGGGGAAGCCAGGGGCCGGCGGCGGCGCCCTCACCGCGGGGTGGGTGCGTGGCGTTCCCCCCCCTTCAGGCGGTCCACGTAGTCCATCCATCCCTCATATCCCAGGGTCGTCTGCAGTTCGCCGAAGGAGAGCATGCGGTCGCGCACCGCCCGGGTGGTGCCGTCGCGCCGCAGCGCGGTCAGAAGGGAGCGCGCGGCGTGGGCCACGGCGCGCGTCACCGAGCCCGGGAAGAGGACGATCTGGTATCCCAGGGCCTCGAGCTCCGCGGCCGTGAGGTCGGGCGAGCGCCCCCCCTCCACCATGTTGGCGACCAGCGGCAGGGCCACGGCGTCCCGCACCGCGCGATACTCGTCCACCGACTCGAGCGACTCCGGGAAGACGGCGTCCGCCCCCACCTCCTCGAACAGGCGGGCGCGGGCGATCACCTCGTCCAGGCCCAGGACGGTGCGGCTGTCGGTACGGGCGATGATGAGCACGTCGTCCCTCGGCCGGCTGTCCAGGGCCGTTGCCAGACGCACGGCGGCCTCCTGCCGGTCGACCACCTCCCGCCCCACCAGGTGGCCGCAGCGCTTGGGGAACGTCTGGTCCTCCACCTGCAGGGCGTCGGCCCCCGCCAGGGCATACTCCCGCACCGTCCGCCGGACGTTGAGGACGTCGCCGAAGCCGCAGTCGGCGTCTACGATGAGCGGCAGACGGGTCGCGTCCCGCACGCGGCGCACGTGCTCGCGCATCTCCTCCAGGCCGGCCAGGCCCAGGTCGGGCATGGCCAGCTGCCCGTAACTGAAGGACGCCCCGCCCACGTACGCGACCTCGAATCCGGCCTCCTCCACCAGGCGCGCGGTGAGGGCGTCGTGCACCCCCGGCGCCACCAGGATGGGGGCGCCCCGGGACAGCCGCTCACGAAGCATGGACGTCACCACGCGCCTTCAGATAGGGAACCAGGCCGCCGGCGGCTAGGATGTCCATCGCCACCCCGTGCCGGTTGCGGATCGCCAGGCGGCGACCGGCGGCGACCACCTCGCCCGCCGCCGGGTCGAGGTGGATCCGGCCGCCGTCCTCGACCGGGCAGGGTTCGAGCACGCGGTAGACGGCAAGGCCCACGTTCACCGCGTTGCGGTAGAAGATCCAGCCGAAAGAAGGTGCGATCACCGCCTCGATCCCGGTCATCCGCAGGCAGGCCGCCGCCGACTCCCGGCTGGAACCGCAGCCGAAGGACGGGCCCGCCCAGATGACCGTCCCGGGACCGAGGCGCTCGCGCAGTCCCGGGTCGAGGTTCTCGAACAGGTGCGGAAGGATCTCCCGGTTGGGCAGGCGGAGGTAGGGGCCGGGGACGATGGCGTCGGTGTCCACGTTGGCCGGCAGCCGCACGACCTCTACCTCAGGCATGGGCGAGCGCCTCCCGCGGGTCGGCCAGGGCGCCGCGCACCGCCGACCAGGCCGTGGTGTACGAGGAGCCGAGGTACACCGCCGCCTCCGGACTGCCCATGCGGCCGCGGAAGTTGCGGTTGGTGGTGGACACGCACACGGCGCCCGGGGGCAGTACCCCGCCCCCCAGGCCGGCGCACGGGCCGCAGGCCGTGGGCAGGAGCGTAGCGCCCGCCTCCAGGAGGACCGTCAGGGTGCCGTCGGCGGCGGCGGCGGAGAGCACGCGGCGCGACGCGGGCGCGACGAGAAGCGTCACCCCCGGCGCCACCCGCCGTCCGCGCAGGACGCGCGCCGCCTGGTGCAGGTCGCTCAGGCGCGCTCCCACGCAGGAGCCGATGTAGGCGTGGGTGATGGGCGTCCCGGCCGCCTCCGCCACGGGGCAGCCGTTGCGGGGCGAGTGCGGCAGGGCCACGAAGGGCTCCAGGTCGTCCGCCGTCCACCGCCAGCGCCGTGCATAGGCCTCGGGAGCCGGCGGCGGGGCGTCGGCGAACAGCGCCGGGTCGACGCCCAGATGCTCGCACACGAGCCGGTCGGCGGGCACGAGGGAGGAGACGACGCCGAGCTCCGCGCCCATGTTGGCCAACACGGCGCGCTCGCTCAGCTCCAGGCCATACACCGCGTCCCCCGCCCACTCGCAGGATGTGTTCTCCACCTCTGCGGCGGGTACGCGGGCCAAGGTGGCCAGCATCATGTCCTTGGCCGTCACCCCATCCGGCGGCCGACCCTCCCACCGGATCTCCACCGCCTCCGGCACCTCGAGCCAGATCTTGCCCAACCGCACGGCGCCGATGAGGTCGCTGGAGCCGACGCCGATGGCCACCGCGCCCACCGCCCCGCCCGTCAGGCTGTGCGAGTCGGCGCCCACGACCACCTCCCCCGGGCGGGCCAACCCCTCCTCCAGCACAACCTGGTGGCTGATGCCCTCCATGTCGTGCACGTGCACACCGTGCCCACGCCCCCAGGCCAGGGCGTCGCGCACGAGGGCGGCCGTATCGGGCGTGGATGCCGGCACGAAGTGGTCGGTGAACAGGTGGACCCGGCCCGCGTCCGCCAGCCGGTCACCCAGCTCCCGCAGCGGTTCGGCGATGCGCCGCGGGCCGGTCGAGTCGTGCATGTAGGCGAGATGCACCTCGGCCCACACCTCCTCGCCCGGCCGCACCCGCTCCACGCCGGCGGCCCGGGCTAGATAGCGATGGGTGTAGGCGTCGAGCGCGCCCGCGGGGTTCGCCGCACCGGACGCGCCGGCCCCGCCCCCAGCTTGCACCTTGCACCCCCTCCTTCGCAGGGAGACGCTAGGCGGTTCTCCCCGGCGGGAGGGGAATCCTTCAAAAGAAAAGACGAAAGTCCACCCTGTGAATTATTCCTCCGGCACGAACCCGAGCTGGCGCGACGCGGTCCGGGAAGCTTCCGCCACCTGGGGCCCCAGGGCGGCCATGGACTCCAGGGTGGCGCGGTTGTCGGGCGCGCATACGCTGATCGCCCCCACCGGCTCGCCGGTGCCATCCAGGATCGGCGCCGCCACGCTGATCACGCCCCCCGTGCGCTCGGCATGGCTGAGGGCGAACCCCTGCTCCCGCGTCCGGGCCAACAGGGCGCGCAGGGCGGCGGCGTCGGTCACCGTCGCCGGCGTGAGGGCCTCGAGCCCGCGCTCGATGCACCCCTCCACCTCCGCCTCCGCCATCCAGGCCAGGATGGCCCGCCCCGACGCCCCCGCGTACAGCGGCTGACGGCTTCCCAGTTCGACGGTGAAGCGCACCGCCTGGGGGCTCTCGATCTGGTCCACGTACACCCGCTCGAACCCCTGCCGCACGCTCAGGGTAACGGTCTCGCCGCTCGCCCGCCACAGCGCCTGCATGGCGGAGCGGGCCGCGGTGCGCACGGGGTCGCGCGCCAGCTGCCGGGCGCCGATGGCTGTCAGGCGGCTCCCCAGGGAGTAGGCCTTGGTGTCGGGATGGAAGGCCAGGATTTCCTCCTCCACGAGCACGCTCAGGAGGCGGAAGGCGGTGGCCTTCGTCAAGCCCGTCGCCTCCGCCACCGTGCGCAGGCCTACGGGCTGGGGGTGGCGTGCGCTCACCGCGTCCATGAGGCGCAGCGCACGGCGCACCGACCCGCCGTCCCCCTCGTAGTTGACCCGCTTGCGCGGGGCTCCCGCCACCGCCACTGCGCCTTCCCCACCTCGAACGATCTGCGCTCCCGGGCGTCGCGGCCGGCTCGGCCACGCGCTCCGAAGACCCACCCAAGTATAGACAATGCAGGCCTGCCTGGGGCGACGGAAGGAGGCGGACCCAAGTAGGCGAACCGATATTTCCAATAGCGTGGCATGCGCAAATGCAAGGGGGACTGACCGTGCTGCTCCACCGCGATCGCGCCCTGGCCCTGATGGAGGAGACCGGGGTGGACGCGCTGTTGGCCGGAAGCGCCACCAACGTGGTCTACCTCACGGGCTACATGTCGGACGTGCTCCTCTCGCCCTTCTACGAGTGCCAGAGCACCGCCGCCCTGGCGCGGCGGCCCGGGGCCGAGCCGGACCTGGTGAGCGAGCCGGACATCCTCCCCCTCCTGCGCGCCGGACACGACGGCCCCGTCGACCCCTCCCGGGGCCTGGCGTCGGTGTGCGAGCGCTGCGCGGACCAGCTGCGCTGCTGGGGCGAGCCCGTCCTGGTGCTGGGCGAGCGCGACCTGGTCACGGTCGCCGACCGGCCCGTTCCGGTCCGCCACCTGCGCACCTACGATCGGCTGGGGTTCACCTCCCTCCTGGAGACGGCGACGGGCGTGGCGCAGACGCCGGCCGCCGAGCGCAACCCCTTGCAGTCGGCCATCGCCGCCCTACGGGCGTACACACAGGGCACGTTCAGCCGTAGCCTGGTGGAGGCGACGGCGGCGATGTTGCGCGACATGGGACTGGACGAGGCCGTCATCGCCACGGACAACCTGCGCCTCGCCTCCCACCTCTCGCCCGTTCTCCCCCGAGCCCGGTTCGTGGACGGCTACGACCTGTTCCGCCGCATCCGGCTCGTCAAGACGGAGGAAGAGATCGCCCTCATGCGCGAGTCCATGCGCATCAACGAGATCGGCGTACGCGCCGCCATGGCGGCCACCCGCGCCGGGGTGCTGTGGAGCGACGTCCTCGAGGAGCACCGGGCGGCGGTGGCCCGCGCGGGGGGCAAGTGGTGCGGCCAGTGGGGCATCCTGTTCGGCCCCCGACACATGAGCGCCTTCGCCCTGGAGAACAAGGGCTACCGCCTGCGTCCCGGCGATGCCGTGGTGTTCGACTCCCTCGTCCAGTACCGGCAGTACTGGTCCGATATGGCACGCACCGGCGTCATCGGTCCCGCCACCGAGCGGCAGCGCGCGTTGTACCGAGCCGTGCGGGCGGCCGCCGAGGCGGTGGAGGCCCAGGCCCTTCCGGGTGTGCACAGCTCGCGCCTGGTGGAGGTGGCGCGGGAGGCGTTGGAGCGCGAGGGGGCGCCCGCCTCCCTGTGCCTCCTCCTGCCCCACGGCATCGGCCAGGAGATCTTCGAGTTCCCGGGATCCTACGGACGCGAGCACGAGGGGTTCACCCTGGAGGAGAACATGACCATCAACTTCGAGGTCCTGCAGCACGCGCCGGAGGACGGCGGCGCCTTCCACTTGGAGGAGACGCTCGTGGTGCGGCGCTCGGGGGCGGAGTCGCTCGCCACCATGCCGCGGGAGATGCTCGAGACGGCATGACGGCGGCCCTCGCAGGCCTGCGGGTGCTCGTCACGGGCGGCGGCGGCGGCATCGGCGCCGCCGTGGCCACCGCCCTGTGCGCCCAGGGGGCGCGCCTGCTGGTGACCGACGTCGACGGCGAGGCGGCGGCGCGGGCGGCGCGCGCCGCAGGGTCGGGGGCAGGGCACGCCCGCCTCGACGTGGCGGACCTCGAGGCGCACGCCGCCATGGTCTCCCTGGCCGCCGAGCGCCTGGGCGGCATCGACGCCATCGTCCACGCCGCCGGCACGCCCTCGCGCGCCGCCGCCCTCGATGTCGACCCCGACGCCTTCCGACGCGCCCTGGCCGTCCACCTCCTGGGCCCGTTCTTCCTCACGCGCGAGGCGGTGGCGGCCGGCCATGCCCGCCGCGGCGTCGTATTCGTCGCCTCCCAGCTGGGGGTGGCGGCCTCCCCCGGCCGGCTCCCTTACGGGGCCGCGAAGGCGGCCCTCCTCCACGTCACGCGCACCTTGGCGGTGGAGTGGGCCGGCCTGGGCGTGCGCGTCAACGCCGTCGTCCCGGGGCCCGTCGACACCCCCATGACGCACGACCTGGTAGCCAGCCGGGAGCGAAGCCGCGACGTCCTGGCCCGCGTCCCCCTGGGGCGGTGGGGCCGGCCCGAGGAGGTGGCGGCCGCCGTGCTGTTCCTCCTCTCGCGCCAGGCGTCGTTCGTCACCGGCCATGCCCTGGCCGTGGACGGCGGCTACCTCGCGACGTAGTCTCCAGGGGCAAGCGAAAGGCCCCGCGGCCCTGTTGGGGCGTGCGGGGCGTATGGGGATGGGGTTGTAGGTGGATGGGGTGAAGGTTGCTCCGGCGGCGACCTGCTCTCCCGGGCGGCGGACCGCCAAGTACCCTGGGCGCTGGAGGGTTTCACGGCCGTGTT
>JAILZS010000084.1 GCA_023512375.1 Bacillota bacterium | reverse complement strand
GGGGGGGGGGGGGGGGGGGGGTGGGGGGGGGGGCGGGGGCCCGCCACCGGCACGGGGGGCGGCGCGGGGCCGGGGGGGGGGGGCCCGTGGGGGCCCCCCCCCGCCTCTCTTCTCGCGCGCCCGCCGGTCCCCTTGCGGCATGGACGAAGCGTCGCGATGGCAATGCTAGCCCGGGGGGGAGAGGGTGACGCTGGCGGACCTTCTGGCCTCGATCTGGGCGATCGGAAGCGTGGCCGGCATGTGGCCACGCCTTCTGTCGTGCCTCGGTGTCGGCCCCTGGCAGGCCGCCGGCGCCGCCCTCGCCATCCCGGCGGCGGCGGGCGTAGCCGGGGCGGGCGGGCTGAGCGTGGGCGCCGCCCTGTGGCCGGTGGCCCTTGGTGCCGCCCTGTGCTGGCGGCTTGGGGGCGACGGGCGTCGGCGTGCCCTCGAGGCGGCGTTGCTGGCCGGCCTGGTGCTCGTGCTGGTGCGGGCCCTGGCGGAGGCGCCGGCGAGCGCCCTCGGCGCCGCCCTCGCCGGGCTGTGCGCGGCGGCGGTAGCGGGAGGCGAGGGCGCAGCGACGGCCGCCGCCCTCCTGGGCCCGGCGGCGATGACGATCCTCTCCCGCGGTGCGGCCGCCACGGCCGCCTGGGGCCGGCAGGGGGGGGACGACGTGATGCTGGCGGCGGCCACCGCCCTGACGGCTACCGTGGTGGCGCGGGAGGCCCTCGAGCGCCTAAGAGCATGGCGGGGAGGGATCGGGGTTGAGCGGTGGTAGCGGACCGACGGACTGGGCGGCACTGGTGGTGGGCCTGGCGGCGGGCCTGGCGGCTCGCCTGGCGAGCATGGACCGCGAGCGGCGCCATTACCCCGCCTGGCCGGGGGGCTACATCACCCAGTTGACGATGGCCGCCATCGCCGCCCTCATCGGCGGTGCGGTGGTCCCCGCCCTGGTGAGCAAGAACTGGACGGCCGCCACGTTCCTCACCCTCGCCGCCACCCAGTTCATCGGCCTGCGCCAGACGGAGATGAAGACGCTACAGGCGGAGGAGGACCTCATCCTGGTGGGGCGCGGGCCCGCGTACATCATGGGCATCGCCACCACCTTCGAGTCGCGCAACTTCCTGGCCATGCTGGTGGCGGCGATCGGCTCGCTGGCCACGCACTTCCTCAAGCTCGACGCGGGCATCCTGGTGGCGATGGTGACGCTGGTGGCCAGCATGTGGTTCACCAGCGGCAGCCGCGTGGGCGAGCACGTGCGGGTGCGGCAGGGGAAGGTGCGGTTCGAGAAGGGGACGCTCCTGTTCGTCGACGACGTCATGCTCATGGAGGTCGGGCTTCCCCACTCGCGCGAGCGTTTCCTGGCTGAAGGCATCGGCGTGGTGTTGGAACCCATCACGCAGCGGGGGGAGAGCATGCTCTGGAACATCGGCCAGCGCCAGGCCATCGCCCATGAGGCGGCGGCGGCGGTGGGGGTGCAGAAGGACATCGGCTATCCCGAACAGACGCCGCTCGTGCGCATGAAGATGCCCTACCCGGACGGCACGGCGGCCCTGTTCATCCTGCCCGTGGTGCACGACTTCCCCCGCCTGAAGGCGGCGATCGAGGCGACACCGGTGCTGGAGTCGGTGCGCAGCCAGAAGTGGCCGCTGCCCCATGTGCGCAAGCGGGAGGTGCTGGAGGAGGGGCGGTCGGCCGGCCTGAGGGCGAACGGGCCCGCGGCGCTCCGGCCCGAACCCTAGGCCGGGCGGGGCGGCCGGGAGGGAGTTCGGAGGAGGAAGGGGGGGACAGGGGTGGCGGAAGCCCCGACGCCGCAGGTGTTCTGCGTCGTCACCACCGATCCCGGGCGAGTGGTCGCCGGGGGGGCGCCCGTATTCGTCGCCCAGGACGAGGAGGAGCAGGCGCGCATCGCCATGTGGCTGTCGCGCATCACGAACGCCACGGTGCACGACCTGCACAACGGCGTCTTCGTCCTGGTGGTGAACCTGCCCGGCGCTGGCGGTTAGGGGACGAAGGCGCTACCCTGGGAGGGCAGCCGGGCCCGCGCCCGCCCCACTGCCGACGGGGGCGCCCGCGGGCAGGGGGGAGAGGCCTTGCTGGTGGCCCTGGTCGGTCGTCCCAACGTGGGCAAGTCCACGCTGTTCAACCGCTTGGCGCAGCGCCGTCAGGCGATCACGGAGGCCACGGCCGGGGTGACGCGCGACCGCCTGTACGCGCGCGTCGAGTGGGCCGGAAGGACCTTCACTCTGGTGGACACGGGAGGCTTCGTGCCCGAGGCGGCCTCCGACCTGGAGGAGGCGGTGCGCCGCCAGGCCGAGGCGGCGATGGGGGAGGCCGACCTGGTGCTGTTCGTCCTCGACGCCCGCACCGGCGCTACGCCCCAGGACGAGGCCGTGGCCGACCGCCTGCGCCGGGCGCGCCGGCCCGTGCTCGTGGTGGCCAACAAGGTGGACGCCCCGGGCGTGGCGCCGCTTGCGGCCGATCTCTACCGCCTGGGCCTGGGGGACCCCATCGCCGTGAGCGCCGAGCACGGGCGGGGGACGGGCGACCTCCTCGACGCCATCGTCGACCGCCTGGGCCCGGGCGCCGAGCCCCCGGCGGACGAGTCCGGGCCGGAGGGCCTGCGCGTGGCCGTGGTGGGCCGCCCCAACGCGGGCAAGTCGTCGTTGGTCAACGCCGTCCTGGGCCAGGAGCGCCAGATCGTGCACGACGCCCCCGGCACCACCCGCGACGCCGTGGATGTGGAGACAGTGGTGGAGGGAAGCCCGCTGGTGCTGGTGGACACCGCCGGCATGCGCCGGCGCGCGCGCGTGGCGCGCGGTCTGGAGGGCCTGGCGGTCATGCGCAGCCTGCGGGCCATCGACCGGGCGGACGTGGTGCTGCTCGTGGTGGACGCGGGCGCGGGCGTGGTGGAGGAGGACCAGCGCATCGCCGGCTACGCCCTGGACGGCGGCAAGGCGATGGCGGTGGCGCTCAACAAATGGGACCTCCGTCCACCGGGTGCGGACGCCGACGAGGCGGTGCGCGCCTGCCGCGCCCGCCTGCCCTTCCTCTCGTTCGCGCCCGTGCGCACCGTGTCGGCGCGCACCCGCCTGCGCCTGGCGGCGCTCATGCGGGACGTCGTGGCGGCAGGCGAGGCGTACCACCGCCACCTGCCGACGGCGGCCCTCAACCGCGTCCTGGAGGAGGCCGCTCTGTCCGCCCCCGCCCCCAGCGTAGGGGGGCGGGCCCTGCGCATCTACTACGCCGCCCAGGTGGCCACGGCGCCGCCCACCGTGGCCCTGTTCTGCAACGATCCCTCCCTCGCCCAGGCGGCGTACCTGCGCTACCTGGAGAACCGTCTGCGGGAGCACTTCCCCTTGGCCGGGACGCCGCTCCGCCTCCTCCCCCGCCCCCGCCGCCCCGTGCGGCGGGCGGACCACCCTGCGCCCTTCCGGGCATAGGTGACCGCGCCCCTCATATAGATGGGCGAGGCCCCCGTCCGGGCCGGGACAGGGCGTGGGGGCGGGCGGCAGAGGCGGACGGGAGGGAAGCTCCAGGATGGAGAACTTCGACATCTTCCGGGACATGGCCGAACGCACCGGAGGCGATGTCTACATCGGGGTGGTCGGGCCCGTCCGCACCGGCAAGTCCACCCTGATCCGGCGTTTCATGGACCTGGTCGTTCTCCCCAACATCGCGGCCGAGAACGATCGGCAGCGGGCGCGCGACGCCCTGCCGCAGGGGGCGGCCGGGCGGACGGTGATGACCACCGAGCCGAAATTCGTCCCGGACGAGGCGGTGGAGATCCACATCCGCGACCAGATCGCCCTACGCGTCCGGCTCGTGGACTGCGTCGGCTACGCCGTGCCTGGCGCCCTCGGTTACGAGGAGGAGGACGGCCCTCGCATGGTGCGCACGCCATGGTTCGAGGAAGCGGTGCCGTTCGAGCAGGCGGCCGAGGTGGGGACGCGCAAGGTGATCGCCGACCACTCCACGGTGGGGCTGGTGGTGAGCACCGACGGCAGCATCACCGACCTGCCGCGCGAGGCCTACGAGGGCGCGGAGGAGCGCGTGGTGTCGGAGCTGCGCGAGCTCGGAAAGCCTTTCCTCGTCGTCCTCAACACGGTGCACCCGTACGCGGACGAGACGCGCGCCCTGGCCGACGCGTTGGCCGAACGGTACGACGTCACCGTCGTGCCGTTGGACGTGGCCAGCGCCGGGCCCGATGACCTGGATGCGCTCATGGAACGCCTGCTGTACGAGTTCCCCGTAAGGGAGTTGGCCGTCGAACTCCCCGACTGGGTGACCGCCCTGCCGGCCGAGGTCCCCCTGCGCGCCGCCCTGGAGCAGGCGGTGGCGCGGGCGCGGGAGGGCGTCGAACGCGTCCGGGACGTGGACCGGGCGGTCGACCGACTGGCGGGGGAGGAGTTGGTGGAGGGCGTCGTCCTTCGGTCCATGGACCTGGGGAGCGGCGTGGCCACGATCGAGGCGTCGGTGGGCGACGAGCGCATGTACGCCGTCATGGGCGAGCTGGCCGGGCAGGAGATCTCGGGCCGCGGCGACCTCATGCGCCTGTTCCAGGTGCTCGTGGCCGCCAAGCGCGAGTACGACCGGGTGGAGGACGCCCTGCGCGACGTGAGGACGGCGGGCTACGGCATGGTGGCGCCCACACTGAGCGACATCGACTTCGCCCAGCCGGAGCTCATCCGCCAAGGCAGCCGCTTCGGCGTCCGCCTGCGCGCCCAGGCACCGTCGATCCACATGATCCGGGCCGACGTGCAGACGGAGGTGGTGCCGATCATCGGCACCGAGAAGCAGGGGGAGGACCTCATGCAGTACCTCCTCGACCGCTTCGAGTCGGACCCGAGCCAGCTTTGGCAGAGCGACATCTTCGGTAAGAGTCTGTCCGACCTCATGCGGGAGGAGCTCAAGGGCAAACTCGTGCGCATGCCCGACAACGCCCAGGAGAAGCTACGGGAGACGCTGGAGCGGATCGTGAACGAGGGCAGCGGCGGGCTCATCTGCATCCTCATCTGACCGGCCGGCGGCGGGCCCCGGCAGGGCACGGCCTTCCCCTGGCGAAGTACCCCCGTCCGGCCCAGGCGGGCCGGCGGGAGGTGCGCGCGATCGGAGACGACCGGTGGGTGACGTTCGATCTGGACGGAACCCTGTTCGAGAATCGCCTGCGCCGGCTCATGGTCCCCGGCCTGGAGGGCGCTTTCCTACCCGGCAGGGTGCGGCGCGCGCGCCCCCGGCCGGGGCGGGCGGGGAGACAGCGCCCGCCCGGGCGCCTCAGGCGCCTGCGCAGCCGTGTGGGCGCGCCCTGGCTGAGGGCCATCCGCACGGTCACCGTGCGCTCGGTGGCACCGCGCACCCACCTCTATCCCGACGTCCTGCCGGTGCTCAGGGCGCTGCGCGCGGCCGGCTACCGCCTGGCGGCCGTGACGAACGGCTACCGCGTGTACCAGGAGCCGCTCCTCGAGAGCCTGGGCATCCTCGACCTCCTCGACTGCATCGTCTCGCCCGAGGCGGTGGGGGCGGCCAAGCCGGACCCGCGCGTGTGGACCGAGGGGCTGGCGGGCGCGCGCGTCGTCCTGCATGTGGGCGACCGCCTCGTCGACGACGTCATGGGGGCGCATGGCGCTGGCATCGCCGCCGCCGCAGGTCCTGCTGCGCGCCGCCACCGAGGGAATGCAGCGCGTGCTGCGGGCACAGGGGGTGGATTTCCCGGTGGAGGAGGCGGAGGGTGGCGCGGACCTGCCGCGGACGGTGGAGCTGCTGCGCCGGGCCATGGCCCTGGCTCCGGCCGGCCTTCCTCCCATGGAGGTGGCCTATGCCGCCATCAAGGCCATGGTGGAGGCGGTGGGCGACCGCAACACCGTCTTCCTGACACCGCCGGAGCAGGCACGCTTCAACGAGCAGCAGCAGGAGCCACCGCCCATCGTGGGCATCGGGGTGGTGCTGGGCGAGCAGGAGGGGCGTGTGGTCATCGTCGACGTGGTTGAGGACTCGCCCGCGGCGCGGGGGGGCATCCTGCCCCAGGACGTCATCGTCTCTGTGAACGGGCAGTCCGCCGCCGGCCGCAGCCTCTCCGAGGTACGGCAGTTGATCGTGGGGGAAGAGGGTGGGCAGGTAGTGCTTGTGCTCTTCCGCCCCTCCACCCGGGAGACCCTGACCGTTGCCCTGCTGCGGGCCCGCATCACCCAGCCGACGGCCAGCGCGCGCATGGTCGCCCCGGAGATCGGCTACCTGCGGCTCACCCAGTTCCGCGAAGGCGCGGCGGCACGGGTGGCGGCCCTGCTGCGAGAGCTTCAGGCCCAGGGGGCCCGCGGGATCATCCTGGACCTGCGCAACAACCCCGGGGGATTCCTCATCGAGTCCGTCAATGTCGCCAGCCATTTCCTTGCCGACGGCGTGGTCACCACGGTGCGCGGGTCGCGCGACCGCAGCACCACCTACCTGGTACGTGCGCGCGAGCCCAAGGTTCTGGCCAACGTGGCGGTCCTGATCAACCGCCGCAGCGCCAGCGCTTCGGAGGTGGTGGCCGGGGCGCTGCAGGACGCTGGCATCCCGCTGGTCGGGGAGCAGACCTTCGGCAAGGGCACGGTGCAGTTGGTCTACGAGTTTGACGACGGCAGCGGCCTGCGCCTGACCGTGGCCCGCTACCTCACCCGCAACGGGCGGGAGGTGGAGGGAGTAGGCCTCATGCCCGACATGCCCGTCCCCTTCGGCCTGGCTGTGGTGGGTACCTCGGGCGACCCGCAGCTGCAGCGCGCCATTGCCGTCGTCTCGCAGATGGTGCGCCCGGCCGCGCTGGTTGGCGTACGGTATCCCTAGCCTCCATGATCGTGCGGGCCTTCGTCAAGCGCAGCGCCTACGCGGATTCCGTGACGCTGATGCGCGTGCAGCAGGAGGTCCGCCGGCAGCCGGTCGTGCGGGAAGCCGGGCTGGTGGTGGCCACTGAGGCCAACCGCGCCCTCCTGCGGGAGGCCGGCCTGCTCACACCGGAGGCGGAGGCGGCCGGACCGGACGACCTCGTCATTAGCATAGCCGGCGACTCTCCCGAGGC
>JAILZS010000001.1 GCA_023512375.1 Bacillota bacterium | reverse complement strand
GTCCCGCGGTCGCGCACGAACGCCCCCAGCCAGCGCGCGGTGGTGCCGTAGGCGCGCGGGTGGGTGAGGCGCTCGGCGGCCTCCCGCGGCGCCGCCGCCTCCCCGTCCGTGCCCATCATCGCCCACGGCGTGCGCGCCACCGTCTCCACGTCGTCCTCGCGCATCATGCGGATGACGATGTGCACGGCGCCGCGCTCTTCGCGCAGGAGGCGCAACGCCGCCGCCGTGGGCTCCATCTCCCACCGGCGGGCGATGTCGGCGACGGTCGATCCCTGCAGGGCCCGATGGGCCGCCGAGGCCACCTCGGTCACGGTGACCGCCTCCCAGCCCCCGATCGCCCCCACCGGGTTCCACCACCCCGGAAGGCCGCCGGCGATCGCCTCCGCCACCCGGCGGCCCGTGTCGGGCGCGTCCAGCCGGGCCAACAGGCCCTCCACCCCGCCCTCCATGAGGAAGGGCGGCAGGATGCCGTAGAGGAACGTGGATCCGGCCTCGTACGGGTAGAAGTCGCAGGCCACGTCGAGGCCCTCGCGCCGGGCCTCCTCGATGCGCGCCACCGCCTCGCCCATGCGCCCCCATTGCCGCCGCCCCGCGGCCTTGAGATGGGAGATCTGGACCGGCAGCCCCGCCTCCCGCCCGATGGCGATCGCCTCGTCGATGGCGTCCATGAGGCCGTCCGCCTCGTCCCGCATGTGGGTGGCGTAGAAGCCTCCCCACCGCGCCGCCTCCCGCGCCAGGGCGATGATCTCCCCCGTGTCGGCGTAGGCGGCGGGGGGGTAGACGAGGCCGGTGGACAGCCCGTAGGCGCCGTCGGCCATCGCCTCGGCCACGAGCGCTCCCATGCGGCCAAGCTCCGCCGAGTCGGGTGAGCGGCGCTCGAAGCCCATGACCGCCACCCGCACGCTGCCGTGCCCCACCAGGGGGACCACGTTCGTGCCCACCCCCAGCGCCTCCAGACGGGCTAGGAATTCCCCCAGGGTGCGCCAGCGGAAGTCGAGGCCGCGTGCCATGCCGCCGCTCCAGGCCACGGTCTCCTCCCGGCGCGCAGGGTCCAGGGGGGCGGGGGAGTAGCCGCAGTTGCCCACCACCTCGGTCGTGATCCCCTGCCCGATCCGGCTCTCCGCCTCCGGCGCCGCGAACAGGCTGTAGTCCGAGTGGGAGTGCATGTCGATGAATCCCGGGGTGAGCGTGCGGCCGTCCAGATCCACCTCTTCACGCGCCACCCCCCGGCCGAGCTCGCCCACGGCCGCGATGCGCCCCCCGGCCACCGCCACGTCCGCCCTGCGCGCGGGCGCCCCCGTGCCGTCGATCACCCATCCGCCGCGCAGGACCCACTCCGCCTCCATGCCGTCCGCCCCCCGTCCGCGCTCTTGGGCGCCGAAGCGCCGTCATGCCTCCGTTCGCCCCCGCCCCGGCGTTTCCCCCCGGCGCGGAGCCGGGGAGGGGTCGTTCCCGAACGAAGGCCCGGGCGTCCCCTTCGGGCACGTCCGGGCGACACGGGAAGTCGCAGGCCACCACAGGCGGCGGGCCGACCGGTGGCCGCACCCTGGCGTGGATCGTCGACGAGGGCTCGTCGCCTCCGCGGTGCCGGGAACGGTGCGCCTGCGGGTCGGTGGGGGTGCTTGCCACCCCTACCGGGCACATCCCAGCCCGTTCCCCTTCCAGGCCGTAGGCGTTCCGCGGCCGACCAAGGCAGCCGGCGCACGGGTGAGAACGGCCGCCCCACGGGGATGGGTACGTGGCGGGGCGGGTTACGGAGGGTCAGGCCTCCCCCCTTCGGGCCTCAGACGGTGGGCTCGTCGCCGCCCACCCCACCCGTCGACGTACGAACCGTCCCCGCCAGGACCGGAACGATCTGGGCGGCGCCGGTTGCCTCGAGCGGATACACGATGACGAGGCCGCCGGCGAACCCGTGCGGCGGCATGCCCAGTTCCATCGTGCCGGTCCACGTGTTCACGGCCGGGTCGACGAGGACCATGCGCTGGTGCATGAGGACGCGGCACGTGTCGGGGTCCAGGACGGCGAAGCCGTAGGCGTCGTACTGGGGCCCGAAGCCCTGAAGGTCCGGCATGTAGTGACCCGTCACGTCCAAGCTCGTGAAGCCTTCGTACACCCTTCGCCCCGGCCGATCGACACCTGGTGGCAGGCCGGTGTATGCCGGGGCGCGGCACGGGGTGACGCGGGTCCGCACGAACGGAAGGGGCGGGAAGCGTGCCGCCGGGCCGCGGCGCCGGACCGACGGCGAAGCGTCGGGAGGTGAACGCCCGCCGCCAGGAGCGTGCACGGGAGCCCTCCCGCCATCTGAAACATTTGCTTCACGGCGGTTGTTTGGATGGCCTGCTGCGACAGGAATTCGAGCGGGCGCCGCGAATACGGCCGCTTACAACCGTTTGCCGCAACGGGGGGAGGACGGATGGCCGCCGACGGAGCGCGCATGCCGCGCGACGGGTTCCTAGCATTCCGCCGCCTGGGGGCGTTGGCGGTGGCGCCGGACGGCCGGCGGGTGGCCCTTCAGGTCACGGTGCCGGACCGGGAGCGCAACGCGTATCGGAGCGAGATCTGGCTGTACGACCGCGCAAGCGGCACCGCTCGCGCTTTCACGGCCGGACCGGCCGACAGCGCGCCGGCGTGGTCGCCGGACGGCCGACACCTGGCCTTCCTCGCTGCCCGGGGCGAGGAACGCGAACCGCAGGTATACCTCATGCCGGCTGACGGCGGCGAGGCCCGGCCCCTGTCGAAGGGGCTCAGGGGGGCGAGCGGCCTCGCCTGGTCCCCGCGCGGCGACGCCGTGGCCGTGATCTCCTGGAAGGACGAGCCCGAGCCGGAGACCGCCGACCTCTGGCAGGCGATGGAGGCCGAGGGCGCCCTGCCTACGGAGGGGGAGCGGACCCAGGACGTGTTTCTCAGCGCCCGCATCAAATACCGCTATGACGGCGTCGGGTACGCGAACGACCGCCGCCGCCACATCTGCCTCGTGCCGGTGGCCGACATCCCCGGCGAGGGGCGCTGGCTGACCGCCGGCAGCTTCGATGTGGGCCTGTTCGCCTGGCATCCCGGGGGCGAACGCATCACCTTCGTGCGCGGGCAGGCGAACGACCGCGGCGACGAGGTGTGGATGGTCGACCTATGCGAGGTCGACGTGGCCGGCGGCGAGCCCCGCTGGTTCGCCCGCCCAGGGGGGCGGGTGGCCGGGTGCGCCTGGTCTCCCGCCGGCGACCGCCTGGCGGTGGTGGCCGACGACTTCTCCCACGGCCCGGCCACCGATACCGGCCTGTGGCTCTACGGGCGGGAGGGCGGCGCGCCGCGCCGTCTGTTGGCTCACCTGGACCGACCCGTAGGCCCGGGGCTGTTCGGCGACACCACGCCCCTTCCCACCAGCGCCGACCTGGTCTGGTCGGCCGATGGCGGCCATCTGTACGTACAGGTCCTCGACCGCGGCAGCGTGGTGCCCTACCGGGTGACGCCGGGCCCAGACGGCGAGGAAGCCTTGCGCCTCGTGCCCGACACGTGGGTGGGCAACTGCGCCGCCCTCTCCCTGGGCGGCGACCGCCTGTGGTGCCTCATGGCCGACGGCGCGCAGCCCGCCGAATTGTGGGAGCTGCCGGCGCAAGGCGGCGAACCCCTCCGGGCGACGGACTTCAACACCAGCCGGGCGCAGGCGCACGGCCTGCGGCCGCCCCTCACCCTGCGCTACCCGAGCCCGGACGGCCGCTTCGAGATCGAGGCCTTCGTCTCGCTGCCGCCGGACTTCACACCCGGGCGGCGCCACCCCCTCCTCCTCATGGTGCACGGGGGGCCGCACGGATCGTTCGGCCACGACTTCGACCACGAGGTGCACCACCACGCCGCCTCCGGCCGGATCGTGCTCAGGGTGAACCCGCGGGGCAGCTCCGGGTACGGGCAGGCGTTCACGGCGGCGTGCGTCGACGATTGGGGGGGCGGCGACTACCAGGACATCATGGCGGGGGTAGACGAGCTCATCGCCCGCGGATGGGTGGATCCCTCCCGCATGGCCGTGACCGGCATCAGCTACGGCGGCTTCATGACGAGTTGGATCATCACCCATACCGACCGCTTCGCCTGCGCCGTCCCGGAGATGCTCGTGGCCGACCTCATCAGCATGTGGGGGACGAGCGACATCGGCTGGTTCCTCATGGAAGAGGAGATCCTCGGCTCGCCCATGCGCGGCTGGGAGAAGCTGTGGGCGCATTCGCCCCTGGCCAGCGTCGGCCGTTGCCGCACCCCGGCCCTCATCATCGAGGGGGAGGCGGACTACCGCTGCCCGATCGGCCAGGGCGAGGAGCTGTACACCGGCCTTCGCCGCCAGGGCGTGGAGGCGGTGCTCGTCCGCCTGCAGGGGGCGAGTCACGTCGCCGCCTTCCTCGCCCCGCCCCGCCAGCGCCTGGCCCGCAAGGCCCTGGTCGACCGCTGGCTGGAGCGGCACGGGGTGGCAGAGGCGGAGGCGTCGCCTGTCTCCCCCGCACCGGACGACGGCCGGCGGTCGTAGGGGGGGAGCCGCATGGCGGGCCATGGCTGCGCTTCGCCGCCCAAACAGCGCGTGGCGCCGCGAGAGCGGAGGACGTCCGCCCCATGCCCGTCGCGCCGGGGAACACGCGTCGGTCGGCCGTCGACCCGGGCGCCCCCCTGCCGCCGAGGCTCGGGCCGGTCGCCGGACGTTAGGCGTCCGCGGTCGCCATCCCGTCGGGATGGACGTCGCTCCCCCACCTGGGCCGACCCAATGCCCCGGCCCTCCCCCAACATCCGAACCTCAGGAAGGAGAGCGGTTATGCGCACCCGCGTCCGTCGTCGTCCCCCCGCCCCGCGCTGGATCACCGCCCTCACGGCCAGCGCCGCTCTCGCCCCGGCCATCCTTCTCGGCGCAGGGGCGGACGCCCGCCGCATGCCCGCCCCGGCACCGGGGCACGGCGGGGTCCTGACCATCGTCCAGCAGGTGGAGCCCGACTCCCTCGACAACGCGCACACCATCCTCGGCGCGTCGTACGAGGTGTTCTCCAACATCTACGACACGCTGGTCGTCGCCACCGGGCCGTCGAGCTACCAAGGGGAGATCGCCAAGTCGTGGACGATCTCCGACGGCGGGCGAGTGTACACGTTCCAACTCCGGCCCGGCCTGAGGTTCTCCAACGGAGACCCGCTCAACGCCCAGGCCGTGGCGTTCACGTTCAACCGGATCCTCAACCCGGCCACCAAGTCGCCGGCCGTCGGCCTCGTAGGGCCGATCGAGAGCGTGGTGGCCAAGGGGCCGCTCACGGTGGTGTTCACGCTCAAGACACCGTTCGCGTACGAGCTCGCCGACCTCGCCGTCCCCTACGCGGGCATCGAGGATCCCAAGGCGGTGGCGGCCGAGGGGGCGCGGTTCGGCCGCGACCCCGTGGGCAGCGGCCCGTTCATGGTGAAGAGTTGGGTGAGCGGTGAATCGATCACGCTCGTGCCCAACCCCTATTACCGCAACTTCATCACCGCCCTGAAGAACCACGGAGAGCCGTACCTCAGCGAGCTCAAATACATCTTCATCCCCAACGTCGAGTCGGAGATCGCGGCCCTGCAGAGCGGTGAGGCGGACATGATCAACGGTCTGCCTCAGGCGAATTACGCGCAGTTCAAGAACAATCCCGCGTTCAAGCTTCTTCTCATCCCGGCTGACGACATCAACTACCTCGAGTTTAAGACGGTCAAGGGTGCGGGGGGCAAGCCGACCATCCTCCCGCCGTTCAACGACATCCGTGTACGCCGCGCGGTCGGCTACGCCCTCAATGCCCAAGGCATCCTGCAGGCGGCCAACTTCGGCTTGGGCAAGGTGGAATACGGCCTTATCCCGCACGGCGAGGACGGGTACGACCCGGCCCTGCAGAAGGTCGGCTTCCGGTACGACCCCGCGCTGGCCGGAAAGCTCCTGACCGAGGCGGGTTGGAAGATGGGCCCCGGCGGCGTGCGGTACAAGGACGGCAAGCCCCTCACGGCGGTTCTCTGGGTGTTCTCGAGCGGCTCCTACCCGCAGGACGGGCAGATCATCGCCAACGAACTCGACGCCGTCGGTTTCAAGACCAGCGTCGTGACGCAGGAGATCGCCACCTTCCTGGCCCAATACCCGAAGGGCAACCTGAACATGGACATCGTCGGCCTGGGGTGGCCGGCCGGGATCATGAACACGGCCATGACCCTGCCGCTCGGCACGGGAGACTACCCCGACCCGAAGCTGGTGAAGCTCCTCGACCAGGCGCAGGCGACCGCCGATCCCAAGGCGCGCTTCGCCCTCTACGCCCAGGCACAGGCGTACTCCCTCCAGATGGCGTACGCCATCCCGCTGTATTCGGACGTGACGGTGGAGGCCTTCTCCTCCAAGGTGCACGGCGTCTACTTCGCGCCCAACAACACCGCCATGTACCAGGACGTCACCGTCGGCGGCTAGGGGCACGCGCGGGGAGGAGGGGGAGTCGGCGATGATGCAGTACGTGGGCCGCCGCCTGCTCTTGGCCGTCCCGACGCTCCTCCTCATGAGCATCGTGGTCTTCATCTCCGTCCGCCTGGTGCCGGGAGGTCCGGTTCAGGTCATGCTGGGCCTGGCGCAGACGAACCCGGCCGCCGTCGCCCGCCTGACGCGGGAACTCGGGCTCAACCTGCCGCTCTGGCAGCAGTACGCCTCGTGGCTCGCCGGTGTGGTGCGCGGCGACTTCGGCACGAGCCTGTTCACGGGCGAAGGCGTGGCGACCATGATCGCCCAGCGCTTTCCCAACACCCTGGCGCTCGTCGCCTCCAGCATGCTCATCTCCATCGTGCTCGGCGTGGTGGGCGGGGTGGCGGCGGCGGTCCACAAGGGGGGCTGGATCGACCTCCTGGTGACCTTCGCCGCCGTGCTGGGAGTGTCGCTACCCGGTTTCTGGTTCGGGCTCATGCTCATCCTCCTGTTCGCCGTCGACCTGCGCTGGCTGCCGGTGGCGGGCGCCGGCGGCCTCCGCTTTCTCGTCTTGCCGGCGTTCACGCTGGGGGTGACCACCGCCAGCGTGGTGGCACGCTTCGTGCGCGCCAGCGTGGTGGAGGCGCTGCGCGAGGACTACATCCGCACGGCCCGCGCGAAGGGCCTGTCGCCTCTGCGCGTGAACTACAAGCACGCCCTTCGCAACGCCCTCATCCCGGTCGTCACCTTGGTCGGCCTGCAGGTGGGCGGGCTCCTGTCCGGGGCGTTCGTGGTGGAGAGCGTGTTCGGCTACGCCGGCATCGGCCAGCTCACCGTGCAGGCCCTGCAGGAGCGGGACTTCCCCGTCATCCAGGCGGTGACGCTCATGGTGGCGACGATCTACGTCCTGGTGAACCTGGCGGTGGACATCGTGTACAGCGCCATCGACCCCCGTATCCGGTACGAGTAGGGAGAGGGAGCGACCGCCATGGCCAACGCCGAGATCACCGTCTTGGAGGGTGGCCTTCGCACGCCCCCCGAGGCACGTGCGAAGGGCACGCGGACGGCCGCGCTGGCACGCGTGGTGCACAACCGCACGCTCCTCGTCGGTGCCTCGATCACCCTGGTCGTGATCCTGGCCTCCCTTCTTGCCCCCCTCATCGCGCCGTACGATCCGCAGACCATGAACCTCGCCGCCGCCATGCAGGCGCCCAGTTGGCAGCACCTTGCCGGTACGGACAACTTCGGCCGGGACATGTTGAGCCGTATCCTGTACGGAGGGAGGATCGCCCTCCTGGTCGCCTTCACCTCGGTGGCGATCGCCGTGGGGATCGGCTGCCTCCTCGGCTTCGCCGCTGGCTACGCGGGCGGCATGGTGGACGTGATCGTCCAGCGCCTCGTGGACCTCATGCTGGCCTTCCCCTCCCTTCTGCTCGCCTTCCTGGTGATCGCGATCCTGGGCCCGGGGCTGGTGAACGCGATCATCGCCATCGGCGTCGGAGGCGTGCCCGTCTACGCGCGCGTGGCCCGCGCCGAGGTGCTCAAGCTGCGCAGCCGCGAGTTCGTGGAGTCGGCGAAGGCCATGGGAGCGAGCGACGCCCGCGTCCTCTTCCGCCACGTCATCCCGAACAGCCTGTCGCCCATCTTGGTGCTGGCGGGCCTCGGGATGGCGAGCGCGATCCTGACGGAAGCGGCGCTTTCCTACATCGGCCTGGGGGCGCAGCCGCCGTCGCCCGACTGGGGTTCCACCCTGTCGCAGGCGCAGGACTACATCGAGACGCAGTGGTGGCTTCCGACCTTCCCCGGTCTGGCGATCGTCGTGACCGCCCTCGGCTTCAACCTGCTGAGCGACGGACTACGAGACCACCTCGATCCGCGTTAGACACGGCCTTTGCCGCCGCGCCCGCGCCCCGCCGGCGCGGGCGCGGCCCTTGTCCTCGCCCGGCCGCCTCACGGCGTCCCGCCGGTGCGCTCGCGCCCTCTCGCCGCCCCCGGTCCACCCGTCCGGCGGCGGCTGGACAAGAGCACCCCGGACTCCGACCACGTGCGGTCCACCCGCGCCATGTTGGCCTCCACCCGCTCCACCAGGCGCTCGTGCAGGAGTACCTCCGTCGCCGCCGTCACGGCCATGAGGGAGACGCTGGAGCTGAACGGCGTGGCGGACCGGGCCGGCAGCTTGAGGACCATGGTGGCCTCGGGCAGTCCAGGGCCGGAACGGTCCGTGATCACCACCGTCCGGCAGCCCTTGCGGGCGCATGCCGCGATCGTCTCCAGCGTCGCCCGGGCGTAGCGGGGGAAGCTCAGGCCCACGACGAGGTCGTCGGCCTCCACCTCGGCTAGCATGGCCAAGGCGTCGACGGTCGAAGGTTCGGCGAAGCGGACGTTTCCGAGGATGAGGCCGAGGTGGAGGGCGACGTACTCGCCCAGGGGCACGGACGCCAGGCTGGCCACGACGTACACCCGCCGGGCCGCCGCCAACATGTCGACGAACGCCGCCAAGGTGTCGTCGGGCATGAGGGCCAGTTGGTCGAGGTTGTTCTTCTCCTGCTCGACGACGCGCCGCAGGGCGCCGGACGGCTGAGCGGCGGCCGGGGCACGCCGCAGCTTCCACACCAGCTCGCTGCTCGGCAGGTGCGCCCGCACCTCGGCCTGCAGGGCGGGGTAGCCGCGGTAACCGGCGCGCTGCGCCGTACGCACCACGGTGGCCGGACTCACCTCGGCCGCCCGCGCCACCTCGGCCACGGTGCGCCAGGCCACCTCCGGCAGGTGGGCCGCCAGCCACGCCGCCACCCGCGCCGTCGGTTCGGGTCCGGCCTGCCCCATGTCGGCCAGCCTGCGGCGCGTCGCATCGAGTCCCTCGACCACGCTCTCGCCTCCCGTCGCCGCCCGTCGCATGCCATGGTGGCCCGCCCGCCCCCGGGGGGTCTTCCGCCCGGCACCGGCCGGCGCGGGGGACGAAGGGGCGAGGCGCGGGCGCGGGGGAGTCGCCGCCCGGACGCCGTCCAAGATCGGGAAGTGTTCGCCCCGCACCCTCCCCTTGCCTGTCGCCGTCGGGACGGCGGTGCGGGCTGGTGCGCCCGGCCGGCGGCGTGGTGAAACGGTCGTTCCAGCCGCCTCTCATCAAACGTAGAACGGTAGGATTCTTGCTTTCGGGCGCGAACCCATGGCGAAAGTTCCCGCTTTGCGCCCCGGTCCGGGTCGCCCCGGGAGGCGCGGCGCGGGGCAGAAACGGGGGCGGGACGCATGTCCGAGGCCGCGTGGAGCGCCAGGTTCGAACGTTGGGCCGAGCCGCTCGTCCGCAGGGCGGAGGCGCCCGGGGTGATCGTGGCGGTGGGCGAGCGCGGGCGGATGACGTACGCCCACGGCTTCGGCCACCGCGACCGGGAGGCGGGGCTGCCGATCACACCGGACACCATGTTCGGCATCGGCTCCGTCACCAAGTCGTTCACGGCCGTAGCCATCCTCCAGCTCCAGGAGCAGGGCCGTCTGTCCGTCGACGACCCGGTCGTGGACCACATCCCCGAGCTCACGGTGCCCAACGCGCACAGCGACCCGCCGATGCGCATCCACCACCTGCTCACCCATTCCTCCGGCCTTCCCCCGCTCCCCACCCTGGTGCCGGCCATGCTCACCAGCCTGCGCCAGGACGAAGCGGTGGCGCGGGAGATGGGCCTGCCGACGGAGCTCTTGCGCGACGGCCAGGCGATCGACAGCCCGGAGGAGATGGTGCGCTACCTGAACGCGCTGGACATCCGCCCCCTCGGCCGGCCGGGCGAGGTGTTCAGCTACTCGAACGACGGCTACGCGCTGTTGGGGATGATCGTCGAGCGCCGAAGCGGCCGACCCTACGGCGACTACCTGGCCGAGCACGTCCTCGGCCCGGCCGGCATGGCGCGTACGGGCCTGGTCGAGGCCGTGCCGAAAGACCCCGACGTCTCCGTCCTGTACGCGCGCCGGCGCCGGGAGGGAGAGGGCGGCGCCGAGGGGGAGGGCGAGGTGGTGCGCTCCCCCCTTTGGTGGCAGTCCTCCGCCATGGCGGCGGCGGGATTCTTGCGCTCGACCGCGGCCGATCTCCTGCGCTACCTGGAGGTCTTCCGCACCGGCGGCACGGTGGACGGGGTACGCCTCCTGCGGGAGGAGAGCGTGCGCGCCATGACGGCGCGGCACATCGCCTGCGATGTCGACGAATGGTACGGCTACGGCCTTATGGTGTCGGCCCACCAGGCCGGGGTGACGCTCGTCGAACACGGCGGGTCGATCAAGGGCGTGGCGGCGCAGATCCTCCTCGTGCCGGAGCGCGACCTGACGGTGGCGGTGCTCGCCAACCTCGCCGGCAC
Source organism: Bacillota bacterium (assembly GCA_023512375.1). Taxonomy (GTDB): domain Bacteria; phylum Bacillota; class Sulfobacillia; order JAJZYS01; family JAILZS01; genus JAILZS01. The sequence continues at coordinate 128,352 of JAILZS010000001.1, read as the reverse complement.
CCCCTCTTTGCGCCTGGCCACCGGCGCGGTGAACGCCTACCTCGGGCTGGAGGACGTCGGCACGCCCCGCATCTCGCCGCCCGACTACGAGGGGCCCGCAGACGACCTCGAGGAGATGGTAGGCCGCTACGCCTCCGAGGAGGGCGCGCAGTGCGAGGTGTCCCGGGAGGGCGACCACCTCGTCCTGGTGGCGGGCGGCGAGCGCCTCCCGGCCCGCCGGATCGGCCGGCGCCGCTTCCTCATCGTCTACCACGAAGAGCCGATGGGGGTGGAGTTCCGCCCAGTGGGCGGGGTCGCGGCCATGACCTTCGGCCTGCGCGTGCTCCGCCGCATCGAGCCCCAAGCCGCCCAGGCCTGAGGCGCTCCGCCTCCCCGTCCCGCCCACCCCTTGGCGTCGGGGGTGGGCGGGCGCGTTCACCACCCGACGCCGCGCGCTCGGCGCCCGCCCGTGCCGGAGCGGGCCCTGGCGATCGGCCAACCAAGTCAGTATAATGACATCATACCAATGCGAGGAGGGTCTTCATGGTGTGGCCCCAGGGCGAGCGGTTTGCCCGCTCGGGCGCCGCCTTCCAGGCGGCCCGGGAGGTGATCCCCAGCGGGGTGAACAGCACCGCGCGATCTCCCTTCGCCGGATGGGAGCCGTACCCGCTCTTCGTCGCCAGCGGCAGCGGTTCGAAACTCACCGACGTGGACGGCAACACCTACATCGACTACCTGCTGGGCCTGGGGCCGATGCTCTTCGGCCACCGCCCGGAGGCGATCACGCGCGCGGTCGTGCGCCACATCGAGAGCGTGGGGACCATGTTCGCCCTGCCGACCGAGCTCGAGGTGGAGCTCGCGCGCAAGATCTGCGCCGCCGTCCCCGGCTTGGAGCAGGTGCACCTGACCAACACCGGCACGGAGGGGGTGCTCTACGCCCTGCGCCTGGCGCGGGCGTTCACCGGCCGCCGGCTAGTGGTCCGGTTCGAGGGGATGTACCACGGCTTCTCCGACGGCATCTATTGGAGCAAGCACCCCGACCTTTCCCAGGCCGGCCCGGATGACGCGCCCCGGCCGGTGCCCCAGGGGCCGGGGCTGCCGGCAGGTCTGGAGGACGGCCTCCTCATCCTGCAGTGGAACGACCCCGACGCCCTAGACCGTGCCTTCGACCGCTACGGCGACGACATCGCCGCCGTCATCACCGAGCCCATCATGTGCAACACGGGCCTCATCCTGCCCGAGCCCGGGTACCTGCAGCACATGCGCGAGGTCACCCGCCGCCACGGCAGCCTCCTCATCTTCGACGAGGTGATCACGGGCTTCCGCGTCGCCCTGGGCGGCGCCCAGTCCGTGTACGGCATCCGCCCCGACTTGAGCGTTTTCGCCAAGGGGCTGGGCGGCGGCTTCCCCGTCGCCGCCCTGGGCGGCCGCCGCGACGTCCTCGCCCTGGTGGACGATGGCCGGGTGTCCATGGCCGGCACGTACAGCGGCAACGGCGTGGCCGTAGCGGCCGCCAATGCCGCCCTCGACCTCCTGGCCGACCGCGAGGCGTTCGACCGGTTGTACCGCCGTGCGGAGCGGCTGTTCGAAGGTCTCCAGGAGCTGTTCGACGGCGCGGGCCTGCCGGCGCGGGTGGTGGGCATGGGGCCGGTGTTCCAGGTGTGGTTCACCCGTGCCCCCATCCGCAACTACCGCGACGCCGTCCGCCATGCCGACATGGCCGCCTTCCGCGTGTGGTGGGAGGAGATGCTGGTGCGCGGCGTCCTCTTCCACCCAGGCCCGCTCGAGAACCTGTTTCTCTCCTTCGCCCACACGGACGAGGACGTCGACCGCACCCTCGAGGCCGCCGCGCAGGCCGTGGGCGTCCTGCGCGCCCGCCTGTAGCCGTGCCCCGCCTGGCGCTCGGCATCGACCTAGGCACGTCGGCCGTCAAGGTGGCCCTCGTCGGTGAAGACGGCGCCGCGGTCGCCTTTGAGCGCGCTCCCCATCCGACGCGAACCGACCTCCCCGGCCAGGCAGAGCAGGATCCCGCCGACTGGCTGGACGCCCTCGCCGCCGCCCTCGGCCGGCTGGGGCAACGGCACGACCTGGGCGCCGTGGGCGGAATCGGCCTCGCCGGCCAGCTGCCCACGCTGGTCGTCCTGACGGGCGAAGAGGTCGCCGGCCCAGCCGTCACCTGGATGGATTCCCGGGCCGACGCCTTCGCCGCCCGCCTCCTGGGCGAGGCGGGCCGGCGCGCCGTCTACCGGCAGACGGGGATGCGCATCGACGGCCGCTACCTCGCGCCCATGTACGCCTATCACTTCGCCTCCGTCGGGCGCCGGGCGGAGCGCGTGCTGTCGGCCAAGGACTGGCTCTACCTGCGCCTGACCGGACAGGTGGCCACCGACCCGTCGACCGCCGCCGGATACGGCGCCTTTTCCCTCGCCAAGGGGGCGTTCGATCCCGCCCTCCTCGCCCCCTGGGGGATGGACGTGGGGCAACTCCCCCCCGTACGTCCGTCCGACGACCGGAGCGGCCGCGTCACGGCGGAGGCCGCCCGGCAGCTCGGTCTGCCCGTGGGCGTGCCGGTGGCGGTGGGCGCTGCGGACTCGACGGCGGCGGCGCTCGCCGTTGGCGCCCTCGCCGAGGGGACGGTGGCCGTCATCCCCGGTTCGAGCACCGCCGTCCTCGCCGCCGTGCGCCGCCCGCGCCTCGACCGGCGTGCACGCATCCTGGTCACGCCCCACGCCCTTCCCGGCTGGTGGGGGTACGAGGCCGACCTCTTGGCCACGGGCGCGAGCGTCTCGTGGCTGGCCCGCCTCGTCGGGCGAGACGAGCGCGACCTCATGGCCCTCGCCGCTGCCGTACCGCCCGGGGCCGGCGGCCTTCGGTGGGCGCCCTACCTGGCGGGCGGCGAGCAGGGCGTTCTGTGGCGGGACGACGTGGCCGGAGCCGTGCTCGGGCTGACGCTCCGCCACGGTGCGGCGGAACTGGCGCGCGCCCTCGTCGAGGGCATCGCCTTCGAGGTGCGTCGGACGTTGGAGGCCATCGGCCGCCTGGTCGGACCGTTCGACGAGGTGGCGTTGGCGAACGGCCACGTCGGGGAGGGAGACGGCGCCGTGGCCGAGGCCGTCCTCGCCGCCGTCCTCGCCCGGCCGGTGCGCGCGATCGCGTACGAGTCGGCGGCCGCGGTCGGGGCCGCCCTCCTGGCGGGGACGACGGCGGTCGACCCGCGCCACGCCGGTGCGTTGGTCGCCGCGGCGGGCGGGCACACGCGCCGTCTTACGCCGGATCCCGCCCTCGCCGCGCGGTACGAAGGCCTCTACCGCGACCACGTGCGCACCTTTCCACGCGCTGCCGCCCTAGACGGGGGGAAGCGGCCGTGATGCGCGTCCTCTGGTGCGCCGATGCCCAGGCCGCCGCCACGGCGGCGGCCGAGATCGTCGCCCGCCAGGTGCGCCTTCGTCCCCGCTCCGTCCTCGCCCTACCCACCGGGCGGAGCGCGCTCCCCATGTACGCCCACCTGAGCCGGTTGGTGCGGCAGGGAGGGCTCTCCCTGGCCGAAGTGACCGCCTTCCAGCTGGATGAGTACGTGGGCCTCGGCCCCGAGGACCAGTCGAGCTTCGCCGCCTACGTGCGCCGCCACCTCGTCGCCGCCACCGACGTCGACCCCGCGCGCGTCCACGTCCCCCGCGGCGACGCGCCCGACCCGGAAGCGGAGGCGTGCGGGTACGAGCGCGCCATCGCCGCGGTAGGCGGCATCGACCTCGCCGTGCTGGGCTTGGGAGCCAATGGCCACATCGCCTTCAACGAGCCGGGCTCGCCCGCGCACAGCCGCACCCGTGTCGTCGCCCTGACGTGGGCCACGCGTGCGGCCAACGCCGCTTGGTTCGGGGCCGCCGCCCGGGTGCCGGAGCGCGCCATCACCTTGGGGCTGGCGACGATCGCCTCCGCCCGCGCCGTCGTGCTCATCGCCGCCGGGGCGAACAAGGCGGCCCCGCTCGCCCGCCTCCTGGCGGGGGAGCGGGGCCCGGACCTGCCGGCCGCCGTCCTCCTCGACCACCCCGACGCCCTCGTCGCCGCCGACCGCTCCCTGCGCCCGGCAGCCCAAGGGCCGGAGCCGGCGCTGGGGAACGCGGGCTAGCCGGTCTTCGACCGCCCGGCGGAGGCGATGTCGCGCGTGACGGCCACCAGTGCCGCCTGCGGTGTCGACCGCAGGTGGAAGGCGAAGCGGCGGGCGTCGTAGGCCATGCGGAAGGCGTCGAACGGCTGGCCGTCGAGGGCGTAGCTCACGCCCGTGACCACGACCGCGAGGTCCCCCGGCCCAAGCCCCAGGCGCTCCCGCGTCGTCGTATCGGGCAGGCGCACGACCAGGGTCTGCTCCTCATGCCCCTCTTCCAAGCCGTAGCGCTCCGCCAAGAGGCGGTAGAGGGACACGTTCGGGTCGGCCCCCAGGGCGGCGTCCAGGGCGGGCGCCTTGAGCGTCGGCACCGTCGCCACCTCGACGATGGCCGGTTCGCCGTCGATGAGCCTTCGGCGCGTCACCTCCCACACCCGCCCCAGGCGCGAGAGCCGGAGCGCCGCCTGCTCGCGCTCGGTTGCCGCCCGCTCCACCACGCCCAGGATCTCGGTGGTCAGGGCGTGGTGTCCGCCCAGCGTCTCGCGCAGGCTGCCCAGGCGCGTCGTCTCGGCGTCGATGAGCGTGGCCTCGACGTACGAGCCTCTCCCCTGCTCGCGCCGTACCAGGCCCCGGTTGGCCATCTCGGCCATGGCGCGGCGCACCGTGATCAGGCTTACGCCGGCGATCTGGGCCAGCTCCGTCTCGGCGGGCAGGCGGTCGCCGGGGCCCAGCTGGTGCTCGGCGATGTACTGCTGGATCACGCGCATGGTGTGCTCGTACCGCGTCATGGCTCTCCTCCGCGCCGAATCCCGCACCCGGGACGGCGTTCGGGCCTAGCATACCAGGATCTCCCCCCCGGTGCTGCGGTCCCCGCGCCGCGCGGCTTGGGCGCGCTCAACCGCTCAGGCGCCAGGAGGCGAAGAGCATGGGGAAGACGGGGTTGGACCCGAAACCCCGCAGCGCCGGGTTCACGAGGAACCAGTAGTTCGTGTAGTAGAGGGGGATCCACGGGTAGGAGGAGAGGATCTCGGCCTGCAGCCGGCGGTACACCGGGATCGCCTTGGACAGCGGCAGGCTGAGCGACGCCTCCAGCGCCCGGTCGACCGAGGGGTTGCAGTAGTACTGCCAGTTGTTGCCCGCCGCGATCTCGCTGCACTCGAACTGGCTGGCGATGAGGTCGTACGGATCGGGATAGTCCATGCCGTAGATGCCCATCGTCATCGGGTACTGGCCGACGGCGCTGAGGAAGGCCCCAGCAGACATCACCTTGATCTGCACCTTGAAGCCCACCTGTTCCAGGTCCTGCTGCACGACCTGGGCGACGTTGGGCCCGGCCGTGAACCCGCCCGACGCGTCGGCAAAGGTGATCGTGGGCAGGCCCTTGCCACCCGGGTAGCCGGCCTCGGCCAGGAGCTTGCGGGCCTTCGCCGGGTCGTAGGGAAGGGGCTTGACGGAGGGGTCGAAGCCGGGCATCCCCGGGGCCTCGATCTGCGTCAGGATCGTGCCCAGCCCCGAGATGGCGCGCAGGACCTGGACTCGGTCCACCGCGTACGCGGCCGCCTCGCGCACGAGCTTGTTCGTGAACGGGGCCTTGCGCATGTTGAGGGCGACGTAGTTGTCCGTGATGGCGCTGAAGTGGCGCAGGTACGCCTGGTAGCGAGGGTTGTTGTACACGCCCAGGTAGACGCTGGTGGGCAGGGTGTCCATCATGACGTCCGTGGTGCCGTCCTCGACGCGCAACGCTTCGGTCGTCGGCGTAAGGCCGATCGTGACGTCGATGGCCGGGGTGGGGACGGAACGGGCGTCGAAGTACGAGGGGTTCTTCGCCAGCGTGATCTCCCGCCCGGGCACGTAGCTCTGCACGACGTACGGCCCGTCGCCCACGGGGTGGAGGCCGAACGTGCGCGGCTCCTTCGCCAGCGCCTTAGGGGGGACGGCCGCCGTGTTGGGGATGGCCATCACGTCGAGGAAGGTGCGGTCGGGCCGCACGAGGGTGAACTGGAGCGTGTAGGGGCCGAGGACCTTCATCCCCGACACGCTCTTCGCCTTGCCGCTCGAGTAGGCCGACGCCCCCTGGATCACGTCGTAGAACGCCATCACGAGCGACTTCGTGGACGGCGTGAGGATCCGGTCGATGGCAAGAGCGTAGTCGCTCGCCGTGACCGGCTCGCCGTCGCTGAACCGAAGGCCGTGGCGCAGGTGGAACGTGTAGACGCGGCCCCCGTCGCTCACGGTCGGCATGGCCGCCGCGCCCCAGGGCACAATCTTCAGATTCTTGTCGTTGAACGTAAGCAGGCTGACGAACGTCGCATGGATGAAGGACCACGAGAAGGGGTCGAAGCCGACGGCGGGGTCGAGCGACGTCGGGTCGGAGCTGATCTCGGCCGTGATCGCCCTGGCCGCCTGGGCCCGGTGGGCGTTCGCGGCCGAGGCCGTCACCGGTCCCGCGCCGACCAGGAGGAGCGCCGCCGCGGCGGCCGGAAGCACTCTGGCGGTAGATCGCGACATTCCCCTCATCCTTTCGCAGCGCCCGCTGCGGTTGACAAAAGTCCTTAGGTCATTATGCTGAAGTCATCCTCGCAGTCAATGGCCCAGGCCCCTCGGCCGCCCTCCCCCCTCGGGCCGCGCCGGCGTCCGCACGGGCCGGGCGTCCACCGAAGGAGGGAGCGCCCATCGTGCCCATGCGCGCCGCCGGGTCGGTGGCCGCGCCCGGCTTCCCGGACGCCGACGCCGGCGCGCCCTCGGCCCTGCGGGTGTGGCGGCGGCTCAGGCGCCGACCGCTCGGCGCGCTCGGCCTCGCCATCACCCTCGCCTTCGTGGCCGTGGCGCTCCTTGCCCCGGTCCTTGCCCCCCACTCGCCCTACTACCAGTTCCCCAACGGCCTCGCCCCCGACGGCGCGCCGCTCGGGCCCAGCGCCGCCTTTCCCCTGGGGACGGACGAGCTCGGCCGCGACCTTCTCAGCCGCCTCCTCTGGGGCACGCGCAACACGCTGGCGATCGCGCTCCTGGCCAACCTCCTGGCGACGGCGGTGGGCACCCTGTTCGGCGGCTTGGCCGGCTACTACGGCGGCTGGGTGGACGCCGTCCTCATGCGCGTGACGGAGGTCCTCCTCGCCGTGCCCACGGTCCTCCTCGCCGCCTTCCTGGCGCTGGTCATGCGCCCTTCGCCCCTGACCCTCATCCTCATCATCGGGGCAGTGAACTGGTTCTACCTGGCGCGCATCGTGCGCGCCGAGGTGCTGGCGGTGAAGGGGCTCGAGTTCGTCGAGGCGGCCCGCGCCATGGGGGCCACGCACGCCCGCACGCTATGGCGGCACGTCATGCGCCAGGTGTGGGGCACGGCCGTCGTGTACATGACGCTTGAGTTCTCGACGACGGCCACCTTCACCGCCTCGCTCGGTTTCATCGGCATCGGCGTCCAGCCGCCCGCGCCCTCCTGGGGCAACATGATCGCCGCCGGCAGCCAGTACCTGACGAGCGCCCCCCGGCTCATGATCGTGCCGGGCGCGACGCTCGGGCTGTCCGTCCTCGGCTTCAACCTCCTGGGAGACGCGCTCAGGGACGCCATGGAGATGCGCGCGTAGCCCGCGCGCCATGGGGGGCCGGCCATGTTCCGGTTCGTCGTGCGCCGCCTGTTGAGCGGTGTCGGGGTCATGCTCGGCATCGTCACGCTGGTGTTCGTCATCGGCTACGTGATGCCGATCAACCCCGCCCGGGCGATCGCAGGGCGCAACGCCCCGGCCCAGGTGGTGGCCAGCATCCGGCGCCAGCTCGGCCTCGATCGCCCGCTGCCCGTGCAATACGCGCACTACGTGTGGGGCCTCGCCCACGGCGACTTCGGGGTCAACTACGGCACGAACCAGCCGGTGGCCCAGGCGCTGGGGGACGCCCTGCCCTACACGGTGGAGCTCGTGGTGGCGGCGGTTGTGGGCGAACTCCTCATCGGCGTGACGCTCGGCCTCATCGCCGCCCTGCGCCAGGGGACGGCCATCGACGGCCTGGCCAGCGTGGTGGCCACCCTGGGCCTCACCATGCCCTCCTTCTGGCTCGGCCTGATCCTGCTCTACTTCCTCGCCTTCCGTCTGCCGATCTTCCCCCTCGGGGCCGTGAACCAGCCCGACTGGTTCGTCCTACCCGCCTTCAGCCTCGCCTTCACCGGTGCCGGCTACTACACCCGCATGGGCCGCTCCAGCGTGCTCGAGGAGTACGCGCGAGACTACGTCCGCACGGCGCGCGCCAAGGGCGTCGGCGCGGGACGCATCCTCTTCGTCCACGTGCTGCGCAACGCCGTACGCCCCATCGTCACGATGGCGGGCCTCGACATGGCCACGCTCATGGGAAGCGCCCTCGTCACCGAGCAGGTGTTCGGCATCCCGGGCCTCGGCACCCTCGCATGGGGGGCCATCCTGGCCAACGACCTGCCGGTCCTCGAGGGGGTGGTGATCGTGGTGGGCGCGGTGGTGGTGGCCTCCACGATCGCCGTCGACATCGTCTACACCCTCCTCGATCCGCGCATCGGCCTGAGCGCCGTCGAGTGATCGCGCCGGGCGCGCCGAATGCGCCCCGCGCCTCCCCTCCGACGCCCCGGCGGGATCCGCCCGCCGGGGCGCGCCGTCTTCCGGCCCCCAAGACGCCGACCGGCGCCGTCCCGCACCGTCCGACCGCGCTCGACATAGAGGTGGCGTGGCCCGACCCCCGTCTCGCGGAAGGGAGGATCCCGATGTCGAGCCCCATCGTGCCCGGCCCGTGCCCGCCGTCGGGCTGCCCGGCGCCCACGCAGATCGATTGCATCGAGGTCACCAAGGTCTACGACTCGTGCTTCCAGACCGAGACCTTCAACAACCTGTGCACGAACATCCCGTCCGGGCCGTGCTGCGACATCGCGGCCGAGAGCGGCACGACCGCCACCTGCGCCGTGACCGCCTCCTCGTGCAACCTGGTGGGGACGACCCCCACGGGCGTGGACGACTTCGTCAACGCCACCTTCGCCGTCTCCCTCACCCTCACCGTCACCCTCACCGACCCCAGCGGCCACACCTGCACCCTCACCCTGCCGGTGAACTTCCTCAAGACCGCGACCCTGTGCGGGCCCGCCGGCACGACCCAGGAGTGCGTCATCGCCTCCACCTCCTGCGGCCCCTGCGCCATCATCGGCAAGAGCGTGTGCTGCCAGCTCACGGTCTGCCTCGTCCTCAAGTCGGTGGCCACGGTCCAGCTCCTCGTGCCGTCGTACGGCTTCTGCACCCCGGCCCCATGCACCGTCCAGGGCCTGCCCCCCTGCCCGCCAGGGTTCCCGCCCAACTGCACGAGCGGCGACTGCGACGACCCGTCAGGGGCGGCGGGTTCGGGCGGGGAGGCGTAGCCGGCCCGGGCGCATGGCCGCCGCCCCCTACCGCCGCCTCGTTCCACCCCGCGCAGGCGCGCCCGCGTGCCTCGCCCCAGCCGCGGCTGAAGCACGCCTTGCCCGGGAGAGAATAGGCGCCGAGGAGGCGATGCCATGTCCTCGGCGCCCGTCCGTACCGTGTCCGGCCTGTCGGCCGTCCTCTCCCTTGCCCTCGTCCTGGCCGCGCCCCGGCCCGCCGCCGGCGCCAGGGCGCCCGCCCCGGCTCCCTCCGCCGTGCGCCTGGCGCCCACGGTGCGCGGCGTCCCCCTGGCGGACAAGGTGGTGGCGTTCAGCTTCGACGACGGCCCCAGCCCCCGCTACACGCCCGAGATCCTCTCCATCCTCAAGGCCAACGGCGCCCGGGCCACGTTCTTCCTCATCGGCCAGGAGGTGGCGCGCTACCCCGACCTGGTGCGGGCGGAAGCCGCTGCCGGCATGGAGCTCGGCAACCACGGCATGCACCACATCCGCCTCAGGGGGCGCACGGAGGAGGAGGTGGCGGCGGAGGCGAACGAGGCCGCCGACCTCCTCCAGGGCCTGGTGGGCCGCCGGCCCACCCTGTACCGCCTGCCCCAGGGGGTGGGCGACACGGCCGCGCGGGCGGCGCTCGGCCGCCTGGGCTACGTCATCGTGCAGTGGAGCGTCGACACCCGGGACTACCTGCGCCAGAGCCCCGACGCCTTGGTGCAGCGCGCCATGCGCCAGATGGCCCCGGGTCGGATCGTCATCTTCCACGACGGGGGCGGCGACCGCAGCGCCACGGTGGAGGCGGTGCGCCGCCTCCTCCCCATGCTGCGGGCCCAGGGGTACACGGTGACGACGGTGGGCGACCTTTTGCGGCGCGCCGGCTACCGTCGGCCCGGGCAGGCGGCGTAGCGCCGCCCTTCAGCGGCCGAAGGCCCCCTCGCCCGTGATCTCCCGCCCCACGATGAGGGTGTGGATCTCGTACGTGCCCTCATACGTGTCCACCGTCTCCAGGTTGGCCATGTGGCGGAAGGCACCGTACTCGGTGGAGATGCCGTTGCCGCCCAGAAGCTCGCGCGCCATGCGCGCCACCTCCAGGGCGGCACGGGCGTTCTCCCGCTTTGCCAGCGACACCTGGGGATACGTCATCTGGCCCGCGTCCTTGAGCTGGCCCAGGCGGTGGACCAGGAGCTGGCCGCGCACGATGCGGGCGAGCATGTCCACCAGCCGCTCCTGGGTGAGCTGGGCGGCGGCGATCGGGCGCCCGAAGGAGAGGCGCTCCTTCGTGTAGGCGAGCGCCTCCTCGTAGCAGGCGATGGCCGCGCCCAGGGCCCCCCAGGCGATGCCGTAGCGCGCCTGCGTCAGGCAGGAGAGCGGCGCCCCCAGGCCCCGCGCCCCCGGCAGGCGCTGGTCGGCGGGCACGCGTACGCCCTCGAGCACGAGCTCGGAGGTGACCGAGGCGCGCATGGACGCCTTGGTCTCGATCTCCGGCGCGCTGAACCCCGGCGTGCCGCGCTCCACGAGGAAGCCCGCCACCTCGCCCTCGTCGTCGCGCGCCCAAACCACCGCCACGTCGGCGATGCTGCCGTTCGTGATCCAGCGCTTGGCGCCGTCCAGGACGTAGGCGTCGCCGTCGCGCCGGGCGCGCGTGCGCATGGCGCCGGGGTCGGAGCCGGCGTCCGGCTCGGTGAGGCCGAAGCAGCCGATCCTCTCCCCTCGCGCCATGGCGGGAAGCCAGCGCTGGCGCTGCTCCTCCGAGCCGTAGCGGTAGATGGCGTACATGGCGAGCGCCCCCTGCACGGAGGCGAACGAGCGCAGGCCGCTGTCGCCGCGCTCCAGCTCCAGCATCATGAGGCCGTACGGGATCGCCCCCAGGTCGAGGCCGCCGTAGCGCTCGGGCAACGTGGGGCCGAAGAGCCCCAGCTCCGCCATGCGCGGCACGAGCTCGATGGGAAAACGCCCCTCGCGCCAACAGGCGCCGATGACGGGGCGCACCTCCCGCTCGACGAACTCCCGCACCGCGTCGCGCACCTGCCGCTCCTCGAGCGTGAGCATGGCATCGAATCGGTAGAAATCGGCGGACACGCTCGCTCTCCCCTTTCCGGTCGGTCCCGTCGGCGGATCCCCTCAGGTCGCCCCCGCCTCGGCCACCGCCTGGCCCAGCCTCTCCCTCAGGCGGGTGTGGCGCTCGGCCACGCGGTTGTTGCGCACCGCCATGGCCACGGCCCGGCGCTGGCCGACGATGGCCACGCGCGTCTTGGCGCGCGTCACCGCCGTGTAGAGCAGGTTTCGCTGCAGGAGCATGTAGTGCTGTGTGAGCATGGCCAGGACCACGGCCGGGTACTCGCTCCCCTGCGACTTGTGGACGGAGACGGCGTAGGCGAGGGTGATCTCGTCCAGCTCCCGTCCGGCGTACACGACGTCACGGTCCGCCTCGGGCTCCGGGTAGCGCACCGTGACGGTGGGCTCGGCCGGGTCGATCGCCACCACCGTGCCGCTGTCGCCGTTGAACACGGCCTTCGCGTAGTTGTTGCGGATCTGCATCACCTTGTCCCCCACCCGAAGCGGCGCCCCCCGCACGTTCACCTCCGGCCGCCCCGGGGCGGGCGGGTTGAGCGCCGCCTGCAGGCGCAGGTTGAGCGCCTCCACACCCGCCGGCCCGCGGCGCATGGGCGTGAGGACCTGGACGTTGTCCATGCTGCCCAGGGCCAGGGCGAGAGAGGTGACGCGGGCGGCGCACGCCTCGGGGTCGGGGGTCTCGTCCAGGGTGAACTCGCCGTCGGGGGGCGTGAACCGGGGCATCCGCCCTTGCAGGATGGCGTGGGCGCTCTCCACGATGCGGCTTCCCGCCTCCTGCCGGTAGATGCGGGTGAGGGCGGCCATGGGCACCACCCGCGAGGCGATGAGGTCGCGCAGCACGTTGCCCGCCCCCACCGACGGCAGCTGGTCCTTGTCCCCCACCAGCACGAGCCGCCCCCCTGCCGGCAGGGCCTCGACCAGGTGGGCGAACAGCCACAGGTCCACCATGGACGCCTCGTCCACGATCACCGTGCAGGGCGGCAGGGGGTTGTCCCGGTCGCGCCCGAAGATGCGCCCCTGCTCGCCCCGCCCGCCGTACTCGAGCAGGCGGTGCAGAGTGCGCGCGCTGCGCCCGGTGGTCTCCGCCAGCCGCTTGGCGGCCCGGCCGGTGGGCGCGGCCAGGAGGTAGGGCTCGCGGTGCGCCTCCAAGGCGTCGAGGAGCGTGCGCAGCACCGTGGTCTTGCCCGTGCCCGGTCCCCCCGTGAGCACGAACAGGCGGTGGGCGAAGGCGCTCGCCACCGCCCGCATCTGCTCCTCGCTCAAGACGAGGCCGCTGGCCGCAGCGAAGTCGGCGGCCGGCCTCTCCCCCTCCCGCTCCGCCGCCAGGAGCCGCGCCAGCCCCTGGGCGGCGGTCACCTCCTGGCGATGGACGGAGGAGAGGAAGACGGCCGCGTCCTCGCCGCCGTCCGGGCCGGAGATGGGCTCCACCACCACCCGCCCCATGAGGCGCAGGCCGTCGAGGACGGCGTCGAGGTCGAGAGCCTCCGGCTCCCTCTCCCCCTGGGCCTCCTCCCCCGTCCCTTCTCGCAAGAGCTCCGCCAGCCGGACCGCCAGCACGCTGCGCGGGAGGAAGCAATGCCCGGCGTCGCGCGCCTCCGACAGGAGGTACTCGCAGGCGGCCCGAGCCCGTGCCGGCGAGGCGAGGTCGAAGCCGACGCTGCGCGCGATGCGGTCGGCGATGCGAAAGCCGATGCCCCGCACCTCTTCCGCCAGGCGATAGGGGTTCTCCCGCACCAAGGCGACGGCGCCGGGACCGTACTGGTCGTAGATGCGCTGCGCCATGGCCGGGGTGATGCCGTGCCCCTCGAGGAAGATGAACACCTCGCGCGCCTCGCGCGTGGCCATGACGCGCTCCCGGATGGCCGCCGCCTTGGCCGCGCCCACGCCCGGCACCTTGCGCAGACGGGCGGGGCTCTGTTCGATCACCTCCAAGGTGCGGGCGCCGAACTCGGCCACCAGGCGGCGGGCCAGGGCGGGGCCGACGCCCTTGATCACCCCGCTCCCCAGATAGGCCTCGATGCCCTCCACCGTGGTGGGGACGAACGTCTCGTACGCCTCGGCCCGGAACTGGCTGCCGTAGGTGGGGTGCTCCACCATGTCGCCGTGCACGCGCAGGCGCTCGCCCACGGAGACGGCGGAGAAGCGCCCCACCACCGTCACCCGTTCCCCGCCCGCCCGCAGGCGCAGGACGGTATAGCCGTTGGCGGGGTTGTGGAAGGTGACGCGCTCCACCTCGCCCTCCAGGGTCACGCCGTCCGCCCCCCCGCACCGCCCCGGCGGCCGGCCACATGGGCGAGGCCGAAGAGGGTGAGCCACGGCTCCACGCGGTCGATCGTCTCGCATACCTGGGCCATGAGCGGCGCCAGGGGGCCCGTCGCCACCACCGGGGCGGCGGGTGCCCCGAGCTCCGCCCGCACCCGTCGCACCAGACCGTCCACCTGGCCGGCGAAGCCTAGGATGAGCCCCGACTGCATCGCCTCCACCGTGCTCGTGCCGATGGCGCGCGCCGGCGGCGCGTACTCGATGCGCGGCAGCTTGGCTGCCTTGCGGGCCAGCGCCTCCGCCGCCGTGACGATGCCCGGTGCGATGGCGCTGCCCACGTAGGCGCCGTCGGCGGCCACGGCGTCCACCGTGAGGGCCGTGCCGAAGTCCACGGCCACGGCCGGGGCGCCGCACAGGCGGCGGGCGGCGACGGCGTTGCAGAGGATGTCGCTCCCCACCTCCCGGGCGGGCATGTCCACGCGCACCTCGATGCCGAAGTCGCCGTCCTCCCCGTACACGTAGGGGAACAGGCCGAACAGGTCGGCGCATGCCTCTCGCCACACCGTGAGGAGGGGCGGGACGACGGAGGCGATCGCCACCGCCGTCACCTCGCCCCTGTCCACCCCCGCCGCCTCGAACAGGGCGCGCACGAACACGCCGTATTCGTCGGGCGTACGGCGCGGGTCGGCCGAAAGCCGCCAGTGACGTGCCAGGCGCTCGCCCTGGAAGAGGCCCAGGACGACCTCCGTGTTGCCGATGTCGACCGCCAGGAGCACGCCCGACCCCCCGGCGCGCGCCGCCTGGGCCCCGGCGCGCGCATCCGTCTCTTCTGGCGCGAGTGTACCATGGCACGCACGCCCCGCCCCACCCATCGGCGGCCAGGGATGGGACGAGCGGCGTCGAATGGATGGCAGGGTTCGCATGTCCGACGCCGGACCGGGAACGATCGGGCGGGGGGCGATCGCGTGTCGACCGTGTGCGCCGTCGTGGTCACGTACAATCGCAGCGCCACCCTGCGCCGCTGCCTTACGGCGATCGAGGCCCAGACGCGGCTGCCGGACGGGCTGCTCGTGGTGGACAACGCCTCCACCGACGACACGCGCGACATGGTGGCGCGGGAGTTCCCCCGCGCCCGCGTCCTCACCCTGCCCGAGAACCTGGGTGGGGCGGGCGGCTTCGAGGCCGGCCTGAGGGAGGCGCTCGCCCTGGGCTACGACTGGGCGTGGCTTACCGACGACGACCCCCAGCCGGAGCCCGTCGCCCTCGAGGCGATCATGTCCGTGGCCGAGCGCGCCGACCCGACCCGACCCGCCATCTTCTCCTCCGTGCAATACGACCCCGGCCTCGACAAGTACAACGCCGGCTTCGACTGGCGCGGCCTGCCGGTGCCGGTGGCGCGGGCGAAGGTGGATCGGGGCGAGCCCTACGAGACCGACCTCGCCCCGTTCTGCGGCTTCCTCGCCGGTCGGCCGCTGGTGGAGGCCGTGGGCTACCCGCGCGGCGACTTCTTCTCCCGCTTCACCGACTACGAGTACTGCCTGCGAGCGCGCGGCCGCGGCATCCCCGTGGTGATCGTGCCCACAAGCCGCATGCTCCACCCCCTGGGGGAGCGCGGCGCCGCCCGCCGCGTCATCTCTCGCAACCCGCCCTGGAAGGCGTACTACGACAGCCGCAACCGCGTCTTCACCGCCCTCAGCACGCGGCGGAGCGGGCGCGAGTTCCTCCTCGCCCTGCGCTTCTCCGCCCTCCAAAGCGCGCGCGAGCTGGTGGTGAACCCGCGTTACGGCGTGCCGAACACGCTCATGCGGGTGCGCGGCATCGTCGACGGCGTGCGCGGCCGCATGGGGAAGACGGTCGACCCCGCCCGTACGCGCTCGCCGGGCGCCTGAGCGACCGGTGGTCCGAGCCCCTCCGCTTTTGATAGGATGGTCGCGACGCACGGGTGGCCCGCCCGCGGCCGCGGCGGCGCACGAAGGACCGGCATCCGGCAGGGCCGGCCAGGACAGAAAGGTTGTGGATAGGCGTGAAGATCCTGGTGATGGGGGCCGACGGCTTCTGCGGTTGGGCCACGGCCCTCTACCTCTCCAAGCAGGGGCACGAGGTGGGCGCCCTGGACGGGCTGCTTCGACGGCAGTGGGACAAGGACCTGGGGATCTCCAGCCTCACCCCGCTCCCCCCGTTCGAGGCCCGCGTGGCGGCATGGGAGCGCAAGAGCGGCAAGAAGATGCCGACGTTCGTGGGCGACCTCACGAACTACGAGTTCGTGTCCGACGTGTTCGCAAGCTTTCGGCCCGACGCCATCGTCCACTTCGCCGAGCAGCGCAGCGCCCCTTACTCGATGATCGACCGCGAGCACGCCGTGTTCACCCAGGTGAACAACGTCGTGGGGACCCTCAACGTGCTGTACGCGATGAAGGAGCACGTGCCTGACGCGCACCTGGTCAAGCTCGGGACGATGGGCGAATACGGAACCCCCAACATCGACATCGAGGAGGGGTGGATCCGGATCGAGCACAACGGGCGCAGCGACGTGCTTCCCTACCCCAAGCAGCCGGGCTCGTTCTACCACCTGTCCAAGGTGCACGACAGCCACAACATCATGTTCACCTGCCGGGCCTGGGGGATCCGCGCCACCGACCTCAACCAGGGCGTGGTGTACGGGGTGGAGACGGCGGAGACGGCGCACGACCCCGAACTCACGAACCGCTTCGACTACGACGAGATCTACGGTACGGTCCTCAACCGCTTCTGCCTCGAGGCGGCCATCGGCCACCCCCTCACGGTGTACGGCGACGGGGGCCAGACGCGGGGCATGCTCAACATCGAGGACACCGTGCGCTGCATCGAGCTGGCGTGCGAGAACCCCGCCCAGCCGGGGGAGTTCCGGGTGTTCAACCAGTTCACCGAGTCGTTCAGCGTCGCCGACCTGGCCGAGCGGGTGGTGGCGGCGGCGCGGGACATGGGCATCGACGCCCGCATCGAGCGCCTGCCCAACCCGCGCGTGGAGAAGGAGCAGCACTACTACAACGCCAAGCACTCCGCCCTCGAGGACCTGGGTCTCAAGCCGCACCTGCTCACCCAGGACGTGATCAAGCGCATCATCGAGATCGCCGCCCAGTACAAGGACCGCGCCGACCTGGGCGTCATCCGCCCCACCGTGTCCTGGCGCGCCACCGCCAGCCGGCGCACCGCCCCGGTCAAGTAGAGGCACCAGGCGACCCACACGCCGAGGCGGCCGGGGGAGCCCCCGGCCGCCTCGCCGTGCGCAGCGCCCTAACGCCCGAACAAGCCGGGGACGCTCAGCACCATGGCCCCGAAGACTGCCGCCAGGTAGAGCAGGGAGAAGCGGAACGTGCGCTTGGCCCAGGCCACGGCGGGCAGGCGCTCCCGCCAGGTGGCGAGGGAGAAGAACACGAAGGCCACGCCGGCCGGCACCACGATGGCGAGGTACCAGGGTGCCACGGCGCCGGTGGCGGCGAGGGCCGAGGAGGCGAGCAGGGTGAGGACCGCATAGGCGAGCGACTGCGCCTTCGTCGTCCGCTCGCCCGCCACCACCGGCATCATGGGGATGCCGGCACGCCGGTAGTCCTCCTGGCGGTAGAGGGCCAGGCTCCAGAAGTGGGGCGGCGTCCACAGGAACACCACCAAAAACATGAGCACGGGCGCGAGGGCAAGCCCGTGCGTCACGGCCGCCCACCCCACCAAAGGCGGGAAGGCGCCGGCAGCGCCGCCGATGACGATGTTCTGGGGCGTGGTCCGCTTGAGCCACATGGTGTAGATGAAGACGTAGTAGGCGAAGCCGGCGAGCGAGAGGAGCGCCGCCAGCGCCCCCACCGTCCGCCACATGAGGGCGAAGGAGACCACCTGGCAGGCGACGCCGAACCACAGGGCCCGTTCCGGCGCCATGCGGCCCGCCGGCACCGGCCGGCGCTGGGTGCGCAGCATGACGCGGTCGATGTCCTGGTCGTACCACATGTTCACCGCATTCGCGCCGCCGCTCGACAGGGCGAGGCCCACCAGGGCGGCGATGAGCGTACGGGGCGCCGTTAGGCCGTGCGCGGCCACGATCATGGAGCAGAAGGCCGTGATGAGGAGAAGGAGCACGATCCCCGGCTTCATGAGCTGCACGTAATCGGAAGCGGTCGCGACCAGGCTCCGGGCGCCGGAGCGCGCAGCGGACCGGGTCGCCACGGGCAGGGCCGCAAGCTCGGCCTGCCTCGCCTGGCTGCTCACCCTACGACCATCCCTTCCTCGTCCGTTGCTTGGAGCGTTCGTCCCCCGGTCCTTCGGTTCCTCCGCCGCCGCCGGCGGGGGCCGTCCGGCCCCGCCCCTGCGGCAGGAGGGCCATGTCCGGGGACGAATTCGCTCCCGTTCGAAACCCGTCGCCCGTGGGAGGGGTAGCCCGTGTCGCCGCGTCTTGGCCGAGGGGCTCTGGCCGTCGCTGCGGTCCTCGCCCTCGGGGGGTGCGGCCCGTCGACCCCTCCCCCTCGGCCCACCTCCCTATCCTTCCGCCCGCCCGCCTCCTACCTGCATGTCTTCCCGTCCCGACACGCCATGTCGCTCCTCGTCGTCGCGGGCGCGCGCACGGGGGGGTTCGACCTCGACGGCACGGAGCACGGCGCCATGCGCCTCACGGTACCGCTCGGCTGGAGGGTGACGGTCACCCTGCGCAACCTGAGCACCCTCCACAACTCCCTCGCGCTCGTCGCGGGCCCGTCCAGCACGTCCCCGGTCCTCCCGGGCGCAGCCGTTCCGGCCGGACGGCTCCGCCAGGGGATCCCGGAGGGGGCCAGCGCCTCGTTCACCTTCCGCGCCACCCGCCCCGGCCTGTACCGGCTCGCCTCCCTCGTGCCCGGGCACGAGACGTCCGGCATGTGGGCGCTGGTGCGGGTGGCCGCCGGTGTCCGACCTTCGCTCGCCTTGGGGGTGGGAGGATGACGCTGCTCGCGGTGGCCGGCGCGGTCTTCGTCGTCGCCCTGGTCCTGGCCGCCATCATCGGGATCGGTGAGCTCCGCCATGGGCATGGGCGAGACGATTCCTAAGTTCCAGCTCGAGGTTCTGCTGCACGTTCGCCCACAGGGAGCTGTGCGATCCCAGATCGGAGCGCGGCACGGTGCGAGGCGGAGGCGGGAAGAGCGGTAGGGCGACGACGATGGCGATGAAGGTGAAGACCGCCAGCACCAGATGCGCCCCCACCAGCCGCCACCTCAGGGGGCGCGACCAGTAGTCGTAGCGCAGGAAGAACGCCATGCCCACGCCCAACGTCAGGGCGGTGAGGGCGTAGGCCGCGTCGACGAACGCGTCCCCCAGCCCCCGACGCACGAGGTACCAGGTGAACAAGAGGAAGGTGACCATGGCGGACGCCATGTGGGCCATGACGAGGGTGCGGGGATAGGACGCGTCGTTGAGGTTGAACCACAGGAACGTGACCGGCTGGCGAAAGGTGAAGCCCACGAACAGCACCGCGCCGAAGGCGGCGGTCACGGCCAGGCTGAGGAAGGTCCATACGACGAGCGCGTGCATGGGTCCTTGTTCCCTCCCAGCCCATCCGTGCGCACCCGTCCCAGGTCCTGCGGCGCGCGCCCAGCCTGCGGGTCCGCCGCGAGGCGGCCCGAAGCCGAGGCTGGGGGCGGCGCGCAGCGGGGACGCCTACGTCTCGAAGTAGTCGCGCCAGAGGATCACCGAGAGGACGATCACCACCAGTACGAAGAGCGGCACGGCGGTGATGCTCCACAACAGGTCGAACGGCACCGACACCCCTCCCTTCCCCGCTAGCCGGCCCGGCCGGATACACTCCCCATGCCTGCCGACCGCCGGCCCGATCGCACCTGGGCGGACGTGAACACGATCGCCGTGCGCACGGCCAGGAGCCACGCCGCTGCCAGTGCGAGGGCCTCGAACGCCATCCCCGCCCACAGATCCGACGTCCACGTGACGGCCGCCGCCAACATGCCGACGAGGGCCACCGACACCGTCCACAGGCCGACGCCGACGCCCGCCGCCACGGGCTGGCCTCTCAGCCACTCCGCCAGGCGCCGGGGCTCGGCCCCCCGACCGCCCTCACGCCCTGCGAGCGCCAGGAGCCAGAAGCCGACCCCCCACGCCCCGAGCGCTGCCGCCACCACCGCGGCGACCACGACGGCCCGTATCGCCGCCGGGGCGACCTGCGCCGCCGCCAAGCCTGCGGCCGCCAGCGCCGCCATGCCGACCGCCCACCCGAGCAACGCCCGGGCCGTCTCCGCCCACCCCCGGCGGAGCGCCGGCCATACCGCCCCGGGTCCTGCGGGCCCGAGGGCGACGGCTCGCGCGATGGCCGCCAGGGGAAGGAGGAGGGCGATACCCCACGCGAGGTCGAACAGGCTCGGTCCCAAGGCAAGATGGGGCAGCGGATACAGCGGGCGGCCGGGTTGGATCTGCCTGGCCTGCAGCTCGAGCGCGCGGCCCAGGGCGGGGTTGACGGCCAGGGGGACGAACAACAGAGCCCCCAGGAGGAAGTACACCCCGAGCCAGGGACGCGCCTGTCCGGCCCACTCGTGCGCCGCCACCACCATCGCCGCCTCCAGGGGGGAGACGTCGGGCTGGCCCTCGCCTCTTGCGCCAGCGCCCGCCGGCGCGCCGGACGACGCCGCTCGCAGCCGTCTTCCCGGCACGGTAGCGCCCACCTCGATCCGCGCCTTAGCCGGGCACCGCAGGACCGCGGCCTGCGGCCGGCGGCCGCGCGCTCGCACGGCGCAGGGCGGTCGGCAGGCGACGCTCGTTCTCCTCGTCCACGCCCACACCGAGGCGGCGCAGGCCGATGAGGACGGCGCTCATCACCACGAGCTGGAACGCCCACCAGAAGATGTCCCACCAGTTGGCGATGCCGGGCAGCCCCGGGATGAAGAACGGAAAGTGGGGCCAGAACGTCTCATGCACCACCGAGCACCCCCCTTTCCGCTCAGATCAGGTAGAGGAAGAGGTAGGTGACCACGCCGACGAGGGAGACGAAGGACATGAACAGCGTGGCCGCTTCCACGTCCCAGTAGTTGTCGGGGCCGTACGCCACGCGCCGGCCGCGCACCCGGGCGGCGAACAGGACGAAGGCCGCGATCAACAGGTACATGAGCCACGTGCCGCTCATCACGTAGAAGACCTCGCCGTAGGGGCTTCCGGGCGAGGTGCCCGTGCCGTAGAAGGCGATCCACTGCACGATGAGGAGGGCGATGGAGAGGACCGCGCTCGCGACCGCCCAGCCCAGGAGGCTGTCGTACCCCGCGCGCTCACCCCGAGAGGCCGCGCCGCGCGCCTGGATGCCGAGGTAGGCGGCCACGAGCCCCAGCACCGCGGCCAGCACGCCCAGCACCTGGTTGACCGGTCCCACGCTCTCCGACGCCAGGAGGAAGCGCACGCTGATGAGCACGACGGGGATGACCGCCTGGGCGGCCAGCAGGATGCCGAGGCCGCCGCGCCGGCTGGCGAGGGAGCTCTCCTCCGACGGATCGTACGTGTCCAATGCCACTGCCGCCACCCCCTAGTCGGCGTGCGACGCGTCGCCGGCCCACAATACGGGCGGCGCGTCGTCGCCGTACGAGTAGAAGTTCGCGGCCACGATGGGCGGACGGGAGAAGTTGACCTCAGGCGTGGGCGAGCTCGTCTGCCACTCGAGCGTACGCGCCCCCCACGGGTTCTCGTCCGCCTTCTCGCCCCGGTACCAGGCCCACCACAGGTGGGCGGCGTGGAAGAGGAAGCCCGCGCCGAGCACGAAGGCGGCGATCGAGGTCCAGACGTTCTCCGGCACGAGGTAGCCGGGGTACACCGGGACCCACCGGTTCATGCCCCGCAGGCCGAGGACGAAGAAGTTGCCGAACGTGGCGTTGAAGGCGATGAAGATCCAGATGGCGCCGAACTTGCCCCAGAACTCGTTGAACATGCGGCCCGAGAACTTGGGCAGCCAGTAGTACATCGCCGCCAGGGAGGAGAAGACCATGCCGCCGATGATCGTGTAGTGGAAGTGGCCGACCACCCAGAAGGTGTTGTGGATCTGGTAGTTGATCGGCACATCCGCCAGGAACAGCCCCGTCAGGCCTCCGATGAGGAAGTTGAACATGCTCATGAGGACGAGGAGCGTCGGGGTGTTCACCTGCAGGCGCGACCGCCAGAGCGTGCCGATCGCCGCTAGGTAGGCGAAGCCGGTGGGGATGGAGATCATCTCGGTGAAGAACGAGAACGGCAGCTGCTCGGTGGCCCGGATGTTCGTGAACATGTGGTGCGCCCAGACGAGGCCGCTCAGGAGCATGACGAACACCAGGCCGAGCACCGCCACCGGGCGGGCGAAGAGCGACTTCTTCCCCATCACCGGCAGGATCTCGTTCCACACCGCCAGAGCGGGCACGACGACGATGTACACCTCGGGATGGCCGAAGAGCCAGAATAGGTCGAGGTACATCGCCGGCGAGCCGTTGGCGTTGAACAGGTTGAGCGGCACGAGGCGCTCCGCCAGGTTCATGAGGTAGGTGATCTGGATCTCCGGCAGCCAGATGAGGTTGAGGAGCGAGACCGTGAGGATGCCCCACGCGAACATCGGCAGCCGGTTCCAGGTCACCCCGGGGGCGCGCCGGAAGATGATCGTGGTGGTGAGGTTGAGCGCCACCATGAACGACGAGGTGGTGAGAGCCACGATGCCGAGGTAGTAGAAGAGGATGCCGTTCGTGTCGGAGCCGGCCAGCGGCTGGTAGCCTCGCCACCCTGTGGTGAAGCCGCCCAGAAGGGGGCTCAGGGCGACGGTGAGGATGCCGAAGGGCACGAGCCACACGCTCAGGCCTGACAGCTTCGGGAACACCGTACGGTTGGTGCCGATCATGAGCGGCACCAGGTAGTTGCCCAGGCCGCCGACCATGAACACGGTGGCCACGGAGAACATCATGATCGTGCCGTGGATGCCCACCGCCGTGAGATAGTCGGACGTCGACCCGAAGATCGTCAGGTACGGCGTCATGAGCTGGTAGCGCATGGCCATGGCCACGAGCCCGGCGACGAGGAAGCCGCCGGCCGAGGCCAGCATGTACTGCAGCCCGACCACCTTGTGGTCGGTGGAGAAGCCGAAGTAGCGGCGCCAGCCGGGTGCCTCGCGCCAGGTGTCGCTGAGGCCGAACATCGGCCGCGCCACCGCCTCCAGGCCGCCGATCCCGAGCAGGTAGGCGATCATGGCGGCGAACCAGCCGACGGTCACCGACACCTGGGAGGCGTACGGGCTTTCCGCCGACGGATCGACCGCCAGCGTGGCGGCGTTGAACACGAAGAACGCCACCAGCCCCCACAGCACGCCCCGCATCGCCGGCGCCATGCCGCCTCCCGCTCTCGCACGGCCGCCCGCCGCCCGGACGGTGCCGGGCGCCGTCACCACGCGAGCCATGCCCTCACTCCTTCCGCATTCCGTTCATGCTCGTCAGCTCTCGTCGCCGACGATGCCCTCCAGGTTCAGGATGCTGGCCTGCAGGTGCTTCTGGTGCTGGACCCAGGCGGCGAACGCCTGCGGCGTCACCACGTGCACGTCGGCCTCCATGTAGGGGTGGCCGCCGCCGCACACCTCCGCGCACTGCACCCGGACCATCTCGTTCGTCTTCGTGGACGTGATGTGGGTGGGGATGAGGTACAGGTAGCGCGTCTGCCCCGGCACCACGTCCTCCTTGACGCCGAAGGCCGGAATCCAGAACGAGTGGATGACGTAGTCGATGTTCTCGTAGTTGTGCGCCGGGTCGTACGACTTGAGGACGAACTCCACCGGCCGGTTGACCGGCAGCCACAGGGCGTCGAAGCCCTGGTTGTTCACCGCCTGCTGGATCCCGTACTGCGGGTAGCTGAAGATCCACTCCCATTGCCGCGCCGCCACGTCGACGATGAGGGCGTTCTTGTTGTTCTGCGGCAGCTGGGCGGCGTACACGGCCTCGAGGCCGCTCGCCGTGGGGTGGATCCAGAACAGGAGGTTGAGGACGATGCTGCCCACGATCCAGACGCCGACGAACGTCCCGTTGTAGCGGGACTGGCTCGGCGCCTGGCTCGGGCGCTCGCCCCGACGCACGCGGAAGCGGACGGCGGAGTAGGCGATCATCACCACCACGAGCATGAAGATCGCCACGGCGAACTCGAGCAGGAAGTCGAAGGCGTGCAGGCCGACCGTCCCGAGGTTGGAGGCCACGTAGAAGTACGGGCCGCTGTCCCACGGGCCGCTGTTGATCCAGCTCACCGTCGCCCACTCGGCCAGGCCGCCGGCCACCAGCCAGATGACGAACACCGCGACGAGGTCGCCCAAACCGGTTTCCCTCCCCTTCACCCCCGCCGCTCAGGCCGGCAGGATGTTCACGCGCCCGCGCATGCCCAGCCGGTAGTGCACGTCGCTCTGGATGAAGCAGCCGTACTCCCACATGCCCGGCTTGTCGGGCACCACGAACGAGATGTCGACGTGCCCCCCGGGCTTGAGGGTCGGGCTGAAGTCGCCGCCGGGTGCGATCTGGTACGGACCCTTCGGCCCGATATAGGTGACGATTGCCTCGTTGGGCGCGAAGTTGTCCATCCCGAAGACGTTGCTCAGGGTCACGTGCACGCCATCCCAGAAGTCCGTTTTCCATGCGTTGGCGGTCTGTACGCCCAGGACGCTCGACTCCAGGTAGATGGTGCGCCCCATCTGCCATTCGTGCCACCGTGT
Source organism: Bacillota bacterium (assembly GCA_023512375.1). Taxonomy (GTDB): domain Bacteria; phylum Bacillota; class Sulfobacillia; order JAJZYS01; family JAILZS01; genus JAILZS01. The sequence continues at coordinate 103,902 of JAILZS010000001.1, read as the reverse complement.
CGTGCTCATGTTGTGCAGGCGCACCGTGAGCGGCGTACCCACCCGCCACGTCATGTAGTTGGGCACGAAGAAGAAGTCGTATTGGTAGAGATGCACGAGGCCGTGCTCCACAGGCGAGCCGAACACGGCGCGCGCCGCGTCGACGATCTGCGGCCGAAGCCAGAGGGACGCCGCACCGGCGACGAACAGGCCGGCCGAGGCGCGCAGGAACTGTCCCCGGCTCCAGAGCTGGGCGTCGTCCCCCTCGGCGAGCGCCAGGCGATCCGAGTCTGCCACGGGCCAACCTCCTTCCCTCATCCGGGTCCCGGGAGGGCGGCGCCGACTTCCGGCGCCGCGCCGTCCCGGCATCCCCACGTTTCGAGCGGGGCCGCCCCGGCCCCCGGGGGCGAACCGTCAGCATCGGGAACGAACGGTCCGCCCCCGGCCGTAGGTGGTTCGATCTGGCGGAAGAAATACCTGCCGTCAGGGGTCGAAGGTCCATATGCCGACGGCCCCTTGACGATTCGCCCTTCGATCCCAGCCGTTCGGCCGCCGTTCAGGGCCGGCGGCCGCCGCCCAGGGCGGCGGCGACTGCCCGCGCCAGCGCCGCCGCCGCCATGGCCCCCTGGTGGCGCCAGAGGATGTGGCCGCGGGCGTCCACCACGGCGAGCGTGGGCAGGGCGGTGACGCCGTAGGCGTCGGCCACCCGACCCGTGGCGTCGAGGGCCACCGCCAGGGCGACGCGGTCGCGCCGCCATGCCGTGCGCACGTAGGCGGTGGACGGCTCGGCCACCCGCAGGTCGACCGCCACCGCCGGCGGCAGCCCCAGCCGCCGCGCGACCGCGGAGTACCGGGCGACGGCGGTGAGATCGCGCCGGCACGCCGTGCACCAGGTGGCGAAGAAGGCCACTACCGCCGCCTGCCCCCTCCCGGCGGTCAACGTCGCCGCTCGGCCGGTTGCGTCCCACCCGGAGAGGCGGAAGGCGCCCCCGCCCACGACCGGCTCCGTCGGGGCCCCCGTCAGGAGGGAGGCCGGGGCCAGGGGCACGGGGCGGGCGAGCAGGCGGTCGGCGGCACGGGCCAGCACCTCGGCCTGCTCCGGCACGTCGGCCGCCTCCCCCGGGATGAGGAACGCCGCCCGCTCCCTCCCCCGCCCGTCGATGAGGAAGACCGCCGGCATCCCCGGCGCAACGCCGTACGCCCGACGCACCGCCGCCAAGGCGGAGGGGTCGCCGGTGCCGTAGAGCCATGCCCGCCCGAGGCCCTGGGCGCGGCTGAAGGCGCGGACGGCAGCGACGCCCCACGCCTTCGTGTCGGTGTTCACCCCCACGAGGGCGAGGGCATCCGCCCCCCTTCCGAGGAGGGTGCGGGCGTCGAGGAGCGTCTGGGCCGTAAGCGGTCCGTAGCCCGTGCTGCGGCTGTCGACGAACGCCAGGAGGACCACGCGGCCGCGCAGGGAGGACAGGGAGAACCGCCGCCCCCGCTGGTCGGTGAGGGTGAAGGCGGGGGCGGGCACGCCTGCGAGCGGGGTGCCGGGGTCCACGCCCTGCCGAAGCCAGGCAGCCGGGACGGCCCCCGCCGGAGGCGGCAACTGCCGGTAGACGGGGTGCGGTGGAAAGGGGGCGAGGTGAGGGCGCAGGGCCACGAAGGCCAGCGTCACCGCCGCCGCCCCCGCCGCCCCCACCAGCGCTTGCCGCACCGCCGCCCTCTCCTCCCGTCTGGTCCCCACATGTACGCCGCCCGTCCGCGCGCGCCCTCCCCGCCCCCGCGGTCGGTTCGGCGCCCAAGGCGCAGGCACCTCGGGTTCCGGCGCAGGAAGCGACACTATACTGAAGCCAGGAGGCCGGGCGATATGGAGCAGCGCGCTTCGACCTGGTGGCGGGACCGCGTCGACCGCCAGTCGCTCCTCGCCGCCCTGTGGTTTGCCCTCAACCTCGAATCCGGAGCTCTTTCGACGATCGTCCTCCCCCTCGGCATCCTGCGCCTCGCCCAAGCCCAGCACACCGCCGTCCTCGGACGCGTCGCCGCTCTCGGCTCCTTCGTCGCCCTCGTGGTGCCGCCCGTGGCCGGATACATGTCCGACCGCCTGCGCCAGGGCGGCCGGCCGCGCATGCCGCTCGTGGTCGGCGGCAGCGCCCTCAACGTCCTCGGCCTGGTGGGGATGGCGGGGGCGCAGAGCCTCCTCGACCTGGCCGCCGGCTACCTCCTCGCCACGCTGGGGCAGAACGCCTCCATGGCCGCGTACGAGGCGCTCGTGCCCGACATCGTGCCGCCCGAACAGTGGGGCAGCGCCTCGGGGTACATGGGCGTCTTCGCCCTCCTGGGTACGGTGGTGGGTCTCGCCGCCGCCGGCGTCGGGAGCGAGGCGAACGCGTACGGCGCCATGCTCCTGTCCATCGTCTTCGGCACCGCCGTCACCGCCCTCGGCGTGCACGAGGACGCCCGCCCGGCCTCCTGGCGACCCCAAGGCCGCGCCGCCGCCTCCTCCCGCCGCCGCGGCGCCCGGCATGGCCGGCGCGCCTTCGCCCTCGTCTTCGCCGCCCGCCTGTCTATCATGTTCGGCCTCACCCTCCTCATGACGTTTGTGCTGTACTACCTCAGGGACGTGCTCGGCATGGCCCAGCCCGCCCGCGGCACCGCCGCCGTCGCCGGCATGGCCCTGGTGGGGGCGACCGTCTCCACCTTCGTCGCCGGCCGTCTGTCGGACCGCGTCGACCGCACCGCCGTCGTCTTCCTGGCCGGCCTCCCCATGGCCCTGAGCGCCCTAGGCTTCGCCTTCTTCCCGTCCCTGAAGGACATCCTCGCCTTGGCCGTGGTGTACGGCCTAGGCTACGGCGTCTTCCTGTCCACCGACTGGGCGCTGGCCCTCGACACCCTGCCCGACCGCACGCGGGCGGGGCGCGACCTGGGCATCTGGGGCATGGCGAGCAACCTTCCCGCCGTCTTCGCCCCGGTCGCCGGCAGCTGGCTCATCGCCCGCTACGCCTCGCCGGCCGTCGGCTACCGCATGTTGTTCGTCCTCTCCGGCCTCTCCTTCCTCGCCGGCTCGCTCCTCGTCCTGCGTGCCGGGCGGCTGCGCCCCCTGCGCGCCGTCCTGCTCTTCGCCCTGCGCCTGTCCGTGGCGGCAGGGCTTCTCCTGTACGCCCGCACGCGCTACCGGGTGCGCATCGAGGGCCGCCTGCCACGACGGCGCCACGGCCTTCTGGTGGTAGCCAACCACCTGCACGACCTGGACGGCATGGTCCTCCCCGCCCTCCTCTACCTCACCGGACCGCTCGGTCAGCCGCCGGTGAGCGCCGGCTCGCAGCGCCTGTTCGAACCCGGCTTTTTGGCCGACCGCCTCCGCCTCTCCCGTCCCCATGCCCTCACGCGCCTCAGGCTTGGGGGCGTCCTCTCCGCCCTGGGGGTGGTGCCGATCGAGGACCGGCCCCGGCGCCGCCCCCTCGCCGCCATCGCCGACACGTGCGGCCTTCCCCCCCGGGCCCCCCTCTCCGCCCTCCTCACCCCCGCGGCCCTCGCAGCCCTGGAAGCGCGCCACGGGGCGGGCCTCGGCGACCTCGCCCTGGCCGAGGTGTCCGGCCGGCTGCGCCTCACGCTGGGAGCGGAGCTCGTCTCCCTCGCCCACCTGGCGGCGGCCCCCCGGACCCACCTCCTGTCCCGCCTGCGTCTCGAGCTCGAGGCGCAGGTGGCCCGCCTGGAGCGCCTGATCGCGCGCGGCCGCACCCTCTACCTCACGCCCGAGGGCATGGTCAGTCCCGACGGGCGCCTGCACCGCTTCCGCCTCAGCCTCGACCGCCTCCTTCCCCGGGCACGCGCCGTCTATCTCGCCGCCCTGGCCTACGACGACCTCCGCCCCGGCCGTCTCCGCCTTCACCTACGCCTCGTACCGCTCGCCCCGGGCCGACCGCTGCGCGCCACCCTGCTGGCCGAGCGCACGGTGACCGTGAGCCAGGTTCTGGCCCGCTGCCTCCTGGAGGCTCCCCCGGGCGCCAGCGTGGACGGCGTCGCCGCCGCGGCGACCGCCTTCGTCGCCTCCCTTCCCGCGACAGCGCACCTGGACCCCGATCTGCGGCGCCGCCCCGGCCCCCTGGTGCGCGCCTCCCTCCGGGCCATGGCGCGGCGGGGACAGCTGGCCGTGGACGGCGCCGGGCGCCTGCGCCTCCCAGGGCCGGTGCGCGATCCCGCCTTCCCCGCCGTCGACGACATGCTCCTCTACCACCGCCGCTTCCTCGAGGAGACGTTGGCCGCCCTCGAAGGTCGGGTCGGGGAGGCGGAGGGGGCGGGCTAGACCCGCGCCCCCCGCCGACACCGCACCCGCTACCACACGCTTGCCATATTCGGGCGCTACCCTGGCGGTGGCCGCCGAGCCGGCGCCGCCCCCGGCGGCCCTAGACCGCGCGCCGTACGCGCGCTACGGAAGGAGGCGCCGTCGTGTCCCACCGCGTCGCCGCCGCCGTGCTGGCCGCCGCCATGCTCATCCCGTCCGCCCTGCCGGCGGCCGCCCACCCCCGTCACCGCCCGACCGCCGACCCCAGCGGCACCATCGCGGCCATCCAGCCGGCCACCGCCACCACCCCGGAGGAGATCGAGCTGGCCCTGGCCGGGGGTGGCCTCACGTGGTACGCCCTCACATCCCAGACCACCTACTCCCTGGTCGGACCGGGTCTGGGGGCCGGAGCCCCCACCCCCACCGCCTCCGACCTGGCTGTAGGCGAACAGGTCGATCTCACCCCCGCCGCCACCTCGACCCAAGGCGTCGCCGACGCCGCCCAGGTGGCGCTCGTGAGCCAGGTCGCCATGGGCGAGGTCACCTCCGTGGCCACCAGCCTCGGCCAGCCCACGGCCTTCACCCTCTCGGCGAACGGCAGCGCCGCCGACTTCGTCACCGCCCCCGGCGTCCTCGTCTCCCCCTCCTCCGGCACGCTGTCCGTCGGGCAGGGAGTGGTCGTCTACGCCCTCGACCAGGGAGGAAGCGCCGACGTCGCCTATGCCATCGACCTCCCTGGCGCCTATCCCACCCTCTCCGGCACCGTGGCCGCCGCCGGGCCGACCCCCCTTACCCTGAGCACCGTCTCGGGCCCGCTGTCGTTCGCCCTCACCGGCGCCACCTCCATCCTCGTGGGCACGACTGCCGCCGCCTCGACCTACCTCCTCCCCGGCGCCCAGGCCGACGTCACCTTCACCGTGGGAAGCGCCGGTGCCCAGGCCTCCACCGTCTCCCTGACCTCGAGCACCTTGTCGGGCACCGTGACCGCCGTGTCCCCCTCCGGTTCGGCCACCGACCTCACGCTGGCCACCGCCCAGGGGGTGGTCACGGTCGCCGTCCTGCCCACCACGCAGCTCGGGGGCGCCGGCCTAGGCGAATTCGTGCCGGGCGCGACCGTCACGGCCACGGGCGTCTTGGTCGCCAACACCCTCACTGCCCTCTCCCTCGCCCTCACGTCGCCGCCGCCCGCCGCCTCCGACACCGCGTCGGGGACGGTGACGGCCGTCACCGCCACGTCTCTCTCCCTCGCCACGCCTTCGGCCACCCTGCTCTTCGCCCTCACCCCGTCCACCGCCGTGCACGTGGGTCCGTACGCCGCCGCTTCCGCCGACCTGGCCGCAGGCGAACAGGCCACGGTCACCTACACCCCCGGCGCCACCGGCGTCCAGGGGACGGCCACGGCCGTGGCCGTCGTCCCCCAATCCCTGGAGGGCAGCGTCGCCGCCGTAGCCTCGCCCACCGCCTTCACGCTGACCCGCGCCGGGGCAAGCGTCTCCGTCTCGGTCGCCCCCGACGCCTCGGTCCAGGGAGGGCCGCCGGCCGTCGGCGACGCCGCCCGCCTCCTGGGCGTCTTCCTCTCCCCCGCCGCCTTCGAGGCCTTCGCCGTCGACCTTGCGCCTGCCGCCCCCACGCCCCCGCCCGTCACCGTCCCCACGTTCCTCAACGGCCGCATCCTCTCCGCCACCGCGGCGGACATCGTGCTTTGGGCCCGCGGCCGTACCTGGACGCTGGCGCTTGTGCCCACCACGCGCTACCGCGTCGGCCTCGCGGGCGGCGACCCGAGCCTCCTTGCGGCCGGTGAGCGGGCGTCCGTCCTCGCCGCCCCCGATCCGGTCCAGTCCGGGCAGCTTGACGCCCTCGCCGTCATCCTCGCACCCGCGGTCGCCGTCGGCGTGGTGGAGAACGTCGAGACCGCGTCGGGCGCGACGACGCTGACCGTGCGCGGCCGCCTCTTTGCCCGGGGCGCCTTGCCGCCCTGGGCGGCCGACGACCATGGCCGGGGTGGGGGACGCGGCCGCGCCCCCTTCCCGCCCGTGGGCGGGGGACGCACCTTCACCGTCACCCTCCTCCCGGCCACGCACGTGATCTACCTCCTGTGGGGGACCGCGGGCGCGGGCACCGCCGCCGCCCCTGCCCCCGGCCAGGAGGTCGCCGTCCTGGGCGCCGAGGGCGACGCCACCCTCATGGCCGCCGACGTGTACGTCCTCCCCGGCCTCACCCTCACCCTTCCCGGCGGCGACCATGGCGACCGCGGGCGCCAGGCCCCGCCCCACCGGCAGGGCCCGGCCACGCGGGACCGCACCCCGCACCGCGATCGGCACTGAACCCTCCTCGATCCGCATAGGCGCCCGCCCGGCCAGGAGGTCGGGCGGGCGCCGTCCAATCGACTCCCGCACAGACAGCCGTTCGAGGGGTGGATACATGGCGGCAGAGGTGCGGGCGATCGTGGTAGGCGGCGGCATCGTGGGCGCGAGCGTCGCCCTGGGTCTGGCGCGCCGAGGTTGGCGTGTGGCCCTGTACGAGCGCGCCCGTCTGGGCGGCGCCAGCACCGCCCTCGCCGCCGGCGTCGTGTCGGAGCTCACCTGGGACGAGCAGGACCGGGTGTGGGTGGCCGAGAGCCGCGAGCGCTACCGCCGTCCCCCGGGAGGTGGGGAGAGTCTCTTTCGGCGCACCGGCTCCCTCGCCTGGGCGCGGGGCGAGGACGGACGTCGGCTCCTCGCCCACGCCGACCGCCTGGCTCGCGCCGGCGTCCCCCAGGAGCGGCCCCACGCCGCCGCCCTCGCCGCGCGCCACAGCGCCCTGCGCCTGGAGGCGGACGGCGTCGGCCTCGTCCTGCCCGAGGACGGGGTCACCGACGCCGCCGCCTACTGCCGGGCCGCCGGGCGGGAGATCGTCCGCCTGGGAGGGGAGGTGCACGAGGAGGCGCCCTGCTCCCTCGTCCGGGCGGAGGGCGGCGCCGTGGCCCTCGCCCTCCCCGATGGGACGCGCCGCCGGGCGGAGGTTCTCGTCGTGGCGGCGGGCGCCTGGTCGGCGCGCCTTCTGCGCGCCCTCGACCTGTGGGCTCCCCTCCGGCCGTACCGCACCCAGCTGGCCGTGGTCGCCCACCCCCGCGCCGCCGACCTATGGCCCGGCGTCTTCCACGACCTCGTCCTCGACTGGTACACGGTGCCCGAAGCCGGCGGCCGCCTCCTGGCGGGCGACGGCACCGAGAGCACCGAGTCCGACCCCGACGCCTTCCGCACCCAGGCCGACGCCGCCTTCCTGGAGTCCGTCGCCCGGCGCCTGGGGGCGCGCACGGGCGGCGGCGAGGACGCCACCCTGGGCCGGGCCTACGCCGGCATCCTGACGGCCACGCCCGACCGCCGTCCCCTGCTCGGCCCCGTGCCGGGCGAGGACGGCCTGTGGCTCGCGGCCGGCATGAACGGATTCGGGGTGATGCGGGGTCCCGCCGTGGGCGAAGCGATGGCGCGCTGGCTTGCGGCCGGGGACGAAGAGGCGGTGGGGACCGCCTGCCTTCCCGGGCGGGTCTCGTGGGAAGGTCCGCCTGCCTTCCCCATCCGACAGGGCTACACCCTTTGAGGCGACAGCGGAGGCGGGGAGGGAAGGCGCCGGACGCGCCGCCCTCCCCGCCTCTCTCCCGTCACGGCGCTTCCCCCGACGAGAGCCCCAGCCGGCGCGCCGTTCCCTCGCCCGCCGCCGGCGCGGGGCGCTCCCCCACCGCCGCGTACACCGCCCACTCCGCCACGTGCACGGCGTGGTCCGCCGCCCGCTCCAGGGAGCGGGCCGCCAGAAGCCAGCGGCCGCCCGAGGTCTCGCCTCCCGCCTCGTCCTCCCACCGCCGGCGCACGCGCCGGTACAGTCGGTCGACGCGCCCGTCCCGCTCCATCACCCGCCGCGCCAGGCGCGCATCTTCCCGCCCCAGGGCGAGCGTCGCCGCCCCCGCCATGGCCTCCGCCTCCGCCGCCATGGCCACGAGGTCGGGCTCGGCCCGCCACCCGCCTGCGACGGCGGCGGCGGCATGCACGGCGTAGTCGCCCACCCGCTCCAGGTCGGTCAGCGCCTTGAACACCGCCACCACCCGCCGCATGTCGCCGGCCATCGGCGAGGCCGTGGCCAAGACGGCCAGCACTTCGCCCTCCAAGACGCGCGCCGCCCGGTCGACGGCGGCGTCCCCTTCGGCCAGGCGGCGAGCCAGGACCTCGTCCCCCTCCTCCAGCGCTCGCCGCGCCTTGGCCACGCTGTCGCGCGCCATGCGGCCCAGGGCCACCGCCCCCGCCACGAGCGCCCGCACGCGCTCCCCCGTCGCCCGCCGGCGCACCTTAGCCCAGCCGTCCCGTGAGGTAGTCCTCTGTCCGACGGTCGCGCGGGCGCGTGAAGATCTCCTGCGCCGCCCCCACCTCGACGAGGGAGCCCTGGAGCAGGAAGGCGACGCGGTCGGCCACCCGGCCCGCCTGGGGCAGGCTGTGGGTGACCAGGACCAGGGTGTAGTCCTCCGCCAGCTGCCGGATGAGGTCCTCGATCTTCCCCGTGGAGATCGGGTCGAGAGCGGAGGTGGGCTCGTCCATGAGCAGCACCTCCGGCTGCACGGCCAGGGCGCGGGCGATGCACAGGCGCTGCTGCTGCCCGCCCGACAGGCTCATGCCGCTGTGGTGGAGCTTGTCCTTCACCTCGTCCCACAGGGCGGCGGCGCGCAGGCTCTCCTCGGCGATCTCCTGCAACAGGCGCCGGTTGCGCACCCCGTGCCGCCGGGGGCCGAAGGTCACGTTGTCGAGGATCGACATGGGGAAGGGGTTGGGACGCTGGAAGACCATGCCCACCCGCCGCCTCAGGTCCACGACGTCCACCCCGGGACCGTAGATCGACCGCCCGTCGAGGAGCACGTCCCCCTCGTGCCGGCTGTGCGGCACCAGCTCCGTCATGCGGTTGAGGGAGCGCAGGAGGGTGGTCTTGCCGCACCCCGAGGGACCGATGAGGGCGGTCACCTGGCGTTCCGGCAGCTCCAGGTCGATCGCCTCGAGCGCCCTCTGGCCGCCGAAGAAGACCGACAGCCCCCGCACCGCCATCTTCGCCGCATCGCCGCCCGCGGGCCGCTCCTGCGCCTCGAGTTGGGCGGACGTCCACATCGTCGACACCGACGCCACCTCCGATCCGCCGTCGAACCGTCCCTCAGGCCGCGTGCTCGCCCCGCCGCCCCAGCCACTGCCGCGCCACCAGGTTGATGGCCAACACCCCCGCCATGAGGAGGAGAGCGGCCGCGTACGCCAGGCTGTGGGCGGTGGAGAACGGCTCCTGGATGAAGGTCCACACCACGTACGTCAGGTATCCCACGGGCGAATGCGTCAGGGCGAGGCTCGGGTTGTAGTTCGACCAGCTGGCCGTGTAGAGAAGCGGCGCCGTCTCGCCGATGCCGATCCCCATGGCCAGGAGCACCCCTGTGAGGATGCCGGGGAGGGCGAAGGGGAGCGAGACGGCGTGCACCGTGCGCGCCCGCGTCACCCCCAGGGCCAGGCTCCCCTCCCGCAGGTCCAAGGGCACCTTCGACAGCGCCAGCTCCGTGGCGCGCACGATGTACGGGAGCATGATGACCGCCAGCGCCAGCGACCCCGCCAGCCAGCTGAAGCCCCATCCGAAGTCGCCCACGAACACGATGAAGCCGAAGTAGCCCACGACGATGGAGGGGACCCCCACCAGCACGTCCGTGAGGTAGTTGAGGGCCGCGGCCGTGCGGGCGTCGCTCCACTCCGCCACATACACCCCCGCCCCCACCCCGATCGGCGCCGCCACCGCCAGCCCCAGCGCCACCAGGAACACCGTACCCAGGATGGCGTTCTGGAGGCCCCCGCTCACGCCGTTCGTGACCTGGGTGAAGACGGCGGCGGAGAGGGCGCGGGCGCCGTGGACCGCCACCAGCTCCACGATGTCGAGCAGGGGGAAGAGCGAGGCCGCCATGCCCAGCGCCGCGAGCGCCCCGAACACGCGCCCGCGCACCTGCCGCGCCGCCCGCGACCGGCGCGACGCCTCGGCCAGGACCTGCCCGTGGCGGCGCCTCAGGTACGCCGTCGCTTCCCAGTCCGCCGCGCTCACGCCGCTCCCTCCCGCCGCACGATGAGGCGCGCCGTGCCGTTCACGACCAGGGAGATGACGAACAGCGTGAGGGCGATGCCCGCGAGGGCATGCAGGGCCATGTGCGTCGCGTCCGTGAAGGCGGCGTCGAGCTGGGAGGCGATCACCGCCGCCAGGGTGTTCACCGGCCCGTACAGGTTGGTGGGAAGAAGGTTGATCGATCCCCCGCTCACCATGAGCACCGCCATCGTCTCGCCCAGGGCGCGCCCCAGGGCGAGGATGGCGGCGCCGAAGATGGCCGGGCGCGCGGTGGGGAGGACCACGCCGGCGATCGCCTCCCACCGCGTCAGCCCCAGCGCCACCGCCCCCTCGCGCAGGGCGCGCGGCGTCTGTTGCATGGCGTCGCGCGCCGTGGCGGCGATGAGCGGCAGCACCATGACCGCGAGCACGAGTCCGGCCGAGAGCAGCCCCAGTCCCGTCCCCACCGGCCCGCGCAGGAAGGGGATGAATCCCAGGGCGGCGCTCAGCCAGGGGCCGATGCCGCCGGCCACCGCCGGCACCACCACCGCGAGACCCCACAGGCCGTACACGACGCTGGGCACGCCCGCGAGCAGCTCCACGAGGCTCGACAGCCACAGGCGCAGGCGCGGCGGCGCATACTCCGACAGGAAGAGTGCCGCCCCCACCCCCAGGGGCAGGGCGACGGCGAGGGCCACCGCGGACGTCAGGAGCGTCCCCAGGATGTAGGGCAGGATGCCGAAGGTGGCGCCGGCGGCGGCCACCACGCCGTTCTGGCTCGCGGTGGTGCCGCCGTACTGGTTGCCCAGGTTCCACTGCGTGCCCGTCCAGAACCCCAGCCCCATGTAGCGGAGGGCCGGAAGGGCGTCGACGAGCACGAACACTGCGATCGCCCCCAAGGCGACGGGGACGGCGCCGGCCAGAAGGCCGACGCCCGCGCGGTAGAGGCGATCCGCCCGCTCCCCCCGCATGCCTAGCGGACCTTGGCGATCTGCGCCTTGCTCATCTTCACGATGGCGGGCGGAAGGGGCTGGAAGTGGACCTGCGACAGGAAGCGCTCGCCGTTGCCCACCGTCAGCGCCCAGGTGAGGAAGCTCCGCACCGCGGCCGCCACGGCGGCGCTCGCCTGCTTTTGCGACACGATGGCGTACTCGTAGTTGATGATCGGGTAGGCGTCCTTGCCCGGCGCGTACACCAGGGAGAGGGCCTCGTCCGGCGGCGTCTGGCCCACCCGCGCCTTGGCCGCGGTCTCGATCGTGGCGGCGACGGGCAGGACGAAGTTACCGGCCCGGTTCTCCAGTTTCGCCTCGCCCAGGTGGGCGGCGTTCGTCTCGTTCAGGTAGCTCACGCCCACGTAGGCGACCGAGTACGGGATCGACTTGAGGCCGCTCACCATGCCCGAGTTGCCCGGCTCGGCGACGAGCGACGGAAGCGCCGGCCAGCTGACGGACGTGCCGTAGCCGGCGGGCCAGGCCTTGCCGGCCGAGAAGGTGAGGTACTGGGTGAAGATGAAGGTGTCGCCGCTTGCGTCCGCCCGCCGCAAGGGCACGATGGCGTGGGCGGGGAGCTTGACGCCCGGGTTGAGGGCGCGGATGGGGGCGGCGTTCCACGTCTTGATGCGGCCCGTGTAGATGCCGGCCAGCACGGGGCCGCTCAGCTTGAGGTGCACGCCGTTGAGGCCCGGCACGTTGTAGTTCACCTGCTGGGCCGAGATGGCGAGCGGGATGTTCATGAGCGTCGACGGATGGGCGGGCGGCAGGTAGGCGTCCGAGGCGCCGATCTGCACCGCGCCGCTGGTCGCCTCGGAGATGCCCGTGCCGCTCCCGGTGGCGGCGGTCGTGATCTTCACGCCCGGATGGGTGTGCGTGTACGCCGGAACCCAGAGGTTGAAGAGCGGGTAGAGAAGGGTGGAGCCCGTCTCCAGCAGGGTGACGCTCGAGCCGGACCGGTGCACCGCCGGCCGCCCGGCCGCCCACGTCGCCGCGGGCGCCGCCACCGCCGCCGCCAGGATCGTCGCCGCGCCGGCCGATGCCCACCGACGCCAAGCGCGCTTGGCCTCCATGGTCTACCTCCCTCGGGACTTCGTCCGACACGACCATATCGCGGCCGTGTTAAGGCCGCGTTAAGCCGCGCGTCCCTGCGGGAGTCGACGCGGTCAGGGCGCGCCTAGGGCCGCGCCCTCGGCCTCCTCGCGCCACCAGGTGCGGTGCCGTACCGGCAAGGGGTCGACGCCCAGGGCCAGCATCGTCCGCGCCTCGAGCGAGCGCACCTCGGCCGCCAGGGCGTGCGACGGCCGCCAGCCCTGCGTCCGCAACACGGCCAAGAGCTCCTCGCGCGCCACCACGAGGCGCCGTGCGCGGCCGTCGTCGCCTCGCACCGCCGCCGCCGCCAGGCGCCGGGTGAGCGCCAGGTAGACGCCCCCCGCCGCCTCTCCCCGCTCTCGCTTCGTCCGTACGCGCGCCATCATCGCGACGGCCATCGGTCCACCCCTTCCACCGCGTCCATCTCCGGCCCCTCCCACCACGCCGGCGCCCGGGCGGGGCGGGGCAGCAGCACCAGGTGGCGGCTCGGCCGCACCCGCCGCCCTCGCCGCGCCGGCCCCGCCGCCCTCGCCGCCCGCCACAGGACGGCGCGCACCTCGGCCGTACCCGCAGGCCCCAGGAGCGAGGCCACGAGGCGGGCCAGGGCGCGGGCCTGCGCCTCCAGGCGCAGGAGGGCCAGGTCCGCCAAGGCGACGAGGAGCCACTCGCCCACCTCCAGCGTCTCCTCCGGGCCGAGCGTGGGCACCTGACCCGGCTCCCCCAGCACCGCCCCAGCGGCCAGGAGCATGGCAAGGCGGGCGGCGGCCGACATGTCCGTGCACCGGGCCGCCACCGCCCGCGCCTCCGATGCGGAGCCCGCCACCACCTCGGTGAGCCACGCCTGGTACCCGACGGCGGTAAGGCCAACGCCCGGCTCCACGCGCCGAAGCGAGCGCCTGGCCGTGGCCGCGTCGCCCGTCGCCAGGGCGGCGCGGGCCAACAAGAGGTCGCGGCCGTACGCCATGGGCATGGAGCGCAGGGCGCGCACCTGGGCGGACGGGGGGACGATGCGGTCCAGGGCGCGGCCGACGCCGCGCCAGGCCGCCGGGTGGAGGCGCACCACCTGGCCCACGCTCTCCGGCCAGGAGGCGCCCAGCCGCCAGTCCACCGCCAGCAGGCGCGCCAGGGCCACCCCGTCCAGCGGCGCCGCCTCGAGGACACGGCGGTAGGCGGCCCGCGCCCCCTCCAGGTCGCCGCGCGCCTCGGCCAGCCGCCCCAGGCCCACGCCCGCGGCCCGCGCCGCGGGAGCCCATGGCCGTCCCGCCCCGAGAGCCCTCTGCCAGTGCGCCTGCGCCTCGTCCCAACGCTCCCGCCAGAAGGCCGCCTCGCCCAAGAGGGCGGCCGCCTCCGGCCCCTCCTCCCCGGCCAGGAGGCGGGTCGCCGCCGCCCACCGCTCGCGGCCGAGCGCCCGTGTAGCCCTCAGCCACACCCCTCCCGGGCGGGTGGCGGCCACGGGCCAGGCGCGCGCGCTGCGGGCGAGCGACAGCCCCTCCGTAGCCATCAGACGCCGCCCCGGCTCCGCCTCCAGGAGCGCCTGGGCAGGGAGCGGGTCGTCCCCCCACAGGCGGCCCGCGCCGGTGGGGAGCACGCGCACCAGGGGCGGCTGGTCGTTGAAGGGGACGAAGAAGGCGCTCGCCGTGCCGTGACGCAGGTAGCGGCGCAGGGTGCGGGGATGGGGGGCGTGGGGAAGCTCGTCGGGACGCACGAGGAGCGTCCACTGCCCGCGCGCGCTCCCCAGGGCCGCCGCCACCGCGCCCCCCGCCTCCTGGCCGGCGCCGGGCACCGCCCGCACCCCCTCCGGCAGGGCGCCGGAAGGCGGGGGCGCCCCCACCACCAAGACCTCCTCCGCCACCGCCCGCGCCGCCTCCACGGCCGCGTCGGGCCATCCCCTCCCCGGCGGCACCAGCAGCGCCGCCGTCAGCTCCGGCCCCGCCCCCTGCCGAGGGCGCCTTCCGCTCATCGGACGACCCCCGGGCGCCGCAGCGCCGGCGCCCGGCGCGCGCGCACCTCGGCCACGCCGGCGCCGAACAGGACCTCGTCGTACAACGCGCCCCCGATGCGCAGGTGTCCCGGGCGCCGCCCTTCGATGGAAAACCCCAGAGCGCCGAACAGGGCCAGGGCGGCGCCGTTGCCCGACGCCACCGATGCGGTGAGGCGTTCGACCCCCTGTTCCGCCCCCCACTCCGCCGCCGCCCGCACCAGGGCGCGGCCCACGCCGCGCCGCCGCGCCGCCTCCGCCACGGCGAGCGAGAGGTTGGCCGTATGGCGGGCGGGGCCGGGCCCGCGCGCCACCACCGCCACGCCTACCAGCGTTGCCTCGGCCACCTCCTCCGCCAGGAGCACCGCGCCCCCGTCGCCCATGCGCCCGAGGGCGCGGGCGAAGGGCTCCGGGTCGGCGGGCACCCCCTCCAACGCCGCCAGCGGCGACTCTCGCGCCACCCGCCCCAACAGGTCGAGCACGGCCGCGGCGTCGGCCGGCGCCGCCGCCCGCACCCGCACCGCGACCGTCACCGCCTCGTCAGCCACCGGTGCGCGTGCTCCCCGACGATCCCCCACCTGTGGTGACGGCGCTCTGGAGGGCGACGTACTGGGTGAGGAAGTTCTGCGTAGAGACGTTGTTCGCGATCTGTTGAAGAAAGGACATGAACTGGGATTGCAGCTGCCGCTGCTGCAGCGACACCGTCTGCTGCAGGGCGGCCTCCTCGCTCGCCAGAAGCGACTCTTGATTCTGGATACCCTGCTGGTAGGCGGCGATGGCACCCGTGCCGGGCTGGGTGAAGTTCTGCACGAGGGAGGCGATCTGCGACGCCAGGCCGGAGGTACCGGTGAACAGCCCGGTCACCGCCTGCGGGTTGGCGGTGAGCGCCTGGGTGAAGGCGCTCTGGTCGAGGGCGATGGCTCCCCCCGTGGCCTGGGAGTAGCTGATCGTCAACCCCATGTCGGTGAGCGACTGGTAGCCCGCCGGCAGCGACGAGTTCGTGGACGTGAGCGCGCTCTCCAGCTGATTCACGAGATTCATGAGGGCGCCGTTGCCCGCCAGGGGCTGGCCCTTACCCGTGTACTTCTGAATGGTATTGACGGCCGTCTGGATGTCCGACACGAGCGAGCCCACCTGGGAGGCGGTGGCCCCCGGGTTGGCGGCGATGAACAAGGTGGCGCTCCCCGCCGACAGGAGGTTGAGCGTCACCCCCGGCAGCGCGTTGGAGACCGTGTTCGACGTGCTCTGGTTGGTCACGCCGTTGATCGAGTACGTGGCAGGCGTGAAGGTGGAGGCGTTCGTGAACCCGAGGTTGGGCACCGAACCGGTGGTGGTCACGTCGGAGCTCGTGAGACCGCCGTTGACGCTGAGGGAGAGGATGCTCCCCGACTGACCGTTCTGGCTCGCCGGCAGGACCACGGCGTTGAGCTGCGTGCCGCTCGGCAGGGCGGCGGCGGCGGCGTTGTCGATGTTCTGGGCGATGCTGGTGAGCGAGTCGGTCGCCGCCACCGGCACGTCCACCGTGATCGCGGTCTGCTGGGGCGGGATGCCGACGTACACCGTGATCTGGATCTGGCCGTTCCACCCCAGGCTGGCCGTGGGCGACACCGCCTGGAAGGCGCTGTTCACCCCTCCGGGGGTGGCCGTGTTGGTAACCACCAGGGCGTAGTCGCCGTACGGTCCGCCCGTGCCGGTGGCCGTGGCCACGGACGGGTTGGACGACACGGGCGCGCTGGTCTGGTTGAAGGCCGACGCCGACTCCAGGTTCTGGGCGTCCGTCAGGACCGCCTGCAACGCCCCCTGCACGGCGCTGAGCGCCTGGCCCTGGGCGCTCAGGGCGTTCTGCTGGTTCGTCAGCTGGGCGAGCGGCGCCGCCACCTGGCTCTCCTCCGCCTGCAGCACCCCCTGCAGGCCCTGCACGTTGATGCCCCCCAGGAGCTGGCCCAACAGCGTGGGGTTGTTCCACAGGCTGCTGATCGAGCTCGTGCTCCCGCCGACCGGGCTGCTCATCTCCCCTTCACCTCCGCCGTCGGCCCGGCGCCGCCCGCCCCCGCCTGGCGGGCGGCGTCGGCAAACGCTTCGCGCAGCACGTCGAGCATCCGGCGCAAAGCCCCGAGCTCCGACGCGTCCTTGCGCACGTTGGCCGCCGTCAGGCGGTCGATTCCGTACGTGTACAAGGCCGCCAACTGGTCGACGAGCTCGGGCGCCACCTCCCGCCGGAGGGACGTGCGCAAGGCGCCGAGCGCCATCTGCGCCCGCATGAGGCCGTCGTGCGCCGTGGCCGGGTCGCGCCGGGCGATCGCCTCCTCCGCCCGGGCGATGTGGGCGATCGCCCGCTCCAGGACGACCTCCACCAGCCGATGGCGCGGCGTCGTGTCCAACGCGATGGCCTGGTAGGCCTGAGCCCCCCTCATGCCACCACCTCCCCTTGCTTGCCGGCATGCACGCCCTCCTCGGCCGAAAGGCGCGCAAGCGCGTACCGCGCCGCCTCCGCCGCCGGCGAGGTCGGATCGACGCCCATGAGAAGGGCACGCGCCCGCTCCCGCTCGCCATGGGCGATGGCGACGATCGCCTGCGCCACCGGGGCGTGCGGGTCACCGTCGGCAGCCAGGCGCCGGCCAGCCGCCTCCACCTCGGGTAGGCGTCCCTCCGACGCCGCCTTCTGGGCGAATGGCCACACGCTGGCCGCCGGTAGGCGGGGGACGAGGAAGTCACGCGCCCCCGGCACACCGGCGCATATGCCCGTGGCCATGGCCACGAGGCGCTCGTCGTCCGGCCGGGCCTTCAGGGCATGCACGAGCAGGGCCGCGGCCGCCGCCACGGCGCCCCGCCGCACGAGGGCATGGACGGCCAACGACCAGGCGGCGCGCAGCTGGCCCTCGGACACGTAGCCCTCCCCATTCGCCGTGGCCTCGCTCAAGGCGGTGGCCCAAAGAAGGTCGCGCACACCCGCCTCCACCGCACCAATCTCCACATTCGCCCAACCGCGCGCGAACCAGACGCTGGCCACGTTCCACCCCTTGGCCAAGAGGGCCTCGGCCTGGTCGAGCACCTCCGACGCCCTCCCCTGGGGGATGAGGGCGCGCGCCAGGTTGGCCATGAGCACGCCGACGCTGCCGCGGTTGAGGGGGTTGTAGCGGTCCGCCGCCGTGAGGTGCGCCGCCCTCAGGAGGTGGTCGGCGGCCGCACGCATGTCGCCCATGCGGGCAAACTCGCCCCCGGTCTGCATCTCGAAGTACCAGCGGTAGGGATGGTCCTGCGGCATCTCGGCCAGCACTCGCCGGAGGATCCCCAGGTTGCGTTCTCCCTTGGCGCGGGCAGCGGCCACGCCCGGGTCGAACCCTTCGTGCCAGAGCACGATGTCGGTGACCGCCACCCGCCCCTGGCCGAGGGAGGGCGCGATCTGCTCGTGGATGGGGAAGACGTACCGATGATGAGGGCGGTTGCGGAAGACGCGGATGGTGGTGGAGCGGTCGATGAGCGCCTCGCGCCGGCCGGCCAGGATGTTCACCTGGTGCACGGACATGCCCACGACGTCCGGTGGGGCCGTCCGTACGAGCGAGCGCAGGCGGCGGGCGTCGGCCGCGTCCAGGTACTCGTCCGCGTCCAGGACGAAGATCCATTCCCCCCGCGCCTGCGCGAGGGAGGCGTTGCGCGCGTGCGCGAAGTCCTGACGCCAGGGCTCGCTGTACACCCGCGCCCCCAGCGCCTCGGCCACGGCGGGGGTGCGGTCCGTGGAGCCGGTGTCCACCACCACCACCTCGTCCACCGCACCTCGCGCCGAGACGATCGCGCGACCGATGACGCGCTCCTCGTCGCGGGCGATCATGCACAGGCTCAGGAGGGGTCGCTTGGCCATCGCCCCTCACCTCCCCCGCGAAAGTCCAACGGACCAAAGGCCCCGGGTGCCGTGCGGCACCCGCCGGGCGGCTAGCCGATGAGCTTGAGGATCGCCTGCGGGATCTGATCCGCTTGGGCCAGCATGGCGATGCCGGACTGCTGCAGGACCTGGTACTTCGACAGGTTGGCCATCTGCAGCGCCATGTTCGTGTCGATGATGTTGGCCTGCGCGGCGCTGAGGTTGTTGGCCCCCGTCTGGGCGTTGGAGACGGCGAACTGAAGCTCGTTCTGGTAGGCGCCGAGCACCGCCCGCTGGGCGTTGACCGCCGTGAGCGCCTGGTCGATGACCGTGAGCGCAGTCTCGGCGTTGCCCTGGGTGGAGATGTTGATGCCGCTCGTCACGGTGGCCGCCGTGGTGACGATGCCGCTTCCGGCCACGGTGGCGGCCTTGCCGTCCGACGCCACCGTGAAGGCGAGGGTGTACGGTCCGGTCGCCGGCGTCGCGCCGAGCGTCACGAGGTTCGCGTACTCGCTCCCCGACGTGGGCTTGGCGGTGGTGGAGGACTGGCCAAGGAGCAGGCCGAGGTTGGCCAGCGTCACCTGGTCCGACGTGTTGGAGTTGCCCAGGATGATGGGCTGGTTGGACACCATGTTCGACCCGTACAGCACGAGGTTGGCATTCACGCTGGTGGTGACGCCGCCCGTGACGATCGAGGTCGACGGCCCCACGAGGGTGCTCGTGCCCGTGCCGTTGTAGAGACCCAGCTCGACGTAGGCGGGCGTCATCTCGAAGGTGGCCGACTGGTTTACCGACACGGTGACAGCGCTACTGTTGCTCGTGAGGCTCAGGGTTGTGCCGGCGAGCTGGGTGTCGGTGAAGGTGAACGTGGCCACGCCTGCCGCCGTCGTCGCATTTGACACGGCCTGTGTCGTGCTCAGGGCGGCCGAGAAGCCGTCGCTTCCCGTCACGTCGTAGTAGATGGTGTTTGTGCTCGTGCCGGCCACGACGGAAACCACACTGATCGTGTACTGCACCTGGGAGGTGCCCGTGAAGTCGCCCGACAGGAGCCCCGTCGTGGTGGCGGTGGTGGTGATCGATCCGGCACCGCCAAGGTTCGTGGTCGTCGCCGTGACACCGGCGGCGACGTAGGAGGCGACGGAGACGTTGTACTCGTTCGTCGTGCCGGTGCCGTTGGGGGTGAACAGGCCGTTGCCGATGTTGTACACGTAGGTGCCCAGCGTGGACTGGTTCACGAGGGTGCTGAAGTTGTTCGTACCGGTGGCCGGATTCAGGGTGGCCGTCACCCCCGCCACGTTGAGGGAGGCGGCGTCCAGGGGGTTGATGCCGAGGCTGATGTTCTCCCCCTGGTTGGCGCCGATCTGGATGTTCTCGAGACCGGTGCTCACGCCGCCCACATACTGGCCGTTCGCGTTGTAGTAGCCACCCGTGGCGCCACCGAACGCGCCCGACAAGAGGTTAAGGTTGTTGAACTGGGTCGTGTTCGCGATGTTCGTGATCTCCTGAGCGTACTGGTTCATCTCCTGCTGGAGGGCCTGCAGGTCGGTGGGGTTGTTGGTACCCGTCGCCGCCTGCGACGCCAGCGACCGCATCGACTGCAGGATCGTGTCGATGTTGGCCATGGCGCCGTCGGCCGTCTGGAGGAGCGAGATGCCGTTCTGGGCGTTCTGGGCCGCCTGGTTGAGACCGGTGATCTGGGTCTGCATCTCCTGGGAGATGGCGAGGCCCGCCGGGTTGTCGGCGGCGCTGTTGATCTGGTAACCGGTGGACAACTGCTGGAGCACGTTGTCCATCTGGTTGGTCGTGTTCTGCAGGTCGAAGACCGACTGCAGGGCGGAGATGTTCGTGTTGACGAACACGGGGCACGTCACCTGCCTTCTCGCAAAGCCGGTCCATGCGCATGAACCAGTGCTCTCGATCGGTCAGGAGCCCGTGCCCCTGCATGCCGCCACAGGGGGCCAGCGCCCATGGCTGCCTGACGTCGCTGCTGTGCTCCCTCTCGCTCTTCCGCACGACCCCTTGGATTCGTTTCTCGTCCGCTGGCCCGCTTCAGGTCCTCTCCCCGTCCGGCGCCCCCCTGGTGCGATGGCATGCGCGCCGCGAAGCGCGCCAAGGCCCGGGCGCATCGGCGCCCGGGCCCGGGACGGCCTTGGGTCAGGGCTGGCGGGAGATCACGGCAGGCGCATGGTGAGGCCGTCCACCGCCCCCCGGGGGACCGGCCCCGACGCCACCAGCCGCTTGCCGTCCCAGGAGTACGTCACATACCCGGGCGGCAGGGAGGGGCGGTACATGGGATCGCTCGCCCGGTAGCGGGCATAGCGGACGACGATGCGGTCGGGGCCGGCGCGGACGACGGCGAGCGACACCGCCTCGGGTCCCAGGTCGGGTAGGGGCGTGAGGTTGTTGCTCCCCACCAGGCGCCTTCCCACCCAGAACAGGACCAGCTGGCCGTACCCGTCGGCGGTGGGGTAGCGCACGGCGGGTACGGCCGTGAGCGTGCCGCCGTGCCCGTCCGGCACGCTCACGATCTTCCCCAGGAGGGCGAGGTGCTCGCCGTCGCCGCGGGGATGGCCGGGCGTCACCTCCTCCGCGCGGCGAAGCACCCGCAGGATGGCACTCCGGGTGAGGCCCCGGTAGGGAGGCTTTCGGGGGGAGGCGGCGGCCGGGGCGAACGGCGCAAGGGCGAGCAGGACCCCCACCCCGAACGCCGTCAGGGACCGGGCATCGGGCAGACGGCGGAATGCCATGGCGGGCATCGACTCCCTTCCCCTCCCCCAGGCGGGGGAGGGCGGCGTGCCTGCCTCTTAGCCTCTCCGCCCCCCGCCTCCTTCCCGTTCCGCCCAGCCCGCACCCGCACCGCAAGTTGGCGCCCGCCGCCCTGCGGGGTGCCCTATCTGGGGCGCATCTCATGCCGGCGGCGGCTCGACCACGATGCGCTCGATCAGCCACTCGTTGTCCACCCGCACGAGCGTCGCCCACAGGCGCTCGCCTCCGGGCGAGCGCGCCTCCACCTCTGCCGGCCCCTGCGCCCCCCCGGCCGCCTCGCTCACCCGCGCCCCGCGCAGGAAGGCCCGAAGCTGGCGCGGTGCCTGGCGGGCGAACGCGCCCTCCCCCGACCAGGCGAGGGAGAGGGCGCTTGCCCCGTCCGGACCGACCGCGGCGTGGGGCCGCCCGGGGCGCTGGAGGTCCGTCGCCAGCTCCTGCCAGGCGCTCTCCCGCGCCCCCAGGCGGAGGTACAAGAACAGGCTGCGCACGGTGAAGGCCGGCCCGGGGACGTACACCACCCCGCAGCCGGCCGCCCACAGGGCGGCGGCCAACGCCACTGCGGCGAGGCCGCCACGCCGAAAGCGCCCGCGCACCCTTCCCCCGACCGCCGCCACCTCCTCCGGCGCCCGTCCCCCGCCCCTACCCGATGAGGCTGGCCAGGGTGGGCATGAGCATCTTCGCCCCGATGTCGAGCGCCGCCTGGTAGACGGCCTGCTGGTTGGTGAGCTGGGCCACCATCTGGGGCATGTTCGTCGAGTCGACCTGGGCCGCCTGCTTCGTCAGCTCCACCCCCAGCTGCCCGAGCATGGCGGAGACCGACTGCGCCCGCTGCATGCGCGCCCCCAGGTCGGCCTGCATGGCCGAGACGTGGGCGATGGCGTCCTCGAGGAGCTGGATGTCGCTTCCGAGATTCGCCGTGTTGCCGCTCGCAAGGTCGCTCTCCAGCTGCTGGAGCACGCCCACGTTGCCGGCGGCGGGGCTCGCCCCGTTGGGGCTGAGGATGCCCGGCCCGCCCGCCCCGTTCACCGACCCCTGGAAGAGGGCGTAGCCGTCCACGCTCCCCGCCACCACCACGCCGCTCGAGATCTCGAACACCACCTGGCCGGGCGGGGAGGCCGTGAGGTTCCACTGCCCGGTGGCCTGGTTCCACGGCGCCTGACCGGACGTGCCGGCGAACACGTACTGGTCGCCGTACTGGGTGTTGGCCAGGGTCTCGGCCTGCTGCACGAGCTCCCCCACCTGGCTCGCCTGCGCCGACAGGTCGGCCGGGTTGACGCTCCCGCTATTCGCGGCCACGGCGATGGCGTGGGCGCTTTGGAGGATCTGGGTGAGCTGGGTCATCGCCTGGTCGGCCGCCCCCATGAAGCCGCTCGCCGCCTGGGCGCTCGCGCTCCACTGGCCGTTCCAGGCCTGGGCGCGCTGGATGGTGAGGTAGAGAGCCGTCCCCACGGGGTTGTCCGAGGGCGCCTGGATGCTCGTCCCCGTGGCCAGCTCCTGCTGGGAAGCGAGGATCGACGTCATGAGGTTGTCCAGGTTGGCCAGAAGCTGCGTCTCGGGCATCGTCTGGGTGACGCGCACGCCATCCGCCTCCCTTCGCCTTCCCCCGGGAGCCTGCCCTCGCCTACGGCACCACCGACAGGAGCGTCGCCAGCATGGTCTGCATCGCCCCCATGGCCTTGGCCGCCGCCGTGTACACGTCCTGGTACTGGGTGAGGTTGGCGAACTCCTCGTTCAGGGAGACGCCGCTCACGCTCTGTTGCATGTTCTTCGCCTGCGTGAGCAGGCTCTTGTTCGTCGTCTGCTGGGAGAGCGCGGCCGCCACCTGCACGCCGAGGGCGCTCACCTGGCCGCTGTACAGCGGCACCGCCGCCGACGGCTGCGTGCTCTGGCCGTAGTCGGCCATGGCCAGGGCGTTCGACCCGTCGCCGGCGCTCGCCGTCTGGGCGGCGGCGATCTCGTACGGGGCGGAGAGGATGGCCGGGTTGACGGCCAGGTTGGCGGCCCCGATGCCCGACGGCGGATTCGTCTGGGTGGCCGCCGCCCCGTTGATGAAGAACGGCACCGGCGGGGAGGCGGCGGACACGGGGCTACCGGAGGAGTCGAGGTAGTAGCCGTTCAGCTGCAGGGCGTTGATCGCCCCCGCCAGCGTGGCCGCCACCTGGTCCAGACCAGCCTGGAGGCTCTGGCCGTAGGCGGAGCTCCCCGGCGGGGCCAAGGCCCCGAAGTAGGCGGGCGGCGTCGTGCCCGCCGGGTACGCCGTCCCCCCCAGGAGCGTGAGGTCGGCCCCGATCTGGCCCGACGTGATGTCGGCCAGGGCGGCCGGCGGCGCCGCCCCCCCGGGGGTGGTCGGGAGGCCCTGCTCCACCACCTGCCAAGCCGCCGCCGCCACCCCGCCCAGGGTGCCGTTCGTGGCGAGCTGGCCGTAGCTCTGCCCGTCCACCAAGAGGGCGCCCGTGGCCGCGTCGGTCACCGTGAGGTTGCCGCTTGCGTCGGTCCCCACCTGGATGGCCATGCTCTGGCTCAACTGGGCGAGGATCTGGTCGCGCTGGTCCAAGAGGCTGTTGGCCGACATGCCCTGGATCTGGGCGTTCTGGATCTCTTGGTTGAGGCTCGCCACCTGGGAGAGGGCCTGGTTCACCTGTCCCACCTGGGTGGCCAGGTCCCCCTCCAAGGCGGTGCCGAGCTGGCTCAGGCCGCTCGCCAGGGTGTTGAACTGGGCGGCGACGTTGGCCGCGTCCTGGCCCACCACCGCCCGCGCGGCGCTGCTCTGGGGGTCCTGGGAGAGCGTGGCGAGATCGGTGAAGAACTTCTGCATGGTGCTCGAAAGGCCGTTCGCCCCGGGCTCGTTGTACAGGCTCTGGGCGTTCTGCAGGAACGCCACCACCTGGTCCTGGTAGGAGGCGTTCGACTGGGCGTTTCGCACCGCGGCGTTCAGGTAGGACTCCACCACGCGCTCCACGTTGGCGATGTTGACGCCCGTGCCCAGCACGGCGTCGGTCACCGGCCCGCCCGTGCCGGCCTGCACCACGGTGGGCTCGGTCACCAGCTGGGCGCGCTCCCGGCTGTAGCCCGGCGTGGTGGCGTTGGCCACGTTCTGGCCCGCGACGTTGACGGCCTCCTGCATGGCCTCGAGGGCGCTCTGCACGATCGCAAAGCCGACGAAGGTGGTGGCCACGTCCGCTTCCCCCTATGCCCGCCGGCTGAACAGGCGCGGCCCGCCGACCGCGCCGCCGTAGTCGTCCGCGCCCCCCGTGAGGATGCGCAGAAGGCCCGCCACCGTCACGAGGCCGTCGCGCACGAGCACCGCGTTCTGGCGCGACACCTCGGCCAGGGCCGCCATCTCGCCCAGCCACGCCTGGCGCACCCGCTCCCGGTACGCCTCCTCGTCCGCGCCCGCCGCCTCCGGCGAGAACTCCTCCGGCGCCCGCGCCCCCTCCACGTCCTCTCCCTGCAAGAGGCGCCCCAGCCGCCAGATGGCGACCTCCTGCTCCTCCACGAGCTCCCGCACCGCCTCGGCGTCGCCCGCCACGAGGGCGCTCTGCATCGCCCGGGCCGTGCGCGTGAGCGCCCGCGCCTCGCCCAGGCAGAGGGCCACCTGCTGCGTCCGCCCGCTCACGGTCCCACCACCCCCTCGCGCAGGAGCGCGTCGGCCAGCTTGCCCAGGTCCACGGCCGGCGCCCCCGGCGCCATCGCCCGCACCAGGGCGGCGGCGCGCTCGGCCGCCTGCGCGGGGTCGGTGGCGAGCGCCGCCGCCGCCGAAAGGTCGACCTGATCCTGGGCGGCCGCGCGAGCGGCGGTGCGCCGCGCCGCGGCCGAACCACCCGCCGGCGCGGCCGGCCGCCCCTCCGGCCCGCCCGCTGGCATCGGCCCCATCGGGCCCCCGACCGGCGTCACCTCGTCCACCGTACCCCACCTCCCCGCCGTCGCCATGGGATCGTCGACATGCAAGATCGGTCAGCGGCGGCGATCGATTGCATCCTCCCTCGCGGCGTGCGGCCGGATGGATCGGCCCCATCCCTCCGGCGCGCCCGCGAGCGCGGCCGTCTGGCCGGTTTCGCCTACGATTCCTCCCTCAGCCACCCCCTGAGGAGGTTGGCCACCTCCTCGGGCTGGGTGCGCGCGCTCTCGGTCACGCTCTCGATCAGGCGGCGCTCGCGCTCCAGGTCGGGGTTGGGCGGGGGGGGCGCGATCACCACCGGCGGCGGGGCGGGCGGCGCCTGACCCTCGGTGCGCCGCCCCCGCCGCCGTCCCAGGAGAAGGCCGAGGACCACCAGGAGCCCAAGCCCGCCCGCCCCCGCCGCCGCCAGCTCCGGCAACGGCAGCGCGGCGCCGGGCGCCTTGGCGGGCGGGATGGGCACGCCCGCGAACGGCGCCGCCGCCACGGTGATGTCGTTCGCCGCCTGGGGCGAGTTGGCCGCCAGCCCCACCGCCGTCGCCACCAGGCTGCGCAGTTGGGCGGTGCGCGCCGGCGTGAGCGGATAGGCGCGCTGGTTGACGACCACCGACACCGTGAAGCCGTTCACCGTCATGGGCGGGCTGTGGATCTGCTCCAGGATGTGGTTGACCGCGTACTGCACGGTGGTGGACTGGGTGGTGTAGTTGCTGTTGCCGCCCCCGCCCGTCACCGCCGGGTAGGTGGGCACGTTGCCGCTCGTGCCCGCCGGCGGCACCGCCCCGCCCGTGCCGCGGAAGGTGGTGGTCTGGCTGGTGCGGGAGGTGACGAGGCCGCCCGGCCTCGGGCTCGAGTTGAGCTGCTCGGTCGTGTTCGTCTGCTGGAAGCTGAGGTTGGCGTGCACGTCCACCACCACGTTGCCGGGGCCGGTGACCGGCGTGATGAGGGCGGCGATGCGCTGGGCGAGGGCGTTCTCCACCGCCTGCTCCGTCCCCAGCATGCCGGAGGGCGTCGCCGCCCCGCCCCCGCCCGCCGCGGTCGCCGACAGGAGCTCGCCCGTCTGGTCGACCACCACCACGTTGCGGGTGGACAGTCCCGGCACGGCGTGCGCCACCAGCTGGACGATGCCGTTCACCTCCGACGCGGGCAGGCTCTGGGCGGGCGCCACGTCGACGTACACGGAGGCGGAGGCGACTCCCGCCGGCGCCTGGGCGAAGGCGCTCTGGGGCGGCTCGACGATCTCCACCACGGCCGAGTGCACGCCCTGCATGGTGGCGATCGTGGACGCCAGGTCGTTCTGCAGGGCGTTGAGCACCGCCAGGTTGAACTGCTGGTCGGTCATGCCGAAGCCCATCGAGCCCAGTACGTTCTGGTAGCCGATCTGCCCCTGCTGGGGGAGGTTCTGCGTCGCCAGCTCCACCCGCACCTGGTCGGCCATCGAGGATGGCACCTGGATCGACGTCCCCTGCAGGCGGTAGGGGACCTTCAGGCCCTGGAGCGCCTGCACCACCTGCCCGGCGCTCTGGGGCGTGAGGTTCGTGTACACCGTGGTGTACGGGACGTACGACGAGTAGGCGGCGATGCCCACGGCCAGCGCCGCCGCCGCCCCCAGGGCCACGGCGGCCTGGCGGCGGCGGTCGGGCGACCACCCCAGCCACACCCCGCGCGCCCGCTCGATCTGCGGCCCGAGCGACATCGCCCCTCCTCCTCCCGGCTCGACGCCCTAGCGCCCGCCTACGCCCCTTGGCCGATGGCCAGTGCCTTCTGCGCCGCCTGTTCCTCGAGGCCCAGGGCGGTGGCGTTGGCGTCGTAGTTCTGCGACGCCGCCACCAGGTCGGTCATCTCCGTCACCTCGTTCACGTTGGGCATGCGCACGTACCCCTGGGCGTTGGCGTCGGGGCTCGACGGGTCGTACACGAGGGGGAAGGGCGAGGGGTCCTGCACCACCGCCGCCACCTGCACCCCCGCCGGCTCCGCCCCCATGGCGCCGGCGAGCGCCTGGGCGAAGCCGCCCGCCGGCGCCCCCGGCTCGAGGATCACCTCCTCGCGCCGGTACGGCCCTCCCTGGGGCGTGCGGGTGGTGTTCATGTTCGCCAGGTTGGAGGCGATCACGTCCATCCACAGGCGGTCGGCCGTGATGCCGCTACCGCTGATCGCCATGCCCTCTCCGCTGCCGATGCCGCTCGACATCGTCCTTCCCTCCCCCTCGGATCTCGCGTCGGATCCCCGGCTCACCGGGGCGGCCCCAAGGCGCGGACGTCCATCCCCGCCGCCTGCCCCGGCCAGCGCTCGCCGCCGCTCACCCGCCGCGCCAGGTGGAGGACCAGCTCCACCTCGCCCACGCTCCGGCCCAGGGCGTTGGCGATGGCGAGGGCGCTCTCGCCCGCCGCCGCCCGCCGGAGCACCTCCGCCTCCCGCCGGAGGATGGCCTCGGCCGCCTCCTGGCCGGGCGGGCGCACCGCCGCCGCGGCCGCCACGCCGCCCGCCGGCGCCGGCGCGCTGTCCGCTTCCAAGTCGGCGGCTCCCGTCGGAGCCGAGGCCGCCGCGGGGAGAGGCGGCGCAGGCGGGGGCGGGGGCTCTGGCGCGGCCCCCACCGCCTCCGCCTCCTCCTCCGGGGTGGGCGCCGGGGCACTTCCCGTCCCCCGACCCTCGACCGCCGCCAGCCGTTCCTCCAGCTGGGCTACGCGCTCCTCCAGCCGGCGCGAACGCGCCTCCGCCCCGTCCAGCCGCTCCCGGAGCGCCTCCAGGAGCGCCTCGTGCTCGCGCTCCAGGCGAGTCACGAAGGTGGCCATCATCGTGCGCCAGTTGGCGCCCGCGCCCTCGCCCCCCTCGGGGCGCCGCTCCTCCCCGTCCGTCATCCCCGCCACCTCCCCCTCGCTCCGTGCCCGTCCTCCCCGCCGGGCGGCGACCGGCCCACCGCCCGCCGCACCCCGACCCGGCCTGCCGCCGCCGCCGCCGGGGGCCTCGTCGCCCCCGGGCGGCGGCTCTCCGCCACGTAGCGCGACATCATGCCGCGCAAGCGGAGGATGGCGTGGGCGTGGATGCGCGCCACCTGGGAGACGCTGAGGCCGATCGCCCGCGCCACCTCCGTGAGGGTGTAGTCCTCCTGGTAGACGGCCCACAGGATGCGGCGCTCGCGCTCGCTCAGGCGGGCGAGCGCCGCCATGAGGTGGGTGCGCCGCTCCGCCGCCTCCACGCGCTCCTGGGGGTCCTCCGCCCCCTCATCCGCCACGTGCTCGAGCCGGGTCGTCCCCTCCCCGTCCTCGCCCGGCGTCTCCTCGTCCAGGTAGCCGAGGCTGGCGAAGGCGACGGCCGCGTAGTGTTCCGCCGCCGCCTGCTCGTCCAGGCCGAGGTAACGCGCCACCTCCTCCGGCGCAGGCGTGCGCATGAGCGCCTGTTCCAACGTCGCCACCGCCTCGCGCAGGCGCCGCTCCTTCTCCCGCATGCGCCGGGGCAGGCGGTCGGCCTGGCGCAGGCCCTCCAGGATGGCGTGGCGGATGGCGCCGCGCAGGTAGACCTCGAGCGGCACGCCCCGCCCTGGATCGTAGCCGTCCACCCCCTGGCACAGGCCGATGGCGCCCCAAGAGAGGAGCTCGTCCAGGTCGGCGGCGCCCGGCGGCAGCGTGGAGTGGATGCGTCGCGCCAGCCGCCCCAAGAGCCCCAGGTGGGCCTGGATGCGGGCCTCGCGCGACGGCTGGGAGACAGCCTCGTACGCCGCCGCCGCCCGCCCCTCCCCGCTCACGGCGCCCCCTCCCACTGCACCGCGAGCAGGCGCCGTGCCGCTGTCAAAAGGGCGGTGCGGGCGGAGGGGCCGTATCCCTCCGCGGCCGCGGCCGCGGGCAGCGTGCCCAGGTCGACCACACGCACCTGGCGGAACTGCCAGGCGGTGGCCCGGACCGCCGCCGCCGCCCGCGGCCCGCCGGGGTAACCCGGAGCCGCCACCAGGATGAGGCCCACCGGCCCTACGCGGCCCTCGCTCCCCAGGGCGGTGTAGGCCACCGCAAGCGACTCCGGGTCGGGGCGGGTGGCCACCACCGCCGCCGCCGCCCCCTGGGCGGGGGCGACGGGCGCCACCACCACGCCCTCGCCCCCCACCGCCCGCAGCGCCTCCGTCAGGGCGCGCGCCAGCGCCTCGGGGTCCACGCCCGCCCCCGCCCACAGGCCCAGGCGCTGGGGCCGGCTCTCCCGCACCCGGCGGCGCAGCCCTTCCGCCTGGTCGCCGCTCACGTCAGGTCGCCCCCTTCCCACACCGCCCGGGCCAGGCTGTCCGGCCCGGGGTAGGCGAGGTCGTCGGGCACCGCCTGCCCCGTCGTCACGTACGCCAGCGGCTTGTCGAGCAAGGCCAGGGCGCCGAAGGTGCCGGCCGGCGACGGGGCCTCGTCCCACTTCGTGAGGACGAAGCGGGTGGTGAAGCCGGCGGCGGCGAAGGTGCGGGCCAGCTCCTCGGCCGCCGGCGGCGCCAGGTTGGCCGGCACCAGGAGGTCGACAGCGTCCGGCCGCACCGCCCGCACCAGCGCCCCCAGCTCGGCCACGGCCAGCGGCACCTTGAAATTGCGCCCCGGCGTGTCGACGAACACCCGGTCCATGTCGGCAAACGCCTCCGCCGCCGCCGCCAGGTCCTCGGCCGACAAGGCCACCTTCACGGGCACCCCCAGGATGTCGGCGTACGTGCGCAGCTGGTCGATGGCCGCGATCCGGTACGTGTCGGCCGTGATCACCCCCACCCGCTCCCCGCGTTCGAGCACCGCCCGCGCCGCAAGCTTGGCCAAGGTCGTCGTCTTGCCCGCTCCCGTCGGCCCCACGAGGACCACCGTACGCGGCGCGCGCGGGTCGGGGTCGCACCTCTCCGCCAGCCAGGCGGCGAGCGCCGTGCGCAGCGCCTCGTCCGCCGCCGCCTCCTCCACCGGCACGTCGCCCACCGCCCGGCGCGCCGCCTCCAACAGGCGTGCCGCCAGCGTGGGCCCCACGCCGCGCCGGGCCAGGCGCGCCATGCCGTGCACCCAGGGCTGAGGCACGAGAGAGTCGGGCCGCCCCAGCCGCGCCACCTCCTGGCGCAGGTCGGAGATGGCCGCCAGGAGCTCCTGGGGCGGCGCAGCGGGCTCGGGGGGGGCGGGCGACGGCGGCATGGCGTCGGCCGCCACCACCTCCACCCAGGACTGCCAGAAGCGCCAGATGGGCGGCCGCGCCGGGCCGTGGGAGAGGATCACCGCCTCCGGCCCCAACCGGCGCTTGACCTGCGCCAGGGCCTGGGGCAGGGTCGGGGCCCAGATGCGTTCCACCTTCACGCGCTGGTCACCATCCCCATGGGCTCGACTTGCGCCTCCGGGTCGAGTTCACCGTACGACAACACGGGCACGTCCGGCAGGGCGCGCTCCAGCGCCCGCCGCAGGTGGGGGCGCAAGAGGGGCGTGGTCACTACGGCCGCCCGCCGGCCTTGGGAGAGGGCGGGTTCCAGGGCGGCCGCGAGCCGCCCCACCACCTGGTCGCGCGCCGCCGGATCGAGCTCCAGGCCACCGCCGCCGTCGGTGGTGCGCTGCACGCGTGCCAAGAGGTCCTGCTCCAGGGCGGCGTCCAGCGTCACCACCGCCAGCCGCCCGCCCCCCGCCGCGGCGCGCGTGATCGACCGCCCCAGGGCGCGGCGCACCACCTCCGTGAGGGCGTCGGGGTCCTTCGTCTGCGCCGCGCCGTCGGCCAAGGCCTCGCAGATCGTCACCCCGTCCGCGATCGGCACGCCCTCGCGCAGGAGGTTGGCCAGCACGCGGTGCAGGACGCCGGGAGGCAGGACCTGGGGGGAGAGCTCCTCCACCACCGCCGGGTCCTCCTGCCGCACGCGGTCGAGAAAGGCGCGGGCGTCCTCGCGCCGTAGGAGTTCGTGCGCCCGCCGGCGCAACACCTCCGACACATGGGTGGCGATCACCGCCGACGGCTCCACCACCGTCGCCCGCACCGCCAGGGCCGCCTCCCGCTGGGCCGGGGTGATCCATAGGGCGGGCAGGCCGAACACCGGGTCGCGCGTCGGGATGCCGGGCACCGCCGCCTCGGACACCGACATGGCCAGGAGGCGGTCGGCGATCACCTCGCCCCGCGCCACCTCCACCCCGCGCAGGCGCACGACGTAGGCCTGGGGCGGAAGCTGCACGTTGTCGCGCACCCGCACCGGCGGCACCACGAACCCCAGCTCCTCCGCCAACGCCCGCCGCACCGCCGTCACCCGCGCCAGGAGGTCGCCGCCCCGCTCCGGGTCGGCCAGGCCCAAGAGGCCGTAGCCGAACTCCAACGCCACCGGGTCGGGCAGCACGGCCGCGGGCTCCGCGGGGGGCGGCGCCGGTGCCCCCGCCACCCCCCCGGCCCCCGCCGCCGCCCCCGCCGGCGCCACCCGCTCCATGGCGGCGATGCGGCTGGCGATCCAGACCAGGCCGGCGGCGAGGGCCAGAGCGGGCACGAGGCCGACGGGCGTGACCACCCCCAGGGCGGCGATCAGGGCGGCCACCACGTACAGGGGCTGGGAGCGGCCGAACAGCTGCCCGCCCAGGGCGGCGGCCATCTCCTGGCCGCTCGCCCCCGAACGGGTGACGATGATGCCCGTGGCCACCGACAGGAGGATGGCCGGCAGCTGGGCGGCGATGGCGTCGCCCACGCTCAGGAGGGTGTACGTGTCGAAGGCCTGGGAGAAGCTCAGGCCGCGCTCCACCATGCCGATGAGGAGCCCGCCCGCCACGTTCACCAGGAGGATGACCAGGGTGGCCATGGCGTCGCCGCGCACGAACTTGGCGCTGCCGTCCATGGCGCCGTAGAAGTCCGCCTCCAGGGCGATCTCCCGCCGCCGCTCGCGCGCCTGCGCCTCGGTCAGGACACCGGCGTGCAGGTCGGCGTCGATGGCCATCTGCTTGCCGGGCATGGCGTCCAGGGTGAAGCGGGCGGCCACCTCCGACACGCGCTCCGCCCCGCGGGTGATGACCATGAACTGGACGATGAACAGGAGCAGGAAGAGGATGAACCCCACCGCCGGGTTGCCGCCCACCACGAACTGGCCGAAGGCCTGCACCACCGAGCCGGCGTTGGCCTGCAAGAGGATGAGGCGGGCGGTGGAGACGCTCAGCGCCAGGCGGAAGAGAGTGGTGAGCAAGAGCAGGGAAGGGAACGAGGAGAAGTCCAGGGGGCGAGGGGTGCCCATGGCCACCGCCGTCACCACCAGGGAGAGCGACAGGTTGGCCAGGATGAGGACGGAGAGAAGCCACGTGGGGAGCGAGACGACCAGCATGAGGACGATGACGATGACGAACAGGATCGTGCTCATGCCGGCCAGGCGCCGCATCACCGCCGCTCACCCCCCGCCCCCGGGACGTAGCCGCGCTGGCGGTAGACGAAGGCCAGCACCTCGGCCACGGCCACGAACAGGGCCGGCGGCACGCGCCCGCCCACCTCCACGTCCCGCCACAGGGCGCGGGCCAGGGGGCGGTTGACCACCACGGGCACCCCCGCCCGGCGCGCCACCTCCCGCATGCGCTCGGCCACCCGCTCCGCCCCCTTGGCGGTCACCTCGGGCGCGGGCATGCGCCCCGGCTGGTAGAGGAGCGCCACCGCCACGTGCGTGGGGTTGACCACCACCACGTCTGCGGACCGCACCGCCTCCACCAGGCGCTGGCGCACGAGCCGCCGGTGCTGGCCGAGGCGGCGGCGCCGCACCTGCGGGTCGCCCTCGTTGCGCCGCATCTCCTCCCGGAGCTCCTCCGGCGTCATCCTCAGGTCGGCCTCGTACCGGCGCCGGGCCTGGAGCGCGCCCGCCGCGCCCACCACGGCGCCCACCCCGGCCAGGGAGGCGGCCAGGGCGGTGAGCGTGCCCCGGAACGCGTCCAGGCTGGCCACCGGGTCGGCCAAGGGGTGGTGCGCCCACGCGACCAGCGGCCCGGCCAGCACCGCCGCCCCCGCCACCGCCGCCCCCGCCAGCTTGAGCAGGGCGAGGCCCAGCCCGCCCAACGCCTGGCGCGAGGCGATGCGGGTCAGGCCCTGCATGGGGTTGAGGCGGGCGAGGCCGCCGCTCGGAAAGACGAACGTCACCCCCTGCACCGCCACCAGGCCGGCCGCCACCAGCGCCCAGGCTAGCGCGAGGACGGGGAGGGCGGCGCGGGCGCCGGCAGCGCCGAGGGCCATCATGTCCGCCACCGCCCCTTCGGGCGTGAGGGGGCGGGGGTCGCCGGCCGCCATCAGCGCCCTCGCCACCGTCCGCGCCAGACCGGGGGCGGCGGGGGCAAGGGAGAGGACGGCGACGAGCAGCCCCGCCACCCCCAACGCGGGGGCGACGTCGGGCGAGCGCGGCACCAGCCCCCGCCGGCGCATCTCCTCCCGCCGGCGCGGCGTGGCCGGAAGCGTTCGCCGCTCCCGATCGGGGTCGGCCATCGCCATGGCGCCCTACCTCCCTTCGCCCGCGCTAGGCCGCGCCCACCAGGGCGGAGACCGCGCTGCCGAGGTCGCTCAGAAGGTTGTCCGCCACCCCCAGCCAGACCGGCAGGGAGAGGGCGAACAGGACCAGGCCCAGGATCATGAGGAGCGGGAAGTCGAAGGCCAGAAGGTTGATCTGGGGGATGAGGCGTGAAAGCGCCCCCACCAGGAGGTTGACGAGGAGCATGGCCAGCATGAGGGGGGCGGCCACGGCGGTGCCCACGTCCACCGCGGTGGTGAAGGCGCGCAGGAGGAGGGAAAGGGCGCCCGGCCCCGGCGACAGGGGGGCGAAGGCGGGCAGGGGCCGGAAGGAGGCGGCCACCGCGCCCACCATGTCCGTCAGCCCGCCTAGGCTGAGGAAGACGAACGTCCCCAGGAGCATGGTGAACTCCTGCACCAGCGTGGTGTCCGCGCCGGCGGGGGCGAGGGTGGCGCTGATGGAGAAGCCGAACACGAGGTCCAGGTACCCCCCCGCCACCTCGAAGGCCGCGTACAGGAAGCGCGCGGCGAGGGCGAAGGCGAAGCCCACCAGGGCGTTGCCCAGAGCGGCGGCGAGCACGTCCCCCCACGTCAGGGGGCCGGCGTGGGCGAAGGCCGCGCCGGGCGTGACGAACAGCACCCACGCCGTCACCGCCGCCGCCAGCGCGGCCTGGGCCAGGCTGGGCAGGCGCACCAGGGCGCCGAAGGGCGAGACCGCCACAAGCGGCGCCACCCGGGCTAGGACCGCCCCGGCCGCGGCGACAAGCGCCATCCACTGCGCCGCGCTCACGGCAGGCCCCCCATACCGCCCGTCTGCCATGCGGCGACGGTGAAGTTCATGAGCTCCCGCAGCATCCACGGCCCGAGCAGGACGAGGGCCGCGGCCACGGCCAGGAGCTTGGGGAGGAACGAGAGCGCCGTGTCCTGCACCTGGGTCACCGCTTGGAGGAGGCCGATCACCAGCCCCACCCCCAGGGCGGCGGCCAAGACCGGGGCCCCTACCATGAGGGCCGTGAACAGGGCGCTCTGACCCACCGCCACCGCCTGTTCCGGCGTCGTCGCCACCGCCCCCTTGCCGCCGTCGTCGTCGCCCCGTCCGCTAGCGCGCCGTCGCCACCAGGCTGCCGACGATGAGCCCCCACCCGTTCACGAGCACGAACAGGAGGAGCTTGAACGGCAGCGACACCACCGTGGGCGGGAGCATCATCATGCCGAGGGACATGAGCACGCTGGCTACCAGGAAGTCGATGAGGAGGAAAGGCAGGAAGAGGAGGAACCCCATCTGGAAGGCGAGCGTGAGCTGGCTGATGGCGAACGCCGGGATGAGCGTAAGGAGCGGCACCTGGGCCAGGGTGGCCGGGCGCGGTTGGCCCGTCGCCCGCAAGAGCGTGAGGAGGTCTTGCTGGCGGGTGCCCGCAGCCATGAACGCCTTCACCGGCCCCTCGGCCGCCGCCAGGGCGTGGGCGATGTCGATGTGGCCGGCGAGGTAGGGGGCGATCGCCACCCGGTTCACCGCCGCCAGGGTGGGGGCCATCGTGAAGAGGGTGAGGACGAGGGCGAGGGCGACGATCACCTGGTTGGGCGGCGTCTGCGCCGTGCCCACAGCCGTGCGGGCGAGGGAGAGGACGACGACGATGCGGGTGAACGACGTCATGAGGAGGAGCATCCCGGGCAGGAGCACCACGCCGGCCACGATGGCCATGAGGGCGATCTCCGGGCTGGCCAGGAGGGTCTGGAGCGTGCGGGGGGAGAGGGCCTGGGCGGCGGCGCTTGCCACCGCCGGGCCCGGCGCGGTCGCCGCAGCCGCCGGCGCCGCCGCCAGCGCCACCCCCGCCGCCGTCCCCGCCAGGGCAAGGCGCCACCGCCCCCTCACGCCCCCTCTCCTCCCTCCGCCGTGCCTTCGCCCGCCTGCCCCATGAGGCGCCGGTCGGCCGCCTCCATGCGGCGCAGGGAGGCGTCGAGAAGGCGGGAGAAGAATTGCGCCGCCTCCGCCTCGTCGGGCCCCTCCCGAGGCGACGACGCCTTCGGGACGTGGGCGGCGGCGTGGCGGTCGAGGGCCACGGCCACCGCGGACGGCGGCGCCTCGGCCGGCTCCCGGCCGCCCGCCGCGCCCTCCCCCGCCGCTGCGAGCGCCGCCGCACCCTCGGCCAGGAGGTCCTGGGCCATGGCCCGGCGCCGCCGCCGGCTGCGCGGAAGGCGCGCCTCCACCTCGGCCATCAGGCGCACCTCTCCCCCCACCGCGACCAGGAAGGCCCGGTCCCCCACCTCCACCACGCACAGGTAGCGGCCGGGGCCGAGGGCGAGGCGGGAGAGGACGCGCATCCCAGGGCCGGCACCGGCCGGCCGCCAAGGGACGGCCCCGGCCCTTGCGCCCCCCGCCCGGCGCAGGCCCAGCGCCAAGAGCGCGGCCGCGGCCAGGACGGCCGCCGCCGCCCAGGAGGCGGAGGCGGGAACGGCCGGACCCTGGGCCGCAGCGTGGGCACCGTGCTGGAACATGGAGATCACCGTGGCCCCCATGCGCCGCCCCCCTCCCCCGCCTCCGACCCCAGGGGGCTGCCGGAGCCCACCTGCGTGACGCGGATGGCGAACGTCTCGTCCACCACCACCACCTCGCCGCGCGCCACCCACTCCTGGTTGGCGTAGATGTCCAGCGGTTCGCCCGCCAGCCGGTCGAGCTCGAGCACGCTCCCGGGCACGATCTGCAGGAGCTCCTTCACCCGCTTCGTGGTCCTGCCCAGCTCCACCGTGAGCGTCAGGGGGACGTCGAGCACCCGCTCCATGCCCGCGCTCTCCCCCGCCGCCTGGTCGGGGCCGAAGGCGGGGAAGCGGGCGGGGCGGACGGCCACCGGCCCGGGCGGCGCCGCCGCCACCAGGGCGTCGGCCAACGGGCGGGGGAGGACGACGCGCACGTGGGCCTCGAACACGTCGCGCACCCGCGCCTGAAGGAGCACCCCCACCCCGGGCGGCCCTTCGCCGCCCACCGCCTCCTCCACCACCTGGGCGTGCACGGGGTCGCCCACCAGGGTGGTGGCCGCCTCCGCCAGCCCAGCCACCACCGCCTGGGCGAGGCGGCGGGCGTACTCGGGCGCCGCACCTCCCGCGCCCTCGCCCTCCCCTTCCAGGCCGGCCAGGACGCGCACGTCCTCCTCCGCAACGGCGACGCTGCCCCGGTGGCCCTCCTCGCTCCCGAGCGTCCAGGCCACGGCCGCCTCGAGATCGCCCGGGCCCGCGGGGAGGGGGGCGCCGGCGTCCGCCACCTGCACCTCCATCGGCCGCCCGACCACCGCCCCCAGGCGGACCGCCACCGCCGCCCCGAGCACGGGGCCGAGCGCCGTCAACCGCTCGTGACCGCCCATCGCGCTCACGCCCTAGCCTCCCTGCGCCGTCTCCGGCCCGATGTCGATGTCGCCCTCCAGCACCTCTTCCACCCGCACCGCCAGGCGCCGGTTGCGCACCCCGGGCCGCCCGAGGAACTTGGGCACCCCGGCCACCTTCACCGTCACCAGGTCCCCCACGCCGTGGTCGAGGGCGATCACATCCCCCACCTCCAGGTCGCGCAGGGCGCGCATGGTGAGCCGGATGCGGCCGAACTCGGCCACCACCGGCACATGCGCCTGACCGATGTGGCGCCGCAGGTACGCCTCCGCCTCCGGGTCGGGCCTCAGGTCGCCTCCGCCGCTCGCCAGGTTGCGCACCGACAGGCGCGGCAGCACCGGCTCCAGCAGGGGGTAGGGCAGGCAGTAGCCCACCCTGCCCTCCAGCGGGCCGACCCCCAAGGTCACGCTCGCCGCCACCACCGCCTCCGACGGGGAGACCAGGCGCAGGAACTGGGAGTTGGTCTCGATCGAGTCGAGCGCTGGCCTCAGCGGCGCGAGCGGCGTGTACGCCTGCTGGAAGGCCTCGAGGAAGATCGGGTAGGCGCGGCGGAGCACCCGCACCTCGATCTCGGTCGGGGGGCGGACCGCCTCCTTGAGGCCCGGCCCCCCGAGCAGGCGGTCGACGATGGCCATGAACAGCCCATGCTCCATCGTGAGCAAGGCGCGCCCGCGCAAGGGCGGCAGGTCGATCACCGCCACCAGGGTGGTGGGGCTGAGCGACTCCATGTACTCCTCGTACGTGGTGGCGGTCACGTCCGCCGGCGAGACGGACACGGGCACACGCAGGTAGGCGGCCAGATAGGTGCGCAAGAGCGTGGCCATGTGCTCGTGCATGCGCAGGAGGCTGCGCAGCTGCTCGTTGGAGAAGCGGGTGCTGCGCCGAAAGTCGTACGGCTCCGGCTCGCCCTGGGGCGCCGGCGGCGCCGCATGCACCGCCTGCGACTGCGGCACCGACGGCGCCGGCGCGGCCGGCGCGGCGCCGGTGGAGCGCAAGGCCGCCATGAGGGCGGCGCGCTCATCCTCGGCCAGCTTGGCCATCGTCGTCCCCCCTCGCGGCCGGGTAGAGCACCGCCGCCCGGCCGCCCGACTTCGCCTCCGCCTCGCGCCACGCCCGGATCACCTGGTCCACCGCCTCCCGCACCACGTAGCGGTGGCCGTTCACGAGCATGATCACGGTGTCCGGCGTGGCCTCGACCGTCTCCACCAGGTGCGGGTTCACGTAGAAGGTGGCGCCGTCAAGTCGGGTGAGCGCCATCATGGCGACGTCCCCGCGCCGGGCACGCTGCCGACCGCCACCACGCTGGACAGCGGATAGGCGGTGCCCGCCACCACCACCTCGGGTCCGCCCGCCCCCGCCTGGACGCCCGACACCGTCCCCTGCACCGTCGACCCGCCCGCCGCCGCCACCGTCACGTTCTGCCCGATGAGGCGCACGGCGCTGGCGGCGGCTGACAGGTCGAGCAGGTCCGTCATCGCCTGGGTCATCTGGCCTACGGCGGAGACGTCGGTCAGGGTGGCCAGCTGCTGGATGAAGCTGTCGGACGACAGCGGGTTGAGCGGATCCTGGTTCTGAAGCTCCGCCACGAGCAGGTTGAGGAAGTTCGACTGCGACAGGCCCCCCGCGCCGCCGGCCTGCGAGCCGGCCGTCGGCAGGGCGCCGAACATGCCCACCACCTGGGAACCGCCCACGCTCATCGCCAGCACCTCCTAGACCCGGGTATCGAGGGTGAAGGCGCCCGGCCGCCCCTCATCGCGCCGCCGCTGCTCCCGGCCATCCCCGCCGCCGCCCGCCTGGCCGCCCCGTCCCCCGTCCGGCGTCACCGTCGCCTGGGGCCGGGCCACGACCTGCGCCGTCAGGTCGACGCCGCGCTGGGAGAGCGCCCCCACGAGCTCGTGCACCGCCCCGGCCAGGCGCGCGGCCGTGGGCGCCCCCGCCTCCAGGCGGGCCTCCACCCGCCCGCCCCGGGCGACGAGCGTCGCCCGCACGCCGCCGTCGGCGGCCGGCAGGTGGAGCTCCACCCGCGCCGGCGCCGCCGACGGGGGCGGGGCGGGCGGGAGAGACGGGGCGGCCGCCGCCGCGGCGCGCGTCGGCACCGTCGCGAAGCCGCCCTGGGGACCCGGCCGCGACGCCCACGCGGCGGCGGCCGGCGCCCGTTCCCCCTCCCTCGCCTGCCGCGGCGCGCGGGGGTCGGGATGGGCGGGGGCGTGGGCCCGCGCCGTCGCGACCTGGTGCGCCGCGCCCGGAGCCGCTGCCGCGGCCGGGACGGCGTCCGCACCGGGCGACACCCCGGGCTTCGCGCCACCCTGTCCCTCGCCTGCGGCACCCCCGGCGGGGTCGGCTGGACGCCCGGCCCGGGCCTGCAGCACAGCCGCGCCGCCCGTCCCCCGGAGGGGCAGCGGGGACGGCGCGCCGACGCCGGGAGCGGAGCCCATCCCGGCAGGCCCGGCCACCCGCCGGGGTTCCTCGGCCGCCGGCGGCTGAGACGATGCCGCCGACGTCGCAGGCGGTGCGGCCGCATCCCCATACGCCGGCCTTGTCGTCAAGGTCGGCTGCCGCACCCCAGGCGCGACCTCGGGCGCGGGCCCGTGCCCGCCTCCCCTGGCCGCCGCCCCCTGCACCGCGTCCAAGGCTCCCGCCGCCGGCGCAGGGCGAGGCTGCCCCAGGGCGCGGCGGACAGCCGTCCGCTCCGGCAGGGGCGTGTCGGAGGCGACGCGGTGCGCCCGGGGAGCCGGCGCGGCCGGCTCTTGCCGCAGGTTGGCGCCCGCCGCCGCGCCCTGCCGCACCGGCGGCAGGTGCGGCGCCTGCCGCCCCTCTCCGGCCCTGACGCCGGCCGTCGGGCGGAGGTGAGGCGCCTGCCGCCCCTCTCCGGCGCTGACGCCCGCCGGCGGGCGGAGGTGCGCCGCCGGCGGCACCCCACCCGCCAGCGCGGGCACGGCCAGGGGCGGGGGCGCGGGTGCCGAAGGACCTCCGCCCACCGCATGGCGCCGCAACAGGCGTCCGCGCCGGCGGATCCGGGTCGGCGTCGGCCGCCCGCCCGCGGTCTGTGCCGGTTCGCGCGCGGACCGTGGCGCATCGGCGGCCGCGGCCGTACGCGGGGGTACGGCCGCCTCGGGCTGCTCCTGGGGCCGGGCGGCCATCCGGTCCTGCAGGAGCAGGGCGAACGCCGGTGCCGCCGCCTTCAGTCCGTTCCCCGCGCCCGCGCTCCTCGCCGCCGCCCCGCTTCCGGAGACGGCCGCCCCCGCCGCCGCGATCGCTGTCGTCACCTTCCCTCGCCTCCCCTCTCCGCCTCGGCCGGTGCCGGCCAAGGGACCGGGCGGTGGCGCCGGCGGGCCACCGCCAGCTCGTCGTGCTCACGCGCCTCGGACCGTGCCTCGGATTCGCGCCGGCGCTGCACGGCCTGGGCAAGAAGCGCCTCCAGGCGCGCCTCCTCCACGCGCGCCGCCCGCACCGCGCGCCGCGCCTCCTCCACCAGCCGCTCCGCCTCCATGACCCGGCGCAGCTGGCGTACCGCCGCCCGCACCCCGCTCTCGGCCCGGCGGTGGCGGTCGGCGAGGGTGGCGCCGTCCACCGGGCCGCCGTCCGCCACCTCCGCCATGGCGGCGCGCAGGCGGGCCTGGGCGGCGCCCGCCGCCGTCCACGCCCGCCGCTCCGCCCCCAGGCGCCGCTCCTCCCGCGCCACCGCCAGCGCCCGCTCCCGCGTGGCGGCCCGGCGCAGGCGCACGAGGCGCCCCAGCCTCTCCTCCGTCACGCGCCCCACCCCCCGACCAGGTCGGCCAGGCGCCGGAGGGTCTCCTCGTAGGGGGCGCTCTCGCCCACCCCTTGGCGCAGGAAGGCCTCGATCTGGGGCCGCGCCGCCACCGCCCGGTCCAGCTCGGGGCTGGTGCCGGGGGCGTAGGCGCCGATGCGGATGAGGTCCGCCGACTCCTCGTACAGCGACCACATGCGGCGCACCTCGGCCGCGTGCCCCAGGTGGTCCGAACCCGCCACCTCCGGCATGAGCCGGCTGAGGCTCTGGCGGGGGTCCAGGGGCGGGTAGTGGCCGCGCTCCGCCAGGGCGCGCGACAGCACCAGGTGCCCGTCCAGGATGGAGCGCACGGCGTCGGCGATCGGCTCGCTCATGTCGTCGCCGTCCACGAGCACCGTGTAGAAGGCGGTGATGGAGCCGTGCGCCGCCCGCCCCGCCCGCTCCATGAGGCGCGGCAGCTCGGCGAACACCGACGGGGTGTAGCCGCGGGTGGTGGGGGGTTCGCCCACGGCCAGGCCCACCTCCCGCAGCGCCATGGCGTAGCGCGTGACGGAGTCCATGATGAAGAGCACGTCCATCCCCTGGTCGCGGAAGTGCTCCGCCACCGTCGTGGCCACGTGGGCGGCGCGGATGCGCACGCGCGCCGGCGTGTCCGAGGTGGCCGCCACGACCACGGAACGGGCGAGCGCCTCGGCCCCCAGCGTCTGGTCGACGAACTGGCGCACCTCCCGACCCCGCTCCCCCACCAGGGCGATGACCGTCACGTCCGCCTGCGTGCCCCTCGCCAGCATGCCGAGGAGCGTCGACTTGCCTACGCCGCTGCCCGCGAAGATGCCCACGCGCTGTCCCCGTCCCACCGTGCACAGGGCGTCCACGGCCCGCACCCCCGTCCCCAGGGGGCGGTCGATGCGCGGCCGCTCCAGGGGGGAGGGGGGGCGCCGCTCCACCTCCCGCCACTCCCCGGCAAGGGGGGGTCCGCCGTCCATGGGTCGGCCCAGCCCGTCCAGCACCCGGCCCAGGAGAGCGGGGCCGACGCGCACCCCGAACGGGCGGTCGTGCGCCACCACCCTCGCCCCGGGGCCGATCTGGCGCCCGTCCCCCAGGGGCATGAGGAGCACGCGCCCGTCGCGGAAGCCCACCACCTCGGCCGGCATGGGCCCCTCGGGCGTCCACACGTCCGCCCGGTCGCCCACCTTGGCGCGCGGCCCGACGGACTCGATCATGAGCCCCGTCAGGCGTGTCACCCGCCCCACCGCCCGCTTGGGCGGCACGGCGCGGGCGCGCTCGGCCATGGCGGCCAGGATCGACCGCCGGCGCAGGCCCGCCCGGCGCGCCAAGCTCTCCTCAACCGTCAAGGCCATGGCGGCGCGCCACCTCCTGCATGGCCTGGTCGATGTCGGCCAGGCGCTGGGGCCAATCCCACTCCACGTCCCCGCCCCGCGTGCGCACTCGGCAGGCCCCGGGGGCCAGGTCGGGGTCGGGCACCACGGACACCTCCAGCTCGCCCGCCATCTCCGTCGCCCACCGGTGCTTGGCCGCCCGCGCCGCCCTCAGGTCATGCGGGTGCACCGCCACCTCCACCACCCCCAGGGGCTGGCTGTCGGCCAGGATGTGGATCACCCGCTCCTCCACCAGGTCGGGGTCGAAGCGCACCGCCACCCCCATGAGGTGGCTGGCGATCTCGCACGCCAGGCGTCCGAGCTCGCGTGCCGCGCCCTCGCGGATCTCCCGCGCCTCCGCCTGCGCCTCCGCGATCACCGCCCGCCCCTCCTCGCTCGCGCGCCTCAGGCCGTCCGCGTACCCCTCGCGTTCCCCTGCGCGGTAGCCCTCCCGGCGGCCCTCCTCCTCGGCCCGCGCCCGCGCCGCCTGCGCCTCGGCCAGGAGGGCGCGGGCGGCCTCCGCCGCCTCCTCCGCCCCGCCGGGCGCGGGCGGCGGTTCGGGCGGAGCGAGCGGGACGCCCTCCGCCTCCGGCAGGACGACCACCGCCCGCGCCTTCACCAGCCGGCCGCCCCACCCGTCGCGGGCGCGCGCGCTAGACCACGACATCGTCCTCACCCCCGCGGGCGATGATGATCTCCCCCGCCTCCTCCAGCTGGCGCACGACGGCCACGATGCGGCGCTGCGCCTCCTCCACGTCGCGCAGGCGCACGGGACCCAGGTACTGCAGGTCCTCGCGCACCTGCTCGGCCACGCGGCTGGAGACGTTGCTCAGGAACTTCTGCTGGATGGCGTCGCTCGCACCCTTGAGCGCCAACGTCATGTCGTGGTTGTCGACGTCGCGCAGGATACGCTGGACGAAGCGGTCGTCGAGGCGGGCGATGTCCTCGAACAGGAACATGCGCCGCTTGATCTCCTCCGCCAGGTCGGGCGAGTTCTGCTCGAGGTGGCCCATGATGGCCTTTTCCGTGCCTCTGTCGACCCGGTTGAGGAGGTTCACCACCACGTCGATCCCCCCGGGGGTGGAGAAGTCCGCCGTCATGAGGGAGGCGATCTTGGTCTCGAGCACCCGCTCCACCTCGCGCACCACGTCGGGCGAGGTCCGGTCCATGCGGGCGATGCGCTGGGCCACGTTGGCCTGGACGTCGGGCGGCAGCGCCTTGAGCACCTGCGACGCCTGGTCGGGGGCGATGTAGCTGAGGACGAGAGCGATCGTCTGGGGGTGCTCGCCCTGCAGGAAGGTGAGCAGCTGCAGAGGGTCGGCGCGCCGGGCCACCTCGAAGGGCCGACCCTGGATGGCGCTCGTGAGGCGGTGGATGATCTCCAGCGCCCGGCTGGTGCCCAGGGCGCGCTCGAGCACGTCTTGGGCGTAGTGCAGCCCGCCGGAGGCCACGTACGTGTGGGCCTCGAGCAGTTGGGCGAACTCCCGGAACACCGCGTCCCGGCCCTCGCGGTCGATGGGGGGCGGGCTGGCCACGGCCAGCGTCAGCTCCTCGATCTCCGCGTCGCTCATGTGCTTGAGCACCTGGGCCGCGAGCTCGGGCCCCAGGCCGAGCAGGAGGACGGCCGCCTTCTGGCGCCCGGTCAGCACCAGCGACGTGTCCGCCACCGCCCCTCACCCCCGACCCGCCGCGCCGCACCGCGCGGCCGTACGCGTCCGTGTCCCTAGACCGACATCTGCATGACCGTCTGGTAGGCCGACAGCGCCTTGGCCAGCACGGTGGAGACGCCCTCCACCGCCAGGTCCGCCTGGGCTGTGGCCACCATGACCGCGGCCAGGTTGGCCCCTCCGCCGGTGGCGAACTGGGTGGCCAGGCTGTTGGCGGTGCTCGTCTCCTGCGCCAGGCGGGTCAGCTCGCCGGCCAGCGCCTGGCCGAAGCCGGCGCCCCCCGCGCCCCCGCCCGCCGCCGGCGCGCCGGAGACGGCCGTCAGCGCCGACCCCAGCGCGCCCACCCCGGGTACGCCCATGCGCCCCCTCCTTCCCTACCCCCGCCGGCTAGGCACCCTCGAGGGTGGTGATGACGTTCTGCTGCGTCTGGAAGTGGTCGGCCAGGGTCTGGC
The DNA here is from genome assembly GCA_023512375.1 of Bacillota bacterium. Lineage (GTDB taxonomy): Bacteria > Bacillota > Sulfobacillia > JAJZYS01 > JAILZS01 > JAILZS01. The sequence continues at coordinate 59,960 of JAILZS010000001.1, read as the reverse complement.
CGATGCCCTGGCTGGCCGTCACCGTCTGCTGCAGGGCCACCATGGTGGCCTCCAGGTCGACGCCGTTGCCGTTGGGCGTCATGAGCCCGGGCGAGGCGAACACCACCCCTTGGAGGGGGTCGGGCCCCGGCCCCAGGCCCATCTGCGCCCGCAGGACGGCGGCGAACGTCGCGTCTTGGGCCTGGAAGCCCGGGGTGTTGGCGTTGGCCACGTCGTTCGCGAGCACGCGCGTGCGCAGGTCGGTGACCGCGAGCGCCTGGGCCAGAAGGCCGTCCACGCCCTGGGCCGCCATCACTGCTTCATGGCCAGCAGCGCCTGGATGAGCTGCTGGGCGGTGGAGATCACCTTCGCGTCCGCCTGGTAGCCGGCCTCGAAGGTGACGAGGTTGCTCATCTCCTGGGCCAGGTTGACGTTGGACATCTCCAGCGCCCCGGCCGTGATGCGGGCCACGCCGTTGTCGCCCGGCACGCTGTAGTAGGGCGCGCCCGCGTTGGGACCGACGGTGTAGGCCGTGTTGCCTGCCGGGATGAGGCCGCCCGGGTTGGGCACGGCGGCGACCGCGATCTGGCCCAGGGTGACGCTCACCGTGGTCGTCGTGCCCGCGGTCGTGGCGGCGTACACCCCCGTCACCGTGCCGTCGGCGTTGATGGCGAAGCTCTGCAGGCTGTAGGTGGTGCCGGCGGTCGTCCCCTGGTTGCCGTTGCCCTGGATCTGGCTGGGGATGGTGATGTTGCCGAACCCGGTGGTGGTGTTCACCAGCGTCGGGGTGGGGGTGGTCCAGTTGTTGAGGCTCGGCGGGTTGGTCGGCGGGTTCGTGAGCGCCGACCAGCCCTGCACCGTCCAGCCCGTCGCCCCCTCCACCAGATGGCCGTCGGCGTCCAGCTGCATGTCCCCCGCCCGGGACAAGAAGTCGCCCTGACCCGAGCTGAGGAGGAAGAAGCCGTTGCCCTGCAGGGCGAGGTCGGTGGGCACGCCCGTCTCCTCGATGCTCCCCTGGCCCATCTGCTGGTTCATGCCCGCGATGCCCACGCCCAACCCGACGGCCTGCGGGTTGCTGCCGCCCGCGGCGGCGGAGGCGTTGGGCACGGTTCCGTCCGTGATCACCTGGCTCAGGAGCGACCCGAACTGCACGTCGGTCGACTTGAAGCCCGTGGTGCTGGCGTTGGCGATGTTGTTGCCCGTGATGTCCATGGCCGTCTGCTCGGTGTCCAGGCCGCTCACGGCCGTCGACAGGGAACGCAGCATCGTCTCTCCTCCTCCCTATCCGGTGGGCCGGCCTGGGTCGCCGGCCCGCCCCGCCCTCAGGTCTGGGCCATCCCCGCCAGGGCGAGCACGTTTCGCACGTAGCGCTGGGTCTCGGGGTAGGGCGGGATGCCGCCCCACTCGGCCACCGCCCCGGGGCCGGCGTTGTACGCCGCCAAGGCGAGCGGCACGTTGCCGCCGTACCGATCGATGAGGCCCGCCAGATAGGCGGCGCCGGCGTCGAGGTTCTCGGCCGGGTTCCAAGGGTCGCTCACCCCGAGGGCGGCGGCCGTGGCCGGCATGAGCTGCGTCAGTCCCATGGCCCCGGCGCGGGAACGGGCGTTGGGGTCGAAGCCGGACTCCTCCTGCACCAAGGCCGCCAGCAGGCGGGGAGGTAGGCCGTGGGCGAGCGCCGCCCGGTCGATGAGGGCCGCCAGGTCGGAGGGGGGCTGGGGGGCGGCGCCGAGGGGGGCCGCCCCGGTCGCCCCCGGACCGCTCCCCACCGCGGCCGGCGGCGCCGGCGGGGAGAGGAGGGAGGGGAAGAGGGGGTAGCGCCCGCCGGGGAGGGTCGGAGGCAGCGCGGGCGCCGTCCCTCCCGGCCCCGCGCCGCCGGGTCCCACCGCCTGGGGTCCTGCCGCCATGTCCGTCACTTCCCGAGGTTCTGGAGGAGTTGGCCGAAGGTGGCGGTGTCGGTGCGCACGCTCTCCTGGTCGGCCTGGAAGGCGGCCTGCACCTGCACGAGCTGGCTGGTGAGGAGCGATTCGTTGACGTTCGAACCCTCCAGGGCGCCGGGCACGACGGCCGTGCCCGGCGCGAACGGTCGCGCCCCCGCGCCCGCCGGGGCCTGGAAGAGGCCGTCCCCCTGGGCGGAGAGGAGGGCGGGGCGGGCGAACGCGGTGAGCAGGAGGCGTCCCACGGGGCGCCCGTCGGCATACACCGTGCCGTCGGCGCCGATGCTCGCCGCCGCCCCCGCCGGCACGCGGATGGGGGCGCCCCCCGCCCCCACCACGGGGTAGCCCTGCGCCCCCACGAGGAGCCCTGCCGCGTTCACCGCCAGGGCGCCGTCCTGCGTGTAGCGCACCCCCTGGGGGGTGCGCACGGCGAGCCAGGCGCCGCCCACCGGCGCCACATCGAGGGCGCGACCCGTGGGGTCGATGGGACCGCTCGCGAGATCCGGGGTGGAGGAGGCCACCGCCGCCCCCTCGCCCACCACCCCCACCCCGCCCGCGCCCAGGCGCGTCACCAGCACGGCGCCGAACTCGCCGATCACCGTCCGGTCCGCCTTGTACCCGGGCGTGTTCGCGTTGTCGAGGTTGTTGCCCACGGCCTGTTGCCACGCCTGGTCGGCGAGGAGGCCGCTGGCGGCGGTGTACAGGCCTCGCAGCATCGTCATCCCCCCTGGTCCGCTACGCGTTGCCGATGACGAGCGCCGTCGAGGGTGCGACCGGATTCTTCAGCACCACGACGTCCACCCGGCGGTTGAGGGCCCGGCCCGCCGGCGTGGCGTTCGTGGCCGTCGGGCTGTACTGGCCGAAGCCCTCCACCAGGAAGCGCTGCGGCCGAAGCCCCTGCGCCACCCAGAAGTCCACCACCCGCGCCGCCCGCACCGCCGAGAGGTCCCAGTTGGAGCGGAACTCGGCCGTGTCGATGGGGCGGTCGTCGGTGAACCCCTGCACCACCACCTGGTTGGGCACGGCCGAGAGCACGCGTCCCACGTCGGTAAGCACCCGTGCCGCCCGCGGCTCGATCGTCGCCTGGCCGGTGGCGAACAGGACGCCGCTTTTGATCTCCACCATGACGCCTTGGGGCACGATGGCGACCGAGATCTGCCCCTGCAGGTGGTCGCGCGCCACCGCCTGACGCAAGGCGGCGAGGAGGCGGAACTCGGAGTTGTTGTCGGGCGACGGCTGGGGGTTGGGCGGGTTGTACTTGGCGAGGCTGTGCGTGTGCCCGACGGAGGAGACGCTGCGGCCGGTGAGCGCCGCCCGCAGGGCCTGCATGAGGCTCTTGTAGCGCTGCTCGTTGATCTTCGACAGGGCGTACAGGACGATGAAGAACACGAGCAGGAGGGTGATCATGTCGGCGTAGGTGAGAAGCCAGCGCATCATGCCGGCCCCGTCGTGCCCGCCTCCCCCCTCTCCGCCGCCCCCGCCGCGGCGGCGCGAGCGCGCGCTCACGGCGCCGCCTCCCGCGCCGGCTGGGCCGGCGCCGCGGCGGCCGCGCCCTCGCCCGGCGCCGCCTTCTCCAGCGCCTTCATCTCCTCGGGGGTGAGGTGGGCGCGCAGCTTGTCGAGCACGACGCGGGGGCTGTCGCCCGCCTCGATGGCGAGGACGCCCTCGAGCATGATCTCGCGCGCCCCCGTCTCCAGCCCCGCCAGCACCTTGAGCTTGTTGGCGATGGGCAGCCAGAACAGGTTGGCGGACGAGACGCCCCACAGGGTGGCGATGAAGGCGGTGGCGATGGACGGGGCGAGCTTGGCGGCGTCGGAGATGTTCGACAGGACCGACACCAGGCCGATCACCGTGCCGATGATGCCGAGGGTGGGGGCGAAGCCCCCCGCCGTCTCGAAGAACCGGGCCCCGGCCAGGGAGGCCGTCTCCCGCGTCTCCATCTCCGCCTCCAGCACCTGGCGCACGAGGTTCTCGTCCGTGCCGTCCACCGCCATCATCAATCCGTGGCGCAAGAAGTCGTCCTTCACGTCGGCCAAGAGGGAGTCGAGCTTGAGCAGTCCCTCGCGCCGGGCCACGTCGGCGTAGCCGACGATCTCGCGCACCACCGCCACGCGGTCGATCTTGGGCGGGCGGAAGGCGCGCATGGCCAGGCGGGGAAGGGCCCTAAGGTCGGCGAGGCGCGAACTCATGCTGGTGGCGCCGATCGTCCCTCCCAGGACCAGGAGGATGGCCGCAGGGTTGATGAGCGACCTCAGGGTGCCGCCGTCCATCATGTCGGAGACGATGACGGCGGCCACGGCGAGGACGAACCCGATCGGCGTGATGAGGTCCATGGCTTCGCCCTACCCCGGCATCTGCGCCGTCAGGCTCGCGAGCTGGGCCGCCTGCTGCGCCACCTTGGCCGCCAGCTCGAAGCCGGCCTGGGCGCTCACCAGGCCCACCATGGCCTGGGCGAGGGAGGTGGACGACAGGTTGAGGTACCCCGCCACGAGCTGGCCGGGCGCCGCCGCGGCGACGCGCACCGCCCCCGACTGGGGAGAGGGCGCGAGGTGGGAGCCCGACACCCGCACCAGGCCCCCGGGGTTGGGCACCTGGGCGATGGCGAGCTGGGCCACGGGGCGTCCGTCCGCCGTCACCCGGCCGCCCTGGATCTCCACCGTGCTCCCCGGCGGCACGCGGATGGGGCGCAGCGCGCTGTCGAGGACGGGCGCCCCCGTGGCATCCACCAGCTGGCCCGCGCCGTCCACCGACAGGCTGCCGTCGCGGGTCAGGAGGCGCTGCCCCCCCGCGTCCACCACGAGGTAGCCGGGCCCGCGCACGGCGACGTCGAGGGCGCGGCCGGTGGCGGCCACGCCCGCGTCCACCGCATCCTGTTCCATGCCGACGGTGACCCCGAAACCCACGGAGCGCACCGCCGCCCCCGCCCCTACCTGGGGCTGGGCCCACGCCCCCGTGGGGAGGTTTTGCCGCAGGGCCTCCGCGAAGGTGGGGACGTCCCCCTGGAAGCCGGGGGTCGAGGCGTTGGCGATGCTGTCGCCCCACGCCGACAGGGCGTCCGCCTGCGCCGACAGCGCCGATTGCGCCGCACCGAGGCCGAAGTCCACCGACATCGCCTCCCATCCGTCCCCCCGCCGGGGGGACACCTGCCGCTGGAACGCAGTTTTCGTCGCTTGGGAACAATATCCTGCACGCCCAGTCGCCTTCCAGCAAAAATCATTCTCGCCCTATCGGGCGGATGTCGAAGGCGCGGGGTTCGGCCGAATTTCCATGTCAAGGCGGCTTCGACCGTTATCTGGGTGCAAAGCATCACGGCGCGCTCCACGCGAAAGCGCGGCTGGCGGGGGCGCCTCCCCCCGCCAGCCGCACGGGCGCGAGCCGGCGGCCTACGGCACCGGGCGCCCCCGACCCGCCGCCAGGGCTTGGCGGTAGACGAAGGCCGCCGTCGCCACGTCCTCGCTCGCGATGCCCTGCGACTCGAACAGTGTGACGGCCTCCGCCCCCGGCCGGCCGGGGCGCGAGCCGCGCAGGATCTCCCCCAGCGGAACCGCCCGTTCCCACGACCAACCGGCCCGTTCCGCCGCCAGCAGGTCCCCCGCCTCCAGGCGCGCCCCCTCCAGGTCGTCGACCGCCACCACGTCGGCGCGCAGGACCGCCTCCGCGTCCAGCTCCCGGTGCTCGGCCCGGTTGGAGCCCGCGGCGTTCACATGGCATCCCGGCCTCAGCCACCGCCCCAGGAGGACGGGGTCGGCGGCGTCGGTGACGGTCACCACCACGTCCGCCCGTGCCGCCGCCGCCTCCGGATCGGCCACCGCCGTCACCTCCAGGCCCAGACGCTCCGCCATGGCGCGAGCGAACGCCTCCCGTCGCGCGGGCGTGCGGCTGTACACCTCCACGCGGCGCAGGGGGAGGACGCGGGCGATCGCCTCCACCTGCGTCTCCGCCTGGTAACCGGCGCCGACGACGAACAGGCGCTCGCTCTCCGGCCGGGCCATGGCGGCCGTGGCCACGGCGCTGGCCGCACCCGTGCGCACCTGCCCCAGGCGGTCGGCCTCGACGAGGGCGAGCGGCTCGCCCGTGTCGCCGTCCCACAGGAGGACGTGGAAGTGCGCCCCCCCGCGGCTGGCGGCGTACACCTTGGCACCCAGCAGGCTCCGCCCCTCCTGCGGACGCCAGGCCGCCGCCATCACGGCCAGCACCGCCCCCCCGGCGCGCACGCGCCGCCGGGGCAGGACCGGCGCCCGCCCGGCGCCGGCGTCGGTCAACACCGCCCGCACCAGTTCGATCGCCCGCTCCATGGGGAGGAGCTCCCGCACCTCCGCCTCCGTCAGGTAGAGCACACCGCCGTCCCCCTCTCCCGTCGTCCCCCGCCTCCCCCGTTCACCCGGGGGGTGGGGCGGCGGCGCCCGTCAGGCTCACCTCGCCCGCATGGACGCGCCGTTCGCGCCCGTCCCGCCCCCGCACCACCAGGGCGCCGTCGTCCGCCACCGCCACCGCCACGCCCGAAAAGGCGGGTGCGCCCCCTGCCGGGTGCACCTCCACGGTCCGACCCAACGTGACCGACCGCCGCCGCCAGCGCTCCAGCAAGGCCGCCTCCCCCCGGGCCCGCGCCTCGGCCGCCAGCGTCTCGAGGCGGGCCAGGACGTGGCGCAGGAGCCGGGCGCGCGGCGGCGCCATGCCCGTGTCCGCCAGGCCGGCGGCGCGAGCGCGCACCTCGGGCGGCGCCGTCCGGGGCACGCGCAGGTTCACGCCGACGCCGACGAGCGCGCTCAGGTCGCCCGTGCGCTCGACCAGGACGCCGGCCACCTTGCGCCCGTCGGGGGTCACCACGTCGTTCGGCCACTTGAGGGCCAACCGCCCGGATCCCGCCGCCTCCGCTGCCTCGACCACGGCCAGGCCCACGAACAGGGGCATGAGCCCGCCCAGCGCGGCGCCGTCGCGCAGGAGGACGGACAGGAGCAACGCCTCCCCCGCTTCCGCCCACCAGGTGCGGCCGTGGCGCCCCCGCCCCGCCGCCTGGCGCTCGGCCACCACCGCCGCGCCGTGCGGCGCCCCCGCCGCCGCCAGGGCGCGCAGGACGTCCGCCGTCGACCCCACCTGGCCGAACGCGTACAGGGGGGGGCCGCCGGCCAGGCGCCGTCGCTCGCCCTCGGCGAGGAGATCCTCCCCCGGGCTCGGGATCGGGGGAGCGCCCGCGAGGTCGGCCCAGCCCGGGCCCTCCACCGCCCGCAAGGCACCGTCCTCCCCTGCCGGCGCACATCGCCTCCACCCCCCGCCCGTCCCCGGCCGGGGCGCGTCCGGCCAGACGTCGGCCAGAGGTTGCAGGGCGAAGTCGCGCGTCGCCAGACGGGGGTGGGGAAGGCGAAGAAAGGGTCCGTCGCGCACCTCCCGGTCGCACAGGAGCAGATCCAGGTCGAGCGCGCGCGCCCCGTGCCACGCCTCCCGCCCCCGATCCCGCCCCGCCGCCGCCTCGTGCGCCAGGCAGGCGGCCAATACCGCCTCCGGCGGCAGGTGGCTCGCCAGGCGCACGACCGCGTTGAGGTAGGGTGCCCGGTCCGCCTCCCGCGCCCCCGGCGGAAGCTCCCGCGCCGGCCCCTCGTACAGGCGGGAGACGGCCACCACCTCCCCCATCCCGGCGAGGGCGTGGACGGCGCCGCGCAGGGCCGAGCGTCGGTCGCCCAGGTTGGCGCCCAGGGCCACCGCCATCTCGTGCCGCCCGCCCTCCTCGGTCATGCCCCGCCCCCCCGCCGCCGGCGCGTCAGGCGTACGGCCACGCTCTCCACGTCGCCCCCCACGGGGGCGTGCGGCTTGTGCACCGTCACCTCCACCCCCCGCACCGCCGGAAAGGCGTCCAGGACCGCCTCCGCCACCGCCCCGGCCACCCGCTCGATGAGGCGGCGGGGCGGGCCCTCCACCACCTCGCGCACCGCGCTCAGGACGGCGGCGTAGTCCACGGTGTCGGCCAGGCGGTCGGTGCGCGCCGCCGCCCCAAGGTCGACGAGCAGCACGAGGTCGACCACGAACGGCTGGCCGGCGCGCCGCTCCCACGCCTCCACCCCGTGGCGGCCGACGAACCGCATGCCCCGGAGGATGAGCCGATCCACGCCCGCCTTGCCCGCCTCCCCCTTCCACGTGCGCCGTCGCGCGCCCGGCGCTACCCCGTCACAGGAGGAGGGTCCAGGCCTCGAGGGCGTCGGCGATGCGACGCGCCACCGCCTCGGGCCGAAACCGCTCCACCGAGCGGACACACGCCTCGCCCGCCGGCAGGGGCAGGGTGCCCTCGGCCGCGCCCGCCATGAGGCGCGCCAGCTCCCCCTCGTCCTGGGGCGGGAACAGGTAGCCGTTCTCCCCCGGCACCACGATGTCCCGCGGCCCCACCGGGCAGTCGCTGGCGATGACGGGCACGCCGTGCGCCAGCGCCTCCGCCAAAACGACGGAGAACCCCTCCCAGTCCGAGGTGAGCACCAGCGCCGTGGCCTCGTCCACCTCCGCCCACGGGTCGCTCCGCCAGCCCATCCACTCCACCGCCGGCGCCACCCCGAGCTCCTCCGCCAGGCGCCGAAGCGACGCCTCTTGGCCCTGCTCCTCCAGGGCCGGGGCGCCGAAGATGCGCAGGCGGAAGCGGTCGCGGTCGAGGCGGGAGGCGGCGCGCAACAGGCGGTCGAGACGCTTCTGGCGCACGTCGAGCCGCCCCATGTAGAGGAACGTGGCGCGGTCGCGCGGGCGCGGCACCAGGCGGCCCGCAGCGGCGACGGGGTTGTACACCAGGGCCTGGGGCGCGCCCGGGTGCAGGCGCGCCACCTCGTCGCGCACGCCGCTCGAGATGGCGAGATGGGCGTCGGCGTGGCGGACGAGCTCCCGCTCCCCCTCGGGAAAGATGCCCAGCGTGACGTGGTACCAGCCCACCACCAAGGGGGGCGGTGCGCCGTATACGGCCGCCGCCATACGCGTCACCCCCACCATCCAGGGCGACAGGGCCACCAGGGCGTCGGGGCGGGGCAGGCGCCCGAGCACCCGCCCCAGGGCGAGCGTGATCTCCACCACGCCGTGGCGGGTGCGGGGCGGGGGGGCGTACGGGCCGGCGAAGTAGCGCACCCGCGGTCTCAGGGGGGCGTCCCATTCGGGGTCCGCCGTACCCGGCCCCATGCACAGGTAGACGACCTCCTGCCCGAGGTCGTCCCACAGGGGATCCAGGCGCAACAGGACGCTCTCCACCCCGCCCCGCCCGGTGAGGGACGGGCTGACGAAATACACCCGCACGCACCCCGCCCCCGTCGCCGCCGGCTGCGGGGCGCGCGCCGCCCGCCGCCCCGCCCTCCCCTGGGAGGTCGTGCCCAGGGTGGCACAGGCCGACGGCGGGGGTCAAGCCTGACCGGCCCCCGACCTATACCGGCTGCGGTCCCGGTTCGGGCTCGGGCCCGGCGGTCGGGGAGGGACCCGCGGCCGCCTGCTCCTCGGCCGCGCTCGCGCGCTCGCGCGCCGACAGGGCGCGGTAGGTGCCCGACAGGCGCTCGAGCTCGCGCGCCGCCGCCTCCCGCCCGATCGCCACCACCTTGCGCACGCCGCCCTCCTCGCCCATGGCGCCGCGCACCCGCTGCGCGACGGTGGAGACCTGATCGGCCACGGCCGAGGCGGTGTCGGTGGCCACGTCGGCGATCAGGCCGCCGATGGCCGCGCCCGCCGTCGCCAACTCGCCCACGCGCTCGCCCAGGGCCCGGCGCGTGCGCTCCCCCTCCTGCGGCGCCAGGAGCACCCCCAGGAGCACGCCCGCCAGGCCCCCGATGATGAGGCCCGTCCACAGCGCCCGCGTGCGTTCCCGACCGTCATCCGACATCCGCCCGTTCCTCCCCTCGTTCGTCCTGTCCACCGCGGCGGTCGCCCGCGCCCCCGACCTGGGAACGCCACGCCCGAAGCGCCGCCCCCGCCCCCTCCAGGGCGGCGGCCAGAAGGATCACCCACCGCGCCAGCCGGCGCTCCAAGATACGTTCCAGGAAGGCAAGGCGGCGAAGCGCGCGCGCGGCTTCCGCCACACCGCCCCGCGCTTCGCGCACGAGCCCCAGGACCTCCGAGGCCCCCTCCGCCCACGCCCGCGCACCCTGCGCCAGGGCGGGGCCGACCACGCCCAAGGCGCGTCCGGCCCGGAGCAAGAGGTACGCCGCCGCCGCGACGACGCCCGCCAGCGCCAAGGCCAAAAGGGCCAGGGCGCCGGTGAGCACCAGCGTGGCGATGGCCTGTGCCTCGTGCATGTTCCACCTCGCGCTCGGCGCTGGGCGCCGCACCCCAGCATACCACGTCCGCCGGCGATCCAACCCGAAGCGGGACGACGGGTTGTCGATTCAGCGCAGGAGCCTCGCCACCCGCACCACCTGGGCGAGGCGCGCCGCGCTGGCGCCCGACTGAGCCGCCAGGGCCGCCAGGGCGGGGGCGTACTCGGGCGAGCGTTCCTCCGGGAGCGACGCACCCGCCAACGTCCCCAACCCTCCCGGCCCCAGGCCGAGAAAGGCCTCCAGATCCGCCGCCTCCATGTGGTGGAAGGCGGCGAAGCGGTCGCACAGCTCGCCCACGCTCCGCACCGCCTCGGCCATGACCGTCCCTCCCTGCGCCCGCGCGTTGACACGCCCGGGCGCGCTTTCTACGCTAGAAACCGACCGCCGCCGGCGGGGTCCAGAGGACCCGGGCCGGCGCCGACGCCGACGACGCGGGGGAGTGGGCCATGGGAGGCAGCCTCATACCGCTGGCGCAGGAGTTCGAGGACACGTTCCTCATCGTGGGGGCCGCCCTGTGCACCCTCTCGCTCGCCTTCCGCGGTCGGGCCAAGGTGGGGCTCATGGGCACGGGCGGCCTCATCTTCCTCGTCACCCTCATCGTCACCGTCGCCACCTTCCGCGCCGGCTCCAGCTGATCCCCTACAGGCCGCGCTCCGCCAGGTACGCCACGAGGTCCACGAGCCTCGTGGCGTATCCCCATTCGTTGTCGTACCAGGCGACCACCTTGGCCATGTGCTCGCCCACCACCATGGTCGACGGGGCGTCGACGATGGAGGAGCGCGCGTCGCCCCGGAAGTCCTGGGAGACGAGGGGCTCCTCGCTGTAGCCGAGGATGCCCCTGAGCGCCCCCTCGCTCGCCTCCCGCAGGGCCGCGTTGACGCTCTCCACCGACACCGGCCGCTCGGTGCGCACCACGAGGTCGACCACGGAGACGGCGGCCGTCGGCACCCGGATGCTCAGGCCGTTGAGGCGCCCCTTGAGCTCGGGCAGCACGAGACCGATGGCCTTGGCGGCGCCGGTGGTGGTGGGGATCATGTTCTGTCCCGCCGCCCGCGCCCGCCTCAGGTCGCGGTGGGGCAGGTCGAGAAGGCGCTGGTCGTTCGTGTAGGAGTGCACCGTGGTCATGAGGCCCTCCACCACACCGAACGCCTCGTGCAGCACCTTGGCCACCGGCGCCAGGCAGTTCGTCGTGCAGGAGGCGTTGGACAGCACGAAGTGGCGCTCGGGGTCGTAGCGCTCTTCGTTCACCCCCAAGACGACCGTGATGTCCTCGTTCTTGGCCGGGGCGGAGATGATCACCCGCCTGGGCCCCCCCGGGCGCAGGTGCTGGCGGGCGACGTTGGCGTCGGTGAACCGGCCCGTGGCCTCCACCACCACGTCGACGCCCTCCCAGGGGATGGACTCGGGGTCTTTGGCCGACGTCACCCGCACCCGTCGCCCGTCGACGGACACGGCGTCCTCCCCCGCCGCCTCCACCTTCCCCGGGTAGGGGCCGTAGGTCGTGTCGTACCGCAACATGTGCGCCATGGTGGCGGTGTCCGTGATGTCGTTCACCTGCACGATCTCGATCCCAGGGCGCGTGCTCGCGATGCGCATGACCCGCCGGCCGATGCTCCCCGCCCCGCCGTTGATGCCCACCCGGACGCTCTCCATGCCGCCACCTCCGCTCGAAGGTTCCACGCGCTCCGCCCGCTCCCTACGCCACCAAGGAACGCGCCACCAGGCAGGCGCCGATCGCCCCCGCCCCTTCGCCCAGGGCCGCCGGGCGCCACGGCGTGCGTTCCAGGGTGGGGTGGACGGCGCCCTCGAACGCCCGCCGCGCCCGGCGCCAGAAGGCGTCGTCCGCGGCGGCGACGCCGCCCGCCAGGACCACCACCTCGGGGTCGAGCACCGTCACCAGGCCGGCGATGCTGCCGCCCAAAAGGTCGGCCGCGGCGTCCAACACCTCCTGGGCGTCGGCGTCGCCGCGCCGGGCGGCGGCGAACACGGCGCGCGCTCCCGGCTCGCGCCTTAGCTCTTCGGCCAGCACGCCGTCCGGGCGGCCGCGCGCCCGCTCCAGGGCGGAGTGGAGGATGCCCGTGCCCGAGGCCAGGGTCTCCAGGTGGCCAGCGCGCCCGCATCCGCACGGGCGGTCGCCTCCGGCCACGAACGCGTGCCCCACCTCGCCCGCGAAGCCGTGGGCGCCCCGGTACACCCTTCCGTCCAACGCGATGGCGCCGCCGATTCCCGTCCCCACGGCCACGAGCAAGGCCGTGCGGCAACCCCGCGCCGCCCCGCGGTCGAGCTCCGCCATGAGCTCCACCTTGGCGTCGTTGTCCGTCGTGCCCGGGCAGCCCAGGCGCTCGCCCAGGCGCGCCCCCAGGTTGATTCCCCGCCAACCGCCCACGTTCGCCGTGGCGACGAGGACGCCGCTCGGGTCCACCTGGCCGGCGGCGCCCACCCCCACCGCCCGCACGCCGGCCGGGGCGAGGCGGCGGGCGGCGGCGGCGGCGCGCTCCAGCCACGCCTCGACGCCATCCGCCGCCTGCGTGGCGAAGACGTCGCGCGCCACCACCTCGCCCCGGTCGTCCATGAGGGCGAGCGCGGTCTTGGTTCCGCCGAGGTCGACGCCCACAAGGCCCCTCCCCCGCACCGCCATGCCCGCGCCCTCCTCGCCGTCCGATCCCCGCCGCCCGACCGCCGTCCCCTTCACCATACCGCGTCTGGCGCCGCCCTCGCCACCAAGGTGCGCGCCGTCTCGCCCAGCGCGGCAGGCGTGGCGGCCGGAGGGCCGCACACGCCCTCGAGGCAGGCGAGGGCGCAGGTCTCGGGCGCGCTCCATCCTTCCGCCGCCGCCTCCTCCGGCCCCACCGTGCGCAGGACGGCGGGCTCCGCGCCCATCCGCCGCACCGCCGCCCAGAAGGCGGAGGCGGGGGGCCCGGAGCCGAACGCCGCCCCCACCGCCACCCGCACCTCGAGGGGAGGGCGGGCCTCGGCCGCCGCCCGGCCCAGCGCCGCCCCGAACACGCCCAGGGAGGGCGCGGCCGCCGCCCAGGCCAGGAGGATGCGGCGCGCCGCCTCCTCCCACTCCCCCTCCCCCAACTGGCGGCCCAGGCGGAGGAGGGCCAGGGCGGCACGCCCGCTCGCCCCCGGTGCCGGCGCCCGTCCGCGGCCGCGCATGGCGGGCGGAAGGTCCCCCTCCGGCCGGTCGACCGCCGCCGCCGTCACCCGTCCCGCCCCGTCCAGGTGGTAGCCCAGGAGACGGTCCACCAGCGCGCGCGCCAGCGCCGCGTCGGCCTCCCGCCCCAGGGGGACAAGGGCCGCGAGCGCGCACAGCGCCGCCGCCAGGTCGTCGCTCTCGCCGAACAGCTCGGGACCGGTCCCGGTGTCGGCGTGGGCGAAGCCCCGGCCAGGCCGGTACAGGCGCCGCACCAGGCCGTCCCACAGGCTCGTCGCCCCGTCGCGCCACGCCTCCTGGCCGAGCGCCGCCCAGGCGGCGAGATGGCACTCCACCGCGGCGGCGTTGCCGTCCAGGTACACCGCCCGGTCGACCGACGGGGGCGCAAGCGCCGACCGCTCCCTCTCCCCCGCACGGGCGTAGGCCTCGTCGGCGTCCTGGCTGCCGGCGTAGGCCCCCTCCCCGTCCAGCCACAGGCGGCGCTTGAGGAAGCCTAGGGCGCCCTCGCCCGCCTCCCGCCAGCGCGGCCGCGCCGCGCGCGCCGCCTGCAGGAGGTACACCTCGGCCAGGGCGGCGTTGTCGGCCAGCATCTTCTCGTAGTGGGGAAGCGTCCAGTCGGGTCGCGTGGCGTAGCGGTAGAAGCCGCCCTCGACGCCGTCCTCCAGGTCGCCCCTCAGCATGCCGTCCAGGGCGCGGGCCAGCATCGCCCCCGCCGCCCGCCCCCGCTCCCCCGGCCAGGGAGCGAGGGAGCTGAGGAAGGCCAGGACGTCGGGGAGAGGGAACTTCGCCCCCTCGCGCCCGAAGCCGCCGTGGGCGCGGTCCTCCTCGGCCGCCGCGGCCATGAGGACGCGATCGACCAAGGCGCTGAGGGCGCCCGCCCCTTCCCGAGGCGCCGGCGCAACTGCACCGGGAATGGGCGCGGGCGCGACCGCCTCCGCCAATTCTGGGTCGGCCGCGTACCGGTCCGCCACCGCCTCCAGCACCCGCACGAGGGCTTCGGGCGGCACGTAGGTGGCCCCCCACAGGACGGCGCCGGCGGCGTTGAGGATGCAGGTGGTGGGCCAGCCGCCCCGGTTGTAGGCCCGGTCGACGTCGGGTCTGAGGTCGCGGTCGACGCGCACGGCCACGTACCGCCGGGCGAGGAGCCCGAGGACGGCATCGGCGCTGTACGCCGTCTCGTCCATCACATGGCACCAGTGGCACCAGCTGGCGCCGATGGACAGGAGGACAGGCCGGCCCAGGCGGCGCGCCATGTCGAACGCCTCGGCCCCGAACGGCTGCCAGGCGATCTCGGCCGCGCGGTTGGGGCGGGGGGAGAAGCGGAACACGCGCCGCCCGCCCCTACCCGCCGGCGGCGAGACGAACGGCCGCGCGCGCCAGGATGTCGACCCCGTACACGAGGCAGCCCTCGTCCAGGGCGAAGGCCGAGCTGTGGTGGGGCGCCCGGTCGGGCCCGCCGCAGCCCAGGAAGAAGAACGCCCCCGGCACGTGCCGTTGGTAGTAGGCGAAGTCCTCCCCCGCCAGCCACGGCGGCCCCTGGACCACCCCCGCCCGTCCCACGACCTCCGCGGCCGTCTCGGCCAGTACCGTCGTAGGCCATCCCTCCGGGTTGACCACCGCCGGGTAACCCTCGGTGTACACCAGGCGCGCGCTCGCCCCGGCCAGATCGGCGCTCGCCCGGACGATGCGCTCCATCTCCGCGCGCACGCGCTCGCGCACGCCCTCGCTCAGGGTGCGCACCGTCCCCACCACGCGCGCCCGGCCCGGGATGATGTTGTGGGCCGTGCCCGCCTCGATCCTCCCCACGCTCACGACCGCCGGCTGCAGGGGATCGACGCGCCGGCTCACCACGGTCTGGAGGTGGACGACCGTCTGGGCCGCCACGAGCGCGGCGTCCACCGTGAGGTGGGGCTGGCTGCCGTGGCCGCCCACCCCCTCGATCTCCACCTCGAACACGTCCGAGTTGGCCAGGAGGGGGCCGCTCTGCACCTGGGCCCGCCCCACCGGCAGCAAAGAGTTGACGTGCAGGCCGACGATCGCCTCCACCCCGTCCAGGGCGCCCGCTCGGATGAGCTCCAGCGCGCCGCCCGGCGGCGTCTCCTCCGCCGGCTGGAAGAGAAAGCGCACCCGGCCCGCCAGGCGGTCGCGGCCGGCGACCAGGCGGCGGAGGACGCCGAGGGCGATCGCCATGTGGGCGTCGTGGCCGCAGGCGTGCATGACGCCCGGGGCCTGCGACCGGAAGGGGAGCCCCTCCGCCTCCTCGACGGGAAGCGCGTCCATGTCCGCCCGCACGGCCACCGTGCGCCCCGGCCCCGCCCCGCCGGCGAGGTCCACCACCAGCCCGCCGCCGCGCTCCTGGGGGGACAACCCCAGCGCCTCCACCTGCGCCCGGAGGTAGGCCACCGTCTCCCTCTCCCGGAAGGAGAGCTCGGGATGCGCGTGCAGGTGGCGGCGGTCGCGCACCACCGCCTCCTCCAGCGCCATCACCTCAGGATCCACGGCCATCGCCATCGCCTCCCGCCCCCCCGGCGGCGGCGCGCCGCTCCAGCCACAGGCTGGGGCCGCCCGCCGCCCGCCCGATGGGGGAGAATCCCGCCCGCTCGAAGAGCCTTAGGGCGGCCGCGTTGTCGACCCGCACCTCGGCCCGCACCGCCGCCGCCCCCAGGCGGGCGAAGGCCCACCGGCACACCGCCTCGACCATCTCCCGCCCCAGGCCCCGGCCGCGCGCCGGCCCCGCCACGGCGACGCCGATCTCCCGCACGCCGGGCGGCCGCTCCCGCGCGGACAGCTCCACCACCCCCGCCGCGGCGTCCTCGCCGCCCGCGCGCGCGAGCCAGCACAGGGCGCGGTCGGGCGCCCTCAGCCACCGGAGCACGGCAGCGGCGGGAAGCGGCTCCATCCCCAGGCCGTGCATGCGCCGCACCACGGGGTCGTTCCACAGCGCCAGGAGGGGCTCGACGTCCGCCTCCCCCACCGGCTCCAGCACCAGGCGGGCGGTCACGAGCCGGACGGGCGCCGCCGCGCCCCCCTCGCGCCCGTCCACTACGGCAGCAGGATGGTGCTCGACAGGGCGTGGAGGAGCGGTCCCGGCACGAGGCCGAACTGGAAGGTCCCCCACACGGACACCGCCACCACCACCCAGGCGCCCGGCGTGAGCCGCGCCGGCGCGGGCGGGACGACCTGCGCCTGCCCCTCGCCCTCGCCCGCCGCGGCTTGGGGCGCCGTGTCGCCGGAGCGGTCGAACATGGTGTAGACCACCTTGAGGTAGACGTACAGCCCGATCATCGTCGCCACCACCAGCACCGCCGCCAGCGGCCAGTCGCCCGCCTGCACCGCCGCCAGGAGGATGGTGAGCTTGGCCATGAACCCGGCGGTGGCGGGGATGGAGGCGAGCGACAGGAGGAAGACCACCATCGCCCCCGCCGCCAGGGGATGGCGGAAGAAGAGGCCGCGGTAGGTCTCGAGGGCGTCGCCCTCCTCCCCCTCCCGGCTCAGGCCCGCCACCACGGCGAACGCCCCCAGGTTCATGAAGGCGTAGGCGACGAGGTAGTAGACGCTGGCGAACAGCCCCAGGCCCGTGACCGCCGCCAGGGCCACCACCAGGTAACCGGCGTGGGCGATGCCGGAGTACGCCAACAGGCGCTTGAGCGACGTCTGGCGCAGGGCCATGAGGTTGCCCGCCAGCATGGTGAGGGCGGCGATCCCCCACAAGAGCGGCAGCCAGCGGTGGAACAGGTAGGGGAACCCCACGAGCAGGGTGCGGGCCAGGGCGGCGAACGCCGCCGCCTTGGTCGCGACGGACATGAAGGCCGTCACCGCCGTGGGCGCCCCCTGGTAGACGTCCGGCGCCCAGGAGTGGAACGGCACGAGCGCCAGCTTGAAGCCGAGGCCGACCACGATGAGCGCCACGCCCAGGTAGGCGAGCGACCCCGCCCCGGCCGCCAGGCGCTGGCCCACGTCGCTCAGGGCCAATGCCCCCGTCGCCCCGTAGGTGAGGGCCATTCCGTACAGGAGGATGCCGGACGAGAACGCCCCCATGAGGACGTACTTCACCGCCGCCTCCCGGCTGCCCGCCCGCTCCGGGTGCAGGCCGGCGAGGACGTAGAGGGGGAGGGAGAGGATCTCGATGCCCAGGAAGAGCGTCACGAGGTTGGATGCCTGGGCGAAGAGGAGCATCCCCAAGGTGGCGAGGAGGATCTGCACCAGGTACTCCGCCCCCAGGTGGCGGTCGGACCAGGCCAACACCACCGCCGCCGCCGCCGCCAGGAGGATGACGAAGCCGATGGCCAGGGCGAAGTGGTCGATGGTGATCATGCCGGCGAAGGCGCCGGAGGCGGTGTGGCCCCACAGGCGGTAGAGGGCGTAACCGGAGGCGACGATGCCCACCAGCGCGACCCCGGCCAGGTCGCCCTCCTCCTCGCGCCGCATGAACAGCGAGGCCAACAGCACCAAAACCGAGGCCATGGCGAGAAGGCCGAGCGGTTCGACGAGCAGCCAGTTGAACGCGGGGATGGCGATGTTCACGCCCGTCCCTCCCCGTTGAGGCGTCGGGTTCCCGCGCCCACCGCCTGCGGCGCCGCCGCCGGCGCCGCGGCCGAGACATGGGCGAGCGAGGGCGCCACGCGGTCGGGCACCACGCGGGGGAGGACGCCCAGGTAGACGGCCACCGCCATGAGCGGCACCAGCACCGCGTAGTCGCGCGCCCTCAGGTCGACGCGCCCGCCGTCCGCCACCCCATCGCCTTCCGCCCGTCCGGAGAGGGGCCCGTGCATGCTCGCCTGGTACAGGCGCAGCACGTAGGCGGCGGCCAGCACCACGCCCGCGGTGGCCACGACCGCCATCCAGGCGGAGCGCTGGAACAGGCCGAGGAGGAGCAGGAACTCGCCCGCGAACGAGGAGAGACCGGGAAGCCCCAGGGCGGCCAGGGCCACCAGCATGCCGAACCCGGCCAGGATCGGGGCGCGCGTCATGAGGCCGCCGAAGGCGCCGATGTCGCGGCTGCCCACCCGCGCCTCCAGCATGGCGATGAAGGCGAAGACGGCGGCGATCACCACGCCGTGCGAGACCATCTGGAGCACCGTCCCCTCCGTGGCCACGGCGTTCATGGCGAAGGCGCCCGCCACCATGAGGCCCATGTGGGAGAGGCTGGCGTACGCCATGAGGCGCTTCATGTCGCGCTCGACGAGGGCGATGAAGGCGCCGTACAGCACCCCCGCCACGCCCAGGAGAATGAACAGGTCGGCGAAGCGGTGGCTGAGGGCGGGGAACAGCGGGATGAGGAAGCGGAGGAAGCCGTACACGCCGGCCTTCGACAGGACGCTGGCCAGGAGGATCGTGGCGGGGGTCGGCGCCTCCGCGTACGCGTCCGGCTGCCAGGCGTGGAAGGGGAAGAGCGGCCCCTTGATGGCGAAGGCGAGGGCGAAGGCGAAGAACGCCAGGTACCCGGCGGCGCCTGGGATGACGGCGTGCGCCGCGAGGAGGTCGGGCAGGTCGAAGGTGAAGGCGCCCAGGACGGGGGCGGTCGAGGTGCCCAGGCCGACGATGCCGACCAGCATGAACAGGGAGCCCACCAGGCTCATGATGAGGAACCGCATGGCCGCCGCCCGACGGCCCTCGCCCCCCCACCCCGCGATGAGGAGGTAGACCGGCACGAGGACGGCCTCCCAGAACAGGTAGAAGAGCACCAGGTCGAGGGCGAGGAAGATGCCCATGGCCGCGCCCTCGGCGAGGAGGAGGAGGGCGACGAACTGGGCCGGGCGGGGCGTGCGGGCGGGGTCGAAGGTGAACAGGAGGACGACGCCGACCAGGGCCGTGAGCAGCACGAGGACGAGGGAGATGCCGTCGACGCCGAGACGGTAGTCGATCCCCAGGTACGGCAGCCACACCACCCGCTCGCCCAGGGCGTAGGCGCCGCCCGCCGCGACCACGGGGCCGATCGCCGCCGCCGCCAGGGCGAGCTCGACCAGCGCCGCCGCCACCGCCGCGGCGCGCACCGCCGCCCCGGCGCCGCTCCGGGCGAGGCCGAGCGCCAGCACCAGGAGGGCGGCGACGGCCGGCCAGACGACGAGCGCCGTGAGCAGGGGAAAGCCGGACACGGACGATCCCTCCCTTCTAGCGCAGGGCCAAGACCAGGATCACCAGGAGCGTGCCGGTGAACAGGGCGAGGGTGTAGCGGCGCACGCTGCCCGCCTGCAGGCGGTCGAGGCCGGCGCCCGCCTGCCAGGCGGCGCGGGCCAGGGCGCGCACCGCCCCGTCCACCGCCTTCGGCTCCATCCAACCGCCCAGCGCCCGGCCGAGGGCGCGGGCCGGTCCGACCACGAGCACCTCGTACGCCTCGTCCACGTAGAACTTGTGGGCCGCCAGGCGGTAGGCGAGCGGGAAGGCGGTGCGCAGGCGGGCCGGGGCGAGGGCGCGGCGCCGGTACATGGCGTCGGCCAGCGCCAGGCCCGCCAAGGCCAGAAGCACGCCCACCGCCATGCTCCCCCAGTTGGGAGCGGTCACCGCCGCCGCCAGACGGGCGCCCGGGTAGGCTGCAAGCACCGGGCCCAGGTAGGAGGCGACGAGATCCCACGCCCCCGGCACGGCCAAGAGGCCGCCCACCACGGACAGGACGGCGAGGACGGCAAGCGGCACCAGGATGACCGGCGGCGACTCGTGCGGGTGGCCGCGACCGCGGTATTCGCCCGAGAAGGCGAGGAAGAACAGCCGGAACATGTACAGGGCCGTGAGGCCGGCCGTGATCACCCCCACCAGCCACTCCACGTCGTGGCCGGAGGAGAGCAGCTGCCCGAGGATGGCGTCCTTGGAGAAGAAGCCGGCGAAGGGCGGGATGCCGGCGATGGCGAGGGTGGCGGCGAGGAAGGTCCAGTACGTGACCGGCATGGCGCGGGCCAGGCCGCCCATGCGCCTCAGGTCCTGCTCCCCGCCCAGGGCGTGGATGACGCTGCCGGCGGCGAGGAAGAGAAGGGCCTTGAAGAAGGCGTGGGTGACGAAGTGAAAGACGCCGGCGGCGTACAGGCCGCCGCCCACGGCCATGAACATGTAGCCCAGCTGGGAGAGGGTGGAGTAAGCCAGGACGCGCTTGATGTCGTTCTGGGTGAGGGCGATGACGGCGGCGAAGACGGCGGTGAAGGTGCCCAGGTCGAGGACGACGCCCGACACGACGGGGGCGGCGTGGAAGATCGGGTAGGCCCGCACCACCAGGTACACGCCGGCCGTGACCATGGTGGCGGCGTGGATGAGGGCGCTCACCGGCGTGGGGCCCTCCATGGCGTCGGGAAGCCAGGTGTGGAG
Source organism: Bacillota bacterium (assembly GCA_023512375.1). Classification (GTDB taxonomy): domain Bacteria; phylum Bacillota; class Sulfobacillia; order JAJZYS01; family JAILZS01; genus JAILZS01. The sequence goes on along the minus strand of JAILZS010000001.1, from coordinate 39,333 downwards.
GGGGAACTGGGCGCTCTTCGCCATCGCGCCCAGGAAGAGCATGGCGGCGATCCACTCCGTGGCGGCGGGGGAGAGCGCGTGGCGGGTCACGGCCCCGAACACGCCCGCGTAGGTCACCGTCCCCAGATTGGCCGCCATGAGGAAGAGGGCGATCATGATGCCTACGTCGCCCACCACGTTGACGACGAACGCCTTCTTGGCGGCGCGCACGGCGCTGGGGCGCTCGTACCAGAAGCCGATGAGCAGGTAGGAGGCGAGGCCGACGCCCGCCCAGCCGATGAGCAGGATGAGGAAGTTCGAGGCCAGGACCAGAAGCAGCATGGCGAACACGAACAGGTTCAGGTAGGCGAAGAAGCGGGGCAGCCCCGGGTCGTCGGCCATGTAGCCGTTCGAGTACACGTGGATGAGGCCGCCCACTCCCGTCACGATGAGGGCCCACACGAGGGAGAGGGGGTCGACGAGGGTGCCGAACGGGATGCGCACCCCGCCGGCCGCCGCCCAGGTGAACCAGACCACGCTCTCGGGGTGGCGGGCGCCCAGGCTGGCGAAGAACCCTGCCGCCGTGACGGCGAAGGAGGCCAGCACCACGGCCGAACCCACCACGCCGGCGGCGCGCCCCAGGCGCGCCCCGAACACCGTGTTGAGGGCGAAGCCGAACAGGGGCAGGAGGAGGATGGCGTAGGCAAACCAGGTAGGCACGGGCGTCTACCCCTTCAGCGAGTCGAGTTCGTCGAGATCGAGGCGCTCGCGCCCGCGGAAGGCGAGCACCACGGTCCCCAGGCCGATCGCGACCTCGGCCGCCGCCACGGTGACCACCACGAAGACGAAGATCTGGCCGCCGACGTCACCGAACTGGCGGGCGAAGTAGATGAACACGAGGTTGACGGCGTTCCACATCATCTCGATGGCCATGAACATCTGCAGCGGGTTCTTGCGCGCCATGGCGCCGTACCCGCCCAGGGAGAAGAGCAGGGCGCTCAGGATGAGGACCGCGACCTCAGGCACGTTCCTCGCCTCCCCCCCGCTGCGGCCGGGCGAGGATGACCACGCCCACGATGGCGGCCAACAGCACGGGCGCGGTGAGCTCGAACGGCAGGAGGTAGGAGCCGAACAGCCCGGCCCCCACCTGCTGCACCGTGCCGTATCCCTTCGGCAGGTGCGCCAACGCCGCCGCCGCCCGCGGCGCGTGCACCCGCAGGGCGAGAAGAAGGGCGGCCGCGGTGAGCGCCGCCGCCCCCACCGCGCCCGCCACCTGTCCGGCGAGCTCCGGACCGTATTCGTCCCGTTCCTCCTCCTTGCCCGCCGCGAGCAGGGCGATGACGAAGAGGAACAGGATGAGGATGGCGCCGGCGTACACCGCCACCTCGACGAAGGCCATGAACTGCGCCTGGTAGGTGAGGAAGAGCACCGCCAGGGCGAGGATGTTGCCGATCAGGGACACCGCCGTGTGCACAGAGCGCCGGGTGGCCACCACGGCGACGCCGAACCCGAGGGCGGCCAGGCCGGCCAGATACGAGATGAGGGCGATCACGTCGTACCCCCCGTCGCCGCCCGCGCCGACTCCGGCAACGGCGCGAGCAGATCGCGCTTGTCCACGTACAGGGCCTCGCGGCTGTAGTCGGCCATCTCCAGGTTCTGGCTCAGGACGATGGCGTTGGTCGGGCACGCCTCCTCGCACATGCCGCAGAAGATGCAGCGCAACAGGTCGATCTCGTACACCGCGGCGTAGCGCTCCCCCGGCGACACCGGGTGCTCGGGGTCGTTCTCGGCCGCTACGACCCGGATGGCCGCGGCCGGGCAGGCGGCAGCGCACAGTTCGCAGCCGATGCAGCGCTCCAGGCCGTCCTCGTGGCGGCGCAGCTGGTGGCGGCCGCGCGCGCCCACCGGGATGGCCCGCTTCACCTCCGGGTACTCCACCGTCTCGGGCCGGCGGACGAAGAACTTCATGGTCGTGGCCAGGCCCGTGAACAGCGCCTTCACGTCCTCCAGCGGCGACGGCATCGAGCCACCTCCCTTCGTCGTTGGGACCTCACAGTACGTGGGAGACGAACACCGCGGTGCCCAGCGTGTTCACCAGGGCCACCGGGAGAAGGACCTTCCAGCCGAGCGCCATGAGGGCGTCGTAGCGAAGGCGGGGGAGGGTGGCGCGGATCCACATGAACAGGAAGATGAACAGCGCCACCTTGAGGAGGTACCAGACGATGCCCGGCACCCACGGAAGGAACCCGAGCCCGCTCCAGCCGCCGAGGAAGAGCGTGGCGGCCAACGACGAGAAGGTCACCATGTTGATGTACTCCGCCATCATGTACATGGCCCACTTGAGGCCCGTGTACTCGGTGAAGTACCCCGCCACCAGCTCCGACTCCGCCTCCACCAGGTCGAAGGGGGCGCGGTTGGTCTCCGCCACGCCGGAGATGAAGTACACCACGAAGCCCAGGATTTGGGGGATGATGAACCAGACGGCGTGCTGGGCGGCGATGATCCGGTTCACGTCCGCCGCCCCCGCCATGAGGAGGACGCCCACGATGGCCAGCCCCATGGCCAGCTCGTAGGAGATCATCTGGGCCGTCGACCTCAGGCCGCCCAGGAGGGCGTACTTGCTCTGCGACGCCCAGCCCCCGAACGTGATGCCGTAGATGCCCACCGAGGTGACGGCCAGGACGTAGAGCACGCCTACGTTGGGAGAGAAGATCTGCATCGGCACGACCTGGCCGAAGATGTGCATCGGCTGGCCGAAGGGGATGACGGCGAAGGCCATGAGGGCGGCGAACAGGGAGATCGCCGGCGCCAGGAGGTAAAGGGCGCGGTCGGCCTGGCGGGGGATGATCTCCTCCTTGAGGGCCATCTTCAGGCCGTCGGCCAACGGCTGCAGGAGGCCGAAGGGGCCGACGCGGTTGGGCCCAGGGCGGAGCTGGAAGCGGGCCAGGACCTTGCGCTCGATGTACGTGAGGTAGGCGAACAGGGCGAGGAGCAGGCTCGACACGATGAGCGACTTGAGGATCATGAGCACGACCGCGACGACCACGCCTCAGGCCTCCCCCGCCGCGGCGGCCGCGGCCACCGCCTCGAGTTCCACCGCCAGGCCGTGAAGGCGCCCGGCCGGCAGGCCGATCACGCCCCGGGGCAAGAAGACGCTGTCCACGGGCAAGGAGTCGTCCGCCCGCACCTCCACCTCGCCCTCGAACCCGCCGCCCTTCAGGCGCGCCGCCTCGCCCGGCCGCAGGCCCAGGCGGGCGAGCGCGTCCGGATGCACGGCGGCGTAGGGGCGGGGAAGGCGCGTGCGCAGCCCCTCCTCCCAACGCACGCCGGAGTCGAACGGGATGCGCCCGCTCACAGCCACGAGCGCCCCCGGCGGCGGTGGCGCCGGCGCCTCCTCCTCCTCGGCGACGAACGCCGGCTCGGGCAGGGCCCGGTAGGCGGCGACGAGTTCGTCCCGGTCCGCCACCGCGCCCGCCAGGTCGAGGAGCACCTCCCAATCGGGCCGCGCCTCCCCCGGCGGGGGCAGGAGAGCGGCGATGGGCTGCACCCTCCCCTCCAGGTTGACCACGTGGGCGGACATCTCCACCGGGGCCGCCAACGGCAGCACCAGGTCGGCGCGCGCAGCCGACTCCGTGGGCAGGTGGGCGAGGGCGAGGACGAAGGGCACGCGCTCCAGGGCGCGCCGCACCAGGTCGGGATCGGGCGCGTCCTCGAACAGGTCGTCGAGGAGCACGAGAGCCTCCACGTCGCCCTGCGCGGCGGCGGCCAGGATCTCCCCCGCCCGCCCCCGCTCCAGGCCTGCCCGCGCCGCCCCCTGGGCGCTGGGGGCGCCGCCCGTCACCAGCGTGCCGACCAGGCGCTCCCCGAGCGCCTGCACGAGGCGCGCGAGGGCGGCGCCGCCCGCCTCGCCCGACCACAGGACGACGACGCGCTCGCCCTCTGCCACCACCTGGGCCACGGCCTCGACGCCCTCCGCCCCGGCGGCCGCGGGCGGCCGCGCCACCGCCTCCGCCAACGCTTCGACCGCCGCTCCCAGGCCCCGCGGCGGCACGAGGGCGGTAGCCGCCGCGCGCTCCCCCAGGGTGCGGCGCTCGCCCACCACGGCCAGGCGGGCGCCGGCGCGCAGGGCGGCCTTGATGCGCAGGTCGAGGACCGGCACGTCCGACTCCGGCACGACGCCCAACAGGAGGATGCGATCCGCCCTGTCCAGATCGGCGATGCGCGCCCGCGGCCCGGGAGGGGTGGCGAAGCGCAAGGCGCCGGTGCGGTGGTCGACCAGCTCCGTCCCCAGCGCCTCCACCAGGCGCCGCGCCGCCATCTGCCCCTCGGCAGTGAGTCGGCCGCCGCCCAGGACGGCGGTGCGCGGCCCCGCCGCCTTGAGGGCGGCGCGCGCCTGTTCCAGCGCGTCCGCCCACACGAGCGGCGTCTCCCGCCGCGAAGCGCGCTCGCGCCCGAGCGGGGCGAGGTAGCGCCGGGGATGGTGCACCCAGCGGTAGCCGAAGCGGCCGCGGTCGCACAGCCACCCCCCGTCCACATCCGGGTTCTCGCGCGACAGGACGCGCACCATGCTGCCGTCCCGCTCCTGCGCCGCCAGGTTGCAGCCCACGGGGCAGTGCGTGCACACGGATTCGGCCGTGCGGTTGTCCCACGGCCGCGCTCGGAAGCGGTAGGGGCGCGAGGTGAGGGCGCCCACCGGGCACATCTCGATCGTGTTGCCGGAGAAGAGGGAGTCGAACGGTCGTCCCGGGAAGGTGCTCACCGCCGTGTAGGCGCCGCGCTGGCGCAGGGCGAGCTGGGGATCCTCCACCACCTCCTCCATGAAGCGCGTGCAGCGCTGGCAGACGATGCATCGCTCCTCGTCCAGGACCACGAGGTCGCTCAGGGGGACGCGCTTGCGCTTCTTGATCTTGGGGTCTTCGTAGCGCGAACGGAAGCGGCCATGGTTCATCGTGTTGTCCTGCAGGTCGCATTCGCCGCCCTTGTCGCACACCGGGCAGTCGAGGGGGTGCTGGGCGAGCAGGAACTCCAGCACCCCGCGCCGCGCCGCCAGGACGCGGTCGCTCTTCGTGTGCACCGCCATGCCTTCGGCCACCGTCACGGCGCACGCCGGCTCCAGCTTGGGCCGCCGCTCCACCTCCACCAGGCACATGCGGCAGGCCGCCACCGGCCGCATGAGGTGGTGGTAGCAGAACGTCGGGACCTCCGCCCCCGCCTCCTTGGCCGCGTCGAGGATGAGGGTGCCCTCCGGCACCTCGACGGCGCGGCCGTCGACCGTGAGGTGGATCATCGTCCATCCCCCCCCGACGGGCACCGGCCCTCGGCCACGTGGGCCTCGAACTCGGGCCAGAAGTGCCGCACCGCCGACATGAGGAAGCCCACCGCGGCATCGCCCAGGCCGCAGAAGGTGTTGCCCAGGATCTGCCCCGGCAGCCCCTGCAACAGCTCCAGGTCGTCGGGCGTGCCCCGCCCCGTCTCGATGCGCTCCAGGGCCATCTCCAGCCACTTCGTGCCCTCGCGGCAGGGCGTGCACTTGCCGCACGACTCGTCCGCGTAGAACTCCATGAGCCAGGTGGCGGCCCGCACCATGCAGGTGCTGTCGTCCATGACGATGACGCCCGCGCTGCCCAGCATGGAGCCCGCCTGGGCGATGGGCTCGAAGTCCATGGGCAGGTCGAACTGGCTGGGCACCAAGAGGCCCGCCGACCCGCCACCGGGGATGACGGCCTTGAACGCCCGGCCCGGGAGCGGTCCCCCCGCCGCCTCGTACAGGAGCACGCGCAGGGGCGTGCCCATCGGGTACTCGTAGTTGCCCGGCCGCGCCACCCGGCCGGAGATGGAGAAGATCTTCGTGCCGCCGCTGCGCTCGGTCCCGAGGGAGGCGAACCAGGCACCGCCCCGGCGCACGATGGCCGGCACGTTGGCCAGCGTCTCCACGTTGTTCACCACCGTGGGGCGGCCGTACAGGCCGGCGACGGCGGGGAAGGGCGGGCGCAGGCGGGGAAAGCCCCGCTTACCCTCCAACGAGTCGAGCAGCGCCGTCTCCTCGCCGCAGATGTAGGCTCCCGCCCCCAGGTACGTGCTGAGGTCGAAGTCGAAGCCGCTGCCCAGGATGTCGCGCCCCAGGTAGCCGGCCTCGTACGCCTCCCGGATGGCGGCGTCCACCACCCGCTTGGGTTGCGCGAACTCGCCCCGCAGGTAGATGAACCCGCGCGTCGCCCGCATGGCGTAGCCGGCGAGGATCATGCCCTCGATCAACATGTGGGGGTTCTTGCGCAGGATCTCGTGGTCCTTGAACGTGCCCGGTTCGCTCTCGTCCGCGTTGCACACGAGGTAGCGCGGCCCGCCGTCGGGCGGGGGGAGGAACTGCCACTTGCGCGCCGTCGGGAAGCCCGCGCCGCCCCGCCCGCGCAGGTTGGAGACGCGCACCTCCTCCAGCACCGCCTCCGGCGTCATGCGCTCCGACCCCTCGCCGCCGAGCGCCCGGCGCAGGGCGGCGTAGCCCTCGTGCGCCTCGTACACCTGACGGCGGTAGAGCTCGGGGGTGTCGATGTCCTTGAAGAGCACCGGTTCGAACGCCGTCGCCGCCCCGCCCTCAGGCACCGGCGCCACCCCCCTCCGCCCGGGCCCGCAGGTCGGCCAGGAGCCGGTCGACGCCCTCGGGGGTGAGGCGGTCGGTGTACTCCAGGTTCACCTGGCCCACGGGGGCAAGGTCGCACCGGGCCAGGCACTCCACCGCCCCCACGCTGAACAGGCCGTCGGGGGTGGGCTCGTTGAGCCCCACCCCCAGGCGCCGGCGCAGGTGGTCGAGGATGTCGCGCCCCCCCATGAGGGCGCACGACAAGCTGCGGCACACCTCGATGTGGTACCGCCCCAGGGGGCGGCGGTGGAACATGGAATAGAACGAGACGACCTCCTGCACCTCGGCCGGCGGCATGCCCATGATTTCGGCCACCTCGGCGATGGCGTCGTCGCTCAGGTATCCCTCCTCGTCCTGCCACAGGTGCAGAAGCGGGATGACCGCCGACGACTTCTGGGGAAAGCCGCGGATGATCTCCATCGCCTTCTGCCGGCGCGCCTCGCTGATCATCGATCCACATCCCCCAGGACGATGTCGATGGACCCGATGGCGGTGATCACGTCGGCCACGAGCGATCCCACGGTCATGGTCGGAAGCGCCTGCAGGTTGAAGAACGAGGGCGTGCGGGGACGGAAGCGGTAGGGCTTGGCGCCGCCGTCGGAGACGACGTAGAAGCCGATCTCCCCCCGCGGCCCCTCCACGCCCGCATACGCCTCGCCGGCGGGCACGTGGAAGCCCTGGGTGAACAGCTTGAAGTGGTGGATGAGGGCCTCCATGTCGCGCCCCAGGTATTCCTTGGGGGGAGGTGCCACCTTCCAGTCGTCCACCGCCACCGGCCCGGGCTCCAGGCGTTCGAGCACCTGGTAGACGATGCGCCGGCTCTCCATCATCTCCGCCAGGCGCACCTGGTACCGGTCGTAGCTGTCGCCGTGGGTGAAGACGGGAACGTCGAACTCGAACGTCTCGTAGCCGAGGTAGGGGCTCACCTTGCGCAGGTCGCGGTTCACACCGGCGGCGCGCAGGATGGGGCCGGTCACGCCGTACCGGGCGCAGGTCTGGGCGTCGATCACGGCATTGCCCACCAGGCGCTCGCGCCAGATCGGGTTGCGGTCGAGGAGCGCGCGGTAGCTCGCCATCCACTGCGGCAGCTCGTCGACGAACTCGCGCACCATCGTCTCGAACCCCTCCGGCACGTCCCGCATCACGCCGCCGATGCGGAAGTAGCTCGGGTTGAGGCGCACGCCGGCGGAGGCCTCGACCATGTCGAGGATCTTCTCGCGCTCGCGGAAGCAGTAGAAGAACAGGCCCTGGGCGCCGATGTCCATGGCGTGCGTCCCCAGCCACACCAGGTGGCTGGCGATGCGCCCCAGCTCCGCGAACAAGATGCGCAAGAGGCGGGCGCGGGGCGGCACCTCGAGGCCCATGAGCTTCTCCACCGCCAGGACGTAGGCCAGGTTGTTGGCGTGCGGCGACAGGTAGTCCATGCGGTCCGTGAGGGTGCACGCCTGCTGGTAGCGGAGGCTCTCGCCGGACTTCTCGAACCCGGTGTGGAGGTAGCCGATCTCGGGCGACACGGACCGGACGACCTCGCCGTCCAGTTCGACCACGAGCCGGAGCACGCCGTGCGTGGCGGGGTGCTGCGGCCCCATGTTGATGACCATCGGCTTGGTCTCGGTGGCCACGCCCATCCCCCCTACTCCACCACGATCGGGGCGAGGGGGGCCGTCCCGCGCGTGGGGTAGTCCTTGCGCAGGGGGTGGCCCTGCCAGTCGTCCGGCATGAGCAGGCGCCGGAGGTCGGGGTGGCCGTCGAACCGCACGCCGAACAGGTCGAAGATCTCCCGCTCCGGCCAGTTGGCCCCCGGGATGATGTCGGTCACGGTCGGCGCCACCGCATCTTCCTCGGGCACGCCCACGTGGACGAAGACGCGGGCGGGACCGGTCAGCTGGGCGAGGTGGTAGACGAGCTCGAACCGCTCCGGCCGCGTCGGGTAGTCGACGGCGAACAGGTCGACGAACAGGTCGTAGCCGGCCGCCAGCAGGGCTTCCAACGTCTCGCGCACGCACTCGCGCCGGGAGCGGAGACGGCTCTCCGCTCCCTCGTCCGACACCACCGCGACGGCGTCGCCCAGCCGCTCGCGCAGGCGCTCGACCACATCGGCGGCGACGCTCATACCGCGCGCTCCTCGAACACCCGGTCGGCGCCCGCCCGGATCTTGTCCTGTAGCTTCATGATCCCGTACAACAGACCGTCAGGCGTGGGCGGGCAACCGGGCACGTAGACGTCGACCGGCACCACCCGGTCGACGCCCTGCACGATGGCGTAGTTGTCGAAGATGCCCCCGCAGCTGGCGCACGCCCCCATGGCGATCACCCACTTGGGGTGCGGCATCTGGTCGTACACGTTGCGCACCACCGGCGCCATCTTCTGCGACACGCGGCCGGATACGATCATGAGGTCGGCCTGCCGGGGCGAGGCGCGAAACACCTCCGCCCCGAAGCGCGAGATGTCGAACCTCAGCCCCGCCGTCGCCATCATCTCGATGGCGCAGCAGGCGAGGCCGAAGGTCGCGGGCCAGAGGGAGTTGCGCTCCGCCCACCGCACCATCGTCTTGAGGGTGGTGAGGAAGAACGCGTCCCCGCCCAGCGCCGCGGACGCACCGCCTGCTCCCTCGAAGGCCTCTAGTCCTTCTGCCACTCGAATCCACCTCGCTTCCAGACAAAGGCGTAGCCGATCGCGAGGACGAGGACGAAGGTCAGCATCTCCACGAACCCGAACCGTCCCAGGTGGCGCAGGAGGACCGCCCAGGGGTAGAAGGACGCGGCCTCCACGTCGAAGATCATGAATAGCATGGCCACCAGGTAGAACTTCACCGACAGGCGAGGGCCGACGTACGTGCGGGGGAGGATGCCCGACTCGTACGGGGCGTCCTTCGCCCTTCCGCCGCCGGGGCGGGGGCGTCCGACGACATGGGAGATGCCCAGGATCGATGCTGTGATCACAAGAACAATCACGAACTGGATGAGCAGTGGCACCCACTGCGGCACGGGCGCACCCCCTCCGGCCTCTGACGGGCAAAATTGTAGCACAGCGTCGGATGGCGGTGAACGACCGCCGCGCCGGCGGGGCGCGTGGCCGGCGCCGGGCCCGTCCGCCCTTACGCGCTTCGGCGGTTCACCAGCTCCACGCGCACGCCCCAGGGCTCCACCCGGGCGCCCGAGATCCGAAGCGCGCCCCCGAGTTCCGTGTGGCGAAGGTCCACCACCGGCACCCCCAGACCCGATCGCAGCACGATCGGCCCCGCGTGCACGAGCGTGACCAGGAACACAAGGACCTCGCCCCCGTCGACCACGCGCGGCCGCCCGAAGGCGCGAAACGGGAGGTCGAGTTCGTCGAAGCGCAGCCGCCCCTGCACCCACACCCCCGGCGGCGCCAGACCCAGGCCGGTTAGCGTTACCGCCCCCGAACGCGGTAGGATGCGCCGTAGGGCGTCCGCGCCGATGTCCAGCCGCACCTTGAGACGTCCCCCCCGCATCCAGGCCGCCAGCGGCCGCCCCTGCGCCAGCGCTGCCAGGTCCACCCGGCCGCCGTCCCAGCGAGCGTCCAGGCGCGCGATGCGAAGGGCGCCGCTGCGTAAGCCGCGGCCCCGCACGGTGAGGCGCTCGAACCGCCCCCACCCCAGCTGCCAGAACGGCACCGCGACCACCTGCGCCGTCACCCTCCCGCCCCATTGTGCGCGCACGGCCGCCGCCAGCATGCGCCCGGCGGCGGCGGACACCACCCCCTGCACGCCGACGCCCGCCACCGCCGCGGCCAGCGCCCCCATGAGGGCGGAGCGCCCCCAATGCCGGCCCGCGGGCGCGGGGCGCGCGCCGGCAGGCGCCTGGGGCCGGCGCCCCGCCGTCGGTGCGGGCGGCATGTCCCCGAGCCGCGTGCCCATCTCCCCTTCGCGCCGTCCTCCCCCCATCGTGGCGGCGGCCGGGCGCGAGGCTTGTCACACCGGGCCGCGCCCGGCGCAGGCGCGCATCCGCGCATCCGAACGAAAGGTGGGGTCGCCTTGGCCGAACCGACGCCTTCCTCCCTGCCCGCCGACCGCCTCGTGGCGGCCGCCAGCGCCGACGGCAGCGTGCGCGTCACCGCCCTCACCCTGACGCACGCCGTCGAAGAGGCGCGCACCGCCCACGCCACCCTGCCGGTGGCCACGGCGGCCCTGGGCCGCGCCATGGCGGCGGGCCTTCTCCTCGCCCATGCCCTGCTCAAGGAGCCCGACCGCCTCACCCTGCGCCTGCTCGGCGACGGTCCGCTCGGGGCGGTGGTGGTCGACGCCTCGCCCGCAGGCGACGTGCGCGGCTACGTGGCCCAGCCCCGGGTGATGCTGCCGCCGACGCCGGCGGGCAAGCTCGACGTGGGACGGGCGGTGGGCAGGCGCGGCGTCCTGCACGTGAGCCACGACAGCGGCATCGGCCGCCCCTACACCGGCAGCGTGCCCCTCGTCTCGGGAGAGGTGGGCGAGGACGTCGCCCACTACCTCACGACCTCTCTGCAGGTCCCCTCCGCCGTCGCCGTGGGGGTACGCGTGGGCACGGGCGGCGTCGTCCTGGGCGCCGCCGGCGTCCTGGTGCAGCGCCTGCCGGGAGCGGACGAGGCCGCCGTGGCCGACGTGGAGGCGGCTCTCTCGCGCCTGGGGCCGGTGAGCCAAGTGGCGGCGGCCGGGGGAACGGCGCAGGACCTTCTCGCCGCCGCCCTGGCGCACCTCGGCCACGGCGCGGTGGCCGAGGTGCCCCTCGCATGGCGCTGCACCTGCAGCCGCGAGCGCACCGCCCGCCTCCTGGCCGCGCTGGGGGCCGAGACCTTGGACGGGATGATCGCCGACGACGGCGGCGCCGAGCTCACCTGCCACTTCTGCGGCGCCGTCTACCGCTTCGACGCGGCCGAGCTGAAGGCGCTCGGCGCCGAATCCAACCGGAGCGCAGGCGACGACGAGGGCCGCCCGGTCCACGGACCGGACGGCCCCGCTCCGCCGGAGCCCTGACGCCGCTCAGTGCCCGCCGCAGCCGCAACCGGACGAAACGTTCGGGCTTTCGATCGTGAACCCGCCCCCGACGAGATCGGCGCTGTAGCCGATCTCCGCCCCATCGACGTACTCGCGGCTCTCGGGGTCGACGACGAAGCGCAGACCCGACACCTCGACGATCTCGTCCTGGGCTCCCGGGCTCTGCTCGATGCCCATCGAGTAGCCGATGCGGCCGCAACCGCAGGCCTGGCGGGCGCTGACGCGCACGAACCCCCCCAGCGCGTTGCGCTTGGCAAGGATCTCGCGCAGCTGCGCCTGCGCCTCCGACGTGAGCACCATCTGCATGTCGAGAACCCCCCCTTTCCGGCGATGCCGCAAGGTTGCGCCATGGGCGCACCCGCGCGCCGGCGCGGGCAGGTTCACCCTACGACCGCGGGCGCACGGTGTCAAGGCAAGGGCCGGGTGGCCCCGGCCCCCCGGTCCGCGCTCACCCGGCCCGGCCCTCAGGCCTCGGCCGCGGCCCCTGCCAGAGCGGCCGCCGCCCCCTCCGCCTCCTCCTCCGTCCACCACGGCCCCAGGCTGACGCGGATGCCGAGCGGCGTCGCCTTCACCACCATGCGCCGGCGACGCCAGGCGGCGCGCGCCACCGACCACGCCTCCTCCTCCGCCATGGCCAGGAGGAGGAGCGGCCCCGCCCCCAGGACCGTCCATCGTCCGCCCAGGCCGCGACGGAACGCCTCCCCCAGGGAGAGGTAGTGGGCGACGATCTCCTCCTCGCGCCATCGGCGGCGGAAGGCGAGAGCGGTGCCCAAGGCGGCCACCGCCGCCCAGTCCCTCGTGCCGGCCTCGTACCGCCAGGCTCCGTCCATGCCGTCCAGGTCGCGCCCGTCCTCCCCCGCCGACGGCGCCCCCGCCAACAGGGGCTCCGTCTCCTCCAAGGCGCGGGCGCTCACCCACAGGACGCCGGTGCCCACCGGCCCGAACAGCCACTTGTGCCCGGGAAAGGCGTAGAAGTCCACGCCCTCGGCCAGAAGCGGCCAGCGCGTGCCCGCCCCGTGCGCCCCGTCCACCAATACCAGGGCTCCATGCCCGGCGACGGCGCGGGCCACCCCCGCCACATCCGCCGTCACGCCGGTGCGACAGCTGACGTGGGAGAAGGCCACGAGCCGCGTGCGGTCGGTCAGGCGCGCCGCCACCGCGCGTGCCAGGGCCCCGTCCTCCTCCCCCTCGGGGAAGGGGACCCGGTCGACGACCACGCCGCGCCGCGCCGCCAAGCGGTCGAGGGCGCGCGACAGGGCCTCGTGCTCCTGATCGGTGCTGATCACCCGGTCGCCGGGGCGCCAGTCGATGCTGGCCAGGGCATGGTGCACGCCGTCGGTGGCGTTGCCCGTGAGGGCCACGTGGCGGCGCCCGCACCCAAGCCAGTCGGCGAAGGCGCGGCGCACGCCGTCCGCCGCCCGCCGCATGCGCTCGTAGGCGTCCGCGCCGGGTGCGTCCAGGGCCCCCCCGGCCCCCTCGGCCACCCAGGCCCGGCGCAGGCGCTCGCCCTCGTCTAGGGCGCGGCGCAGCGTGCCGCCCAGCGTACCCGGGTTGAGGAAGACGACGCCCGGGTCCAGGGGCATCTCCTCCCGCCAGGCGCGCGCCAGGGCGGAGCGAGACGACGGGGCGGGAACGGGCGCTGGGGACACGGCGCCACCTCCTCCGGCCCGAGGCTAGCACCGCCCGGAGCGGGCGTACAGGCCCGCGCCGGAAGACCGGGGAGGCGGCAACTTGTTGCCGAATGCAGGAAGATTCCGGCGATGCGCGAATTTCCCATGCTGCCTGACGCAGGGCGCCCCGCTTGCGGCGGGCGCAGGGCGGCGGCGCGCCCGGCGGCAACGGGCGCCGGCCGACCGGCTGGGGAGAGGCGCGAATGCAGGAAGAGGGCGCACAGGAGGCGGACGTCGCGGCCGCCGGTCCGAGCGGTTGGGCGAACTGGTGGCGGGGACTCTACCACGACGACGAGTGGCTCATGGTGGTGCGCGAGCTGCAGCGCCACATGCAGTCGCTCGTGGGTGCGGACACGCTCGCCTTGTGGGCCCGCCTGCCCCCGGCAGGCGAGTGGTTGCGCATCGCCTGGCAGCTGCGCTCCCGCCCCGTGTTGCTACCCGCTGACGTCGAGCCGCACGCCTCGCTCGAGCGCGAGCTCGCGCCCCAACGCTACATCACGGCGGACATCGGCGGCGCCTACCGCCGCCTGTTGGACCGCGCCGGCGTGGCGGGGGGATGGCTCCTGCCCCTCACCGCGCCTGCGCCCACGCAGCGCGGCCGGCAGTGGGTGGGCGTGCTCGGCCTGGGCTGGCGGGGCGAGCCCCCTGCCCAGCCGCCCTCTCCGGTGGGGCTCGCGTCGGTGGTGTGGTACCTTCTCGGACAGCGTCTGGAGGGCACGTACACGGAGGCCGTGCTCGAGGCGGCCGCCTTTCTGCCCCGGCCGGCGACGGCGGCCGACTGGGAACGGTGCATGGCCTCTTTGTCCCTGTGGCTGGGCGGTGAGCACTGGGCCCTGTTTCGCGTCGGCGAGGAGCGCGGCGAGCGCCCCGACGTCTCCCTGGTGGCGGAGCGCGGCGGCATGCCCGGCCGCGGCGCCGGGTTCGCCGCGTTCGTGCGCGAACGTCCCGACGCCTTCGTCCGCTCGGCCCTGTCGCGCGCCATGCGCCAACGCCGGGTGGTGGCGGTGGAGGACACCGCCCTGTCGACGCTCCGTCCCCTCGGCTTCGACGCCGGGGCGGGGGGTTCGGCCCGATCGGTGCTCGTCCTCCCCCTGGGCACGGGCCCTGGCCACGGTTTCGGCCTCATGGCCGTGTACTGGCGCGTCCCGGGGGGCTGGCAGCAGTTCGGCCTCTCCATCCGGCCGTGGGAGGCGGCGCGCCGGGTGGCGGCGGAATGGTGGCAGGGCATGCACGTGGCCCACGACGCCCTGCACGACGCCCTCACCGGCACCGCCAACCGCCACGGCATCGCCGCCGCCTGGCGCGCCTGGCAGGAGCGCGCCGCCTCCGGCCTGGTCGGCGTCGTGGACCTCGACCGCTTCAGCGAGGTGAACAACCGCTGGGGCCACCTCATGGGGGACGAGGTCCTGCGCGTCCTCGCCCAGGTGCTGGAAGAGCTGGCGCGGGCGCACGGCGGCTGGGCGGGGAGGTGGGGCGGCGACGAGTTCGTCCTCTGCCTGCCCGCGGCGACCGACTGGGCGGCGGTGGGGGCGGAGCTGCAGGCGGCCATGGACGAGTGCGCCCGCCGGCGGGAATGGCCCCTGCGCGTCGGCCTGAGCGGCGGCGCCGCCCTCTGGCGCGGCCGGCGCCCCAGCTGGGAGCGCGTCTTCGCCCGCGCCGACCGCATGCTCTACCGGGCCAAGAACCTGGGCCGCGCCCGCTTCCTCCTCGCCCCCGGGGCGAAAGAGGTCGTCAGCGCGCCCCGGCCACGAACGGGCGGCTGAACGAGCGCACGACGGCGGCCACCTCGGGCCGTACCAGCTCCTCCAGGTCGGGGCCCCCCTCGGTGAGCAGGCGGCGAAGGCGCGTGCCGCTGAAGGCGCGCACCTCGTCGCCCCCGTGGGGGCACGTGTCGGCGGCCACCACGCCCCCGCAGCGCAGGCACCGGTGCACCTCGCCGAACGGCACCGGCGTCACCCCCAGGTCCGGGTAGCGGGCGAACTCCCGTTGCGCGGCCAGGGGATCGTAGAAGTCCCCCACCCCGGCGTGGTCGCGGCCGACGCAGAAGTGGCTGGCGCCGAAGTTCTTGCGCACGATGGCGTGGTGGATCGCCTCCTTCGGGCCGGCGTAGCGCATCGTATAGGCCATCGTCGCCAGCACCGTGCGGTCGGCCCGATGGTAGCCGTCGACCAGCGCGCGGTAGGCGGCCACGATCACCTCGTCCCGGAAGTCCCCCGCCTTCTTCTCCCCCAAAACCGGGTGGATGAGCAGCCCGTCGGTGCGAAGGGCGGCCATCTTCTGCACGAACTCGTGTCCCAGGTGGGGCACGTTGCGCGTCTGGAAGGCCGCCACCGTTCGCCACCCGCGCTCTTGGAACAGGCGCCGGGTCTCGCGCGGGCTCAGGCGCAGCGGCATCTCCCGGATGCGCGTGGCCACCACATCGCCCGCCAGGTAGCGCCCGCTCTGGGCGAGGGCCCGCGCCAGGCCGGGGTGGGCGGGGTCCTCGGTGCCGAACAGGGGATAGGCCCACAGCTGGGGCGGGAGGCGGACGTCCTCCGCCACGTCCAGGTAGCCGACCACCTCGTCCCCGCACGCCAGGGCCACGCGCTCGCCGCGCGGAAACGGCGCCTCGTCCGCCGCCACCGGCAAGAGGACGGGCATCGTCCAGGGGAGTCCCCCGGGCAGCCGGCCGCGCGTCGCCACCTGGAGCGCCGTCTCCCCGTCCATGAACCCCGTGAGGGGGCTGAGGGCGCCGACCGCCAGGTTCTCGAGGTCCGTCCGGGCGACGTCGTCCAGCTCCACGCGCCGGCGCACCCCCCGGCCGTCGGCGCGGGCGTCCAGGCGGTCCACGAGTTCGCCGCCGTGGGGAGGGACGAGGGCGCTCATGCGTCGATGTACCCCAGGTCGCGCAACCGCGCCAGCACCACCTCGTCGTCGGCCGCCGCCCCGCCCTCGGCCCGATCCGCCCCCACCGGGGCGAGGGAGGTGGCGGCCTCGGCGGCCACGAGGCGCACGAACGACTCCGGGCCGGCGATGCCGGCGACCGAAGCGGCCGCCTCAAGGCGGGAGAACTCGTCCGCGGGCACCTCGAGGTGCAGGCGGCGCATGCCGGGGGCAGGGATGTAGCCCGCGCCCTCCAGATAGCGCACCACGCGCTCGGCCGCCTCCTCGGGGCCGAGCTCGTCGGTGTCCACCACGAGGTCGGGGTGCTCGGGCTCCTCATAGGGGTCGGACACGCCGGTGAAGGCGGGGATCTCCCCCCGGCGGGCGCGGGCGTACAGGGCCTTGGGGTCACGGCGCTCGCACGTGGTGAGCGAGCAGCGCACGTACACCTCGATGAAGGAGGACAGGCGTGCGCGCGCCACGTCCCGCATCTCCCGGTAGGGCGAGATGAGGGAGACGAGCACGGGTACGCCGTAGCGGTTGAGGGCGTGGGCCACATAGGCCACCCGGCGCGCGTTCTCGATCCGGTCCGCACGGCCGAACCCGAGTCCGGCGCTCAGTTCGCGCCGCACCTCGTCGCCGTCCAGCCAAGCGGCGCGCACGCCCCGGCGTTCCAGCTCCCGCGCCACAGCCGCGCACAGGGTGCTCTTGCCCGCACCGGACAGGCCGGTGCACCAAAGGGTGAACGCAGAGTCACGCAAGGTCGGTCACCTCCACGATCGGTTCCCCGGGCAGCTTGTCGGCCAGCCCGAAGGGTTCAAGCAGGGTCGACGCCACGTCGAGGATGGAGGCCGTGCCGGAACAGCGCGCCCCCAGCCCCACCCCCTTGCCCCAGGCGAGGAAGACACCCAGGCGGTCGTGGTTGGCCCCATCCGGCCCCGTGTCGTTCTCCAGCGCGTACAGGTCATCGTGCCCGACGCTGCCGAGGGCGCGCCAACCCAGACCGCCCAGATACACCATGAGGTCGGGGGCGATGGGCCGCACGGCCCGGTAGGTCTCCTCCGGCACCAGCACCTCGGCGCCGCACCTGAGCTCCCCCAGGCCGCGGGCGATGCGCTCCGCCAACGCGCGCGCGTCGGCGGGGGCGACGGTGCCCTCGGGCTCGCGTCCCGCCACGTTGAGGAACACCCTCCCGTAGTAGCCGCCCTCCGCCCACGCCCGGGTGCGGGACCAGTCGACCAGTTCCGGGCGCAGGGGCGTGCCGGGCTCGACCTCGTGCCGGAGCGTCAGGAGGCCCTCCTCCCTCAGCCAGTCGTTGAGGTACACCCCGCCCTCCATCGCCCGCGACCCGTGGTCGCTCACGACGAACACGACGCACTCGTCCGTGAGGCGCGCCAACAGGTCGGCGATGCGCGCATCGAGATAGCGGTGGTAGCGCTCCACCACGGAGGCGAACGGGGAGTCGGGGACGTGGCGCGGGCTTCGGGGGTCGAAGTGGTTCCAGAACGCGTGGTGGACGCGGTCGAGGCCGATCTCGTGCACCATGAGGAAGTCCCACTCCCCGCCCTCCGCCAGGTGGCAGGCCAGGTCGAAGCGGCGCTCCGTCATGGCCAGCGCCTCGTCCCGGATGCGGGGTAGGTCATGGCTGCGGAAGCCCTCCACGTCGAACCGGTAGGGCCCGCCTACGACCCGCTCCACCGTCTCGCGAAACTCAGGCGGCGAGGTGTACGGGGCGCCGGGCGGCGTCAGGAAGTCGGACACCACCACCCCCGCCACGGGCGGCGGCGGGTAGGTGCCGGGCACCCCGACGACGGCGCTTTTCAGGCCGTGCGCCCCCAGCACGTCCCACACCCTCGGCACGCGCACGTGCGTGGCGTCGGCGGTGACCAGAGCGCCGTAGCCGTACGAGGCCCGGTTGCGGAAGCCGTACACCCCCAACTCGCCCGGGTCGCGGCCCGAGAGCATGGACATCCAGGCCGGCACGGTGATGGGCGGGTCGGTGCTGGCCAGGGGCAGGAAGATCCCCTCCCGCCGCATACGCCCGATGGTGGGAAGCACGGCGTCGAAGCGTTCCCAAAGGACGGGCGGCTCGGAGTCGAGGCCGATGACGACGACTCGCACGCTCACGCCCCCTCTCGCGCCCGCGTTGGGCGCGCCCCCAGCCCCAGGCGGGCGAGGGCCGAGCGCACCGCCCGCCGTGCCGCCTCGTCGGGCGGCGGCGGGAAGAGGGCGCTCCCTTCCATCTCCTCCGGCACGCCGATCCCCAGGGCCGCGAGGACGGTGGGCGCCACGTCCTCCACCGCGCGCTCCCCGAGGTCGCGCCCAAGACCGGCGGGGCGGGCGCCATACAGGAGCAGGATGCCCTCGCGCTTGTGGTGGTTCTTGTGCGCGGCGCGCACGAGGACCCCGCCGCGTCCGGGATGGACGGCCATGCCGGGCGCGGGCAGGAGGACGACGTCCGGCGCCCCCGGGGCGCGATCCGGCCCATACACCTCCTCCCCCGTGCGGGCGAGGGCGAACACCTTCTCCCCGGTCTCCGGGTCGCGCACCTCGGCCAGGCGGTCGGCCAGCTGGCGCGGGTCGGCGCCGGGCGCATACAGCGCGGGCCAGGCGAAGGAGGCCGGCATGTAGGCGGCAGAGCCCTCCTCGTCCACCGCCGCCAGAGGGCCGCCGCCCAGGTTCAGGCGCAGGCCGAGGCGGCGCCGGATCGCCGCCGTGCGGCGGTCGAGACCGAGGGCGAAGGCGGCGCGGCGCACCGCCGCCGCCATGCCCCCGCCCCGCCCCGGGGCGGCGCCCGCGGGCGCCTGGCGCCAGCGGGCGAGGCCCTGCCGCACCAGCCACTCGTTGAGGAAGAACTCGCGCCGCATGACGGCAGAGCCGTGGTCGGAGGCCACCACCAGGAGGTCGCCCGGGCGCATCTCGTCCAGGACCGCGGCCAGGGCTCGGTCCACCTCCCGGTAGACGGCCAGGACCGCCTCGGGGACGGGTCCCGGTCCGAGGATGAGGTCGAGCGCCCGGTGCTGCAGATGGTCGGTGCCGGTCACGCCGTAGAACACGAACCGCCACGGCTCGTGGCGCAGGAGGTAGAGCGCCGCCGCCAGCCGGCGCCGTTCCAGGTCGAGCACCTCGGCCGCCGCCTCCTCCACGCTCCGGTCGGCGATCGCGCCCGGGGCATAGAACGGGCGGTAGGCCGCGATCTCCGGCGCCCGCTGCCTGAGCTCCGCCGGATAGACCACCTCCGGGTCGGGCGACAGGAAGTCCTGCAGGCGCACGGCGCGGGAGCGCCCGGGATGGGAGACGGGCAGGTTGACCAGGATCGAGGGCATGCCGTGGCGCTCCAGGATCTCGTCCAGCGCCGCGGACCGCACCTCGCGCCGGGTGACCGGGCGCCAGCCGCGCTCGGTCCGGTGCACGAACTCGTACACGCCGTGCCGACCGGGACCGACGCCCGTGACCATGCTGGTCCAGGCCACAGGGGTGATGGGCGGCAAGGTGGACAGGAGCGTGCCCACAGCGCCCTCGCGCCGAAGGCGCGCCAGGGTGGGCATCGCCGTCTCGACGCGGTCGACGACGTCCCACGACACGGCGTCGAGCCCGAAGAGCACCACC
The DNA here is from genome assembly GCA_023512375.1 of Bacillota bacterium. Taxonomy (GTDB): domain Bacteria; phylum Bacillota; class Sulfobacillia; order JAJZYS01; family JAILZS01; genus JAILZS01. The sequence continues at coordinate 19,583 of JAILZS010000001.1, read as the reverse complement.
CGCTGGGCGCGGACCGCGGCCGCGGCCGGTGTCCGCGTTGCGTGTAGATCGTTCATGCCCTGATTGTGCGGGGCAAACGTGGCAAATCTGTGCGAACGTACGCGCCCCTAGTTGCGGGCGAGGGGGAGGGTGAGGACGAACGTCGTGGGCCGGCCGGGCAGCAGCTCCAGCTCCCCCTCCATGGCCCGCGCCAGGGCGCGGGAGATGGCCAGTCCCAGGCCGCCGCGCACGCGGCCGTCGCCCGTGGCGCCGAAGCGCTCCCACAGCGTGTCGAGCACGGCCGGCGAGACGCCCGGCCCGCTGTCCGACACGCCCACCGACGCCCTCCCGGCGGCGCGGTCGGCGCCGGCGCGCACGCGCACCTCTCCTCCGTCCCCCGCATGCCGGAGCGCGTTGTCGAGGAGGTTGGTGGCGATCTCGGTCACCCGGTCGGGATCGGCCAGGACGGGGAGGGGCTCCGCCCCCAGGTCCACCTCCAGGCGCACGCCGCGCTCGCGCGCCGCGGGCTCGAAGGCGGCGGCGGCCATGGCCACCGGCTCGCGCAGGTCGATGCGCGACCTCGTCCCCAGCGGCTGGCCGGCCTCCAAGCGGGCCATGTCGAGAAGGCCGTTCACGAGGCGGATGAGGCGCTCGGTCTCGGCCTGGGCCCGGGCGGCCAGGCGGGGCACCTCCTCCGGCGCCCCCTCGCGCCGCGCCAGCGTGCGCAGGAGGGTGCGCTGCACGGACAGGGGCGTGCGCAGGTCGTGCGCCACTTCGGCCAGAAAGGCCTCCCGCCGCTCGCTCTCGGCCGCCAGCGCCCCCGCCATGCGCGCCAGGGCGTCGCCCAGGGTCCGGAGCTCGGCCACGCCCTCCCCCACCTGCAGGCGCGCCCCCAGATCCCCGGCCGCCAGCCTCCCCGCCCAGGCCGTGATCGCCTCCAGAGGGCGCGTGAAGCGCCGGATCACCACCGACCACAAAAGCTGGGCCAGGATGAGGGCGAGCACGCCCGCCACCAGCACCGGCGCCGTCTGGCGCACGCTCAGGGCCTGCGGCCGTACGGGGGCGTCCGCCGCGATGAGGAGCTCGCGCCCCGAGGCGGGGTCGAACATGGGATAGAGGGCCACCAGCACGCGCCGGCCGGCCAGATGCACGTCGTGCCAGTCGGTGAGGCGCCGGCCCAGCTCGAGGTCCGTCGCCGCGTCCCGCACCGCCGTCGCCGGCGGCAGACGCCCCCTGTGGGCGAGCAGGCGGCCGGAGGCGTCGTACACGGCCACGCCGCCCCCCACCTCGCGCGCCACAACGGCCAGGCGCCCGCCCGCCCCCGCCGGGCCCTGCCGGCGCACCGCCTCCACCACCACCGGCAGCTGGGCCAACAGGCGGTGGCGCGTGTCCTGCGGGGCGTGCAGCACGTTCATGACGAACAGGGCCAGGAGGGACAGGAACACCGCCGCCCCCAACACCACCGAGGTGATGGCCATGAGCTGGCCGTAGATGGTCCTCACGGCGGCGACACGTCGAGGCGGTAGCCCACGCCCCACAGGGTGGCGATGGCCACCGGCGGCCGGCCGGCCGGGGCGAGGGACTCGAGCTTGCGCCGAAGCCGGGCCACGGTCGTGTCCACCGTGCGGTCGTCGCGCTCCGCCTCCACCCCCCAGGCGCGCGCCACCAACTCGCTGCGGCTGAGGGGTCGGCCCGGCACAGCGGCCAGCGTCTCCAACAGGTCGAACTCGCGCGGCGACAGGTAGACGGTGCGCTCGCCGAGCGAAAGACGGCGGCGGGCGCGGTCGACCGCCACGGGCCCGAGGTGTTGCGGCTCGCCCCAGGCCCGCCCCGTGCGCCGCAACAGGGCGCGCATGCGGGCCACCAGCTCGTCCGGATCGAAGGGCTTCACCACGTAGTCGTCCGCCCCGGCGGCGAACCCGCGCAGCTTGTCGCGCGACTCGGAGCGCGCCGTGAGCATGAGCACCGGGGTGGGCGCCGCCTCCATGTCCCGCACCGCCCGGGCCACGGCGTAGCCGTCCAGGTCGGGGAGCATGAGGTCGAGCACCACCAGGTCCACCTCTCCGCGGGCGAGGCGATCGACGGCCGCTTCGCCGCCGAAGACCGTCTCCACGGCGAACCCGCGCCCGCTCAGGTATTCCCGCAGGGCGCCGGCGAGGGCGGCGTCGTCCTCCACCAGGAGGACGCGCGGAGGGGCCACGGGGTTGTCCATACCGCCATCTTAGGGAGGCGGCCTCGCCCCCTCAAGGCGACGCCGGCTGACGCTGGACGGCCCGGTTCGCCGTGCCAGAATGGGAAGGACGGCGGCGGGTCCGCCCCGCCGGCGGGAGGGGGGAAGCGAGGGTGCGATCGCGTGCCGTCCCGCCGTCGCGTCTCAGCCGCCGGCGGCGGCCGGCGCGGCGGCGCCGGGCGGCCTGGGGGGCAGCGGCCGCCGCGCTGGCGTTGGCCGCCCTGGCGGCGGGGGCGGCCCGGCCGCGGATCGCGGCCCTCCTAGCCCCGGCGGGCGCCCGCCCGGCCATGACCCCCTCCCCCGCCCGGCCGCCCCGCCCCTCCGCGCCCCCCGTCGCCGCACCGCAGCCGGCCCCCCTGCCGGGGGCAGGCCCCGACCGGGTCAGCCGGGCCCAGCTCGCCGTCCTCCTGGCGGCGGCCTGGAACCTCACCCCCACGGACATCGGCCCCGCCTACCGCGACGTCGGCCCCGGCACGCCAGGCCGGGCCGCCATCGAGGCGGCGGCCGGGGCAGGGGACTTCGGCCCCGACCCTGGCGGCGCCTTCCGCCCTGCCGCCGCCGTGACACGCCTCTTCTTGGCCGAGGCCCTGGTGGACGCCCTTGGGCTGGGGCCGGAGGCCTCCCTTCTCGCTGACTCGCCCCCGCCCGTGCGCGACGCCGCCGCCATCCCCCGCCGCGACTGGGGGAGCGCGCGCCTGGCGGTGGCCCTCGCCCTCGTGCCGGCCGAGGGTGGCTCCTTCCGCCCGACGGCTCCCGTCACGCCCGCCCAGGCCACGGCCGCCGTCGCCCGCGCCCGCTCCCTCACCCCCTGGGATCTCGCACCGGCGCTCGCCCCCCTCGCCACCCGGGTCGACGTGCGGGCGGCGGCAGCGGCAACCGAACCCGACCGGCCGGTCGCCGTCTCGGCTACGGTGCGCGCGGGGGAGCTCGTCCTGCCGGTGCCCGTGGTGTGGCGGGCGACGGGCGGCGTGGTGGCGCAGGGCGCCCTCTTCCCCACCGTGTCCTCGGGCGCGGCGGTGGTGCGGGCCCAGGTCCCGGGCGGGCGGGCAAGCGGGGAGGTTCGGGTGCGTGTCGAGGCCCCGGCCCGCCTCCGCGCCCTCTCGCCGCCCCCCGCCGTGCTCGCCGACCAGCGCGTCACCTTTGCCTTCGCGGTCGCCACGGCGGGCGGGGAGACCGTGACGGCCGACGGCGGGCGGGCCGTGCGCATCCAACTCCGCCCGCCTGCCGGGCCCGCCGTCGCCGCCGTCCCCTTGGACCGTGCCGGCGTGGTGCGCTTCTCGTACCGCCCGAGCGTGCTCGGCACCTACGTCCTCACCGCCTCCGCTCCCCATCTCTCCCCCGTCCAGGTGCGATTCTCGGTCGTCCCCGCCCGCCTGGGCGCGCTCAGCCTGTTGGTGAGCGCGCCAGCCGCCGTCGCCGGCGGCCGTCTGGCCGTCGACGGCGCGGTGGCTACGCCCGCCCGGGCGGGCCGCCTGCCCGATCGGGTGCCGGTGACCCTCACCGCCGTGCTCCGCCGCCCGGACGGTGGCGCGGTCGGGGTAGGGCGGTGGCAGGGGGAGGTGGGTGCCCGTCCCCTCCCCCTGGCTCGCCTGGCGTCGCTCCCCGGGCCCGGGACGCTTGTCCTCGACCTGAGCTCGCCCGGCGGTGCCCTCGCCCCCGCCCGCGCCCTGGTGCCCGTCGCCCCCCGCGGCCGCCTCTCGCTCGCCCCCGCCCAGACACGCGTGACCGCCGGCCAAAGCCTGGTGCTCACCGCCACCGCGCCCGGCGCTCCGCAGGGGACGGCGCTCTCCCTCGCCATGGTCGCGCCCGACGGCGCGCCCCTCGCCCCGGTCGCCCAACTCCTCAGCCACGGCCGGGCGCAGTTCCTCCTCACCCCGCACCAGTCGGGGCGCTACCGCCTCGAGGTGTCGGGCCCCGGCCTCCTCCCCGCCCAGGCGTCGCTCTTCGTCCTGCCCGGCCCCGCCGCCGCCCTGCGGGCCGCACTCGCCTCCCCCTTCCCCCCCGCGGGACAGGGTCCGCACCTCGTGGTGGCGGCCGTGGACGGATCGGGCAACCCCGTCCCCGTGCCCGCGATCGACATCGCCTGGCGCTATGCCCAGGGCGGCGACGGATGGCGACGGACCCGCCTCGCGGGCGGGGGCACCCTCGCCCTGCCGCCCGCGCGGGGCTCTTCCTGTGCGGTGGCGGTGCGCCTCACCGCCCCCGGGAGCGGCCTTCCGCCCGACGCCCAGGTGCTGCCGTGCCGGGAGGGGTCGACCCCGGGGGCCGCCGCCTTCGGCCCCGGCCTCTTCCTGAGCTATTGGGTGGCGCGGGACGCCTCGCCCCGGGCGATCGTGAACGCCGCCCTGAAGGCGGGCGTGCGCACCCTGTACGTGGAGGTGGCGATCCCCGGCACGGGCTTCTGGGGCCAGCCCGGGCTCGACCGCCTCCTGCCGGTGGCGCACGAGAGCGGCATCGCCGTGCTCGCCTGGGTGCCGGCCAACCTCCGCCGTCCGGACGCCGACCTGGCCACCGCCCGGGCCGCCCTCGCCTACCGCACCCCCGACGGCCTCGGCGTGGACGGGCTGGCGGCCGACTTCGAGGGCGACCTCGACCCACACCGGGTGGCGGCCTATCTGCGCGCCCTGCGCTCGGCGGCCGGGCCCGAGCGCGCCCTGTGCGCCGTCGCCCCCATGCCCACCCGACTCGCCGTGCCGTACGCCGCCATGGCGCGCTACGCCGACGTCCTCATGCCCATGGCGTATTGGCAGGCGAACGACGTCCCGGTGGCCTACGCCGGCGCCTACCGGACGGCGCTGTCCGCGGTGGCACTCGTCCGCTCGCAGGCGCCGAGCGCCGCCGTGGTGCCGATCCTCCAGGGGTACGACCCGGACAGCGCCGGGGGGAGCGGCGTCTACAGCCCGGGCCTCTTGGCGGAGCGCGGCGCCCTGGCCGGGGCGCTCGCCGCCGGCGCCCGCGGCGTCGCTTTCTTCCAGTGGGGGACGCTCACCCCGGCCGAGTGGCGGGCGGTGCGCATGGCGGCGGCCATGCCCTTCGGCCGCACCGCCGTCCGGCCATCGACACCTGTCGGCGCCGGCGCGCCGTCGGGCTCGCGCTGAAGCGACCCCTCCCGACGGCACCGGCGGCGGCGCGCGGACCCGGGTGCAGGCGCTACCTTGCCACTTCGTTGCGGCGCTCCTGCATCGCCGACGCCGCCGGCGCACCTACCCCCGCGCCCGCAGGGCGCGCCGAACCCGGGCGCCCAGCTCGTCCAGCCCCGGGTAGCGCACGAGCCACAACGCCGCCGCACCCACCGCCGCACCGGCCAGGGCCGCCCCGGCCACGAGGGCGATGCGGCCGAGGGTGGACGTGACGAGGTACGGCACGCGCGCCAGGAGGACGGCGGCGAAACGGCTGGCCACGGCCAAGGGGACGGAGGCCGCCGCCGCCCGCCAGAAGGCGTCGGCGGCAGCGCGCACGGGCGTGGCCGGCAGGACGCGCCACAGGTAGTAGAAGGTGGCGAAGATCGACAGCCACTGGTCCACCATGGTGCCGAACGCCAGTCCCGGCGCCCCCATGCCCGCCACCTTGGCGAACAGGAAGTCGCCCGCGGCGTTGAGCAGCACCAGGACGACGGACATGTTGGCGAGGATGCGCGTCGCCCCGGTGAGGAAGAAGCCGCGGTTGAGAACCGTGCGCACCCCGAACGGCACCAGACACAGCGCGTACCACACCAGGGCGGCGCCGATCACGCGCGCCGCCGCCGGCGTCAGGTGGCCGTGGCGGTAGGCCGCGCTGGCGATGGGGTAGGCGAGGACCACCATCTCGGCCATGACCGGCACGGTCAGGAGCAAGACGACCCGCAGGTCCCGGGCGAGCAGGTCGCGCACCCGCTCGGTCTCCCCCGCCTCGTAGGCGCGGGCGAGAGCGGGGAACGAGGCGTTGGAGATCGCGTATCCGAACAGGCCCAGCGGCACCTGGGCGACCCGGTTGGCCAGGGTGACCTCCGTGATCGACCCCGGGACCAACAGGGATCCCACCCAACGGTCGACGATCGCGTTCACCTGCCCCACCGCCCCCGAGACCAGGGCCGGCACGGAGCGGCGCAGCATGCGCCGCACCTCCGGGTCGCCCGCCCGCGTCTCCCCGAGGGGAGGGTAGTGCCGCCAGTGCCTGAGGTTGGGCACGGCCACGAAGGCGAACTGCAGGACGCTGCCGATGAGGAGGCCGACCGCCAGGAGGACGATGGGCGGATGGCGCACCGCCAGGAGGAGGGCCGTGGCGCTGCCGCTCATGAAGATGGGCCCCACGCTCATGTAGAAGTAGCGGTCGTCGGCGACGAGCGCGGCGGCGCCCAGGTAGAAGTAGACGCCGAACGCCACCGTCCAGATGAGGATGCGCGCCAGGCGCGCTCCGGCCGCGACGTCGCGGTGCGACATGCCGGGCGCGAGGGCGGAGACGACCTGAGGGGCGAGGAGGGTGACCGCCAGGACGAGCAGCGCGCTCACCACGCCGGCGTACAGGGCAAGCGCGTTCACCAGGCCGTACGCACGCCTCAGGTCGCCGCGGCCGAAGTGGGGGCTGACGGTGGGGACGACCACGGAACTCAGCCCGCCCTGCAGGACGCCGTTGAGGAAGTTGGGCAGGCTGTTGGCCACGTTGTAGGCGTCGGTGAGGCCGTTGGCGCCGAATTTGGCGGCGATCACCATGTCCCGGAAGAAGCCGATGAGGCGCGACACCAGGGTGGCCGCCACGAGCAGGGCGGACGTGCGCGCGAAGCTGGTCCGGACGCCCGGCGGGGAGGGCGGCGGGAGGGCGGCGGGAGCGGACGTGTCCTTCTCGGCGCTTGCCTCGGGCGGGGCCGTCGCTCCCTCCGCTCCCCCGGGAGGGCGGGGCGTGGGGTCGCTCATGGCGGGGACGCGGGGCCGCAACTGGTCACGGCGGGCGCTCTTCCTCCCTACGCGGCGCGCCCGGGGCCGGGCGCGTACATGGACGTCCTGACTATAGCCGTTGAACTCCCCCCGCACCTAGTCCCGGCGCACCCCGCCGGCGGCGAACGCGTAGAGAGCGCGCGGAGGGCAGCCGCCGCCGGGCCGGCGGCGGCCAGGGACGCCCTTGCGAAGGTGGGGAGGGGAAGGACCGTGGTCGAGATGGAGCCGGTGGTGGTGGACGGTAGGGTGGCAGCCACCGCCGTCACCGTCCACCTGCCGCGCACCACCCTGGTGGTGGCGGCAACGGCGCACGGGTACGTCATGTGCGGCGCCCTCGACGTTCGCCTGTTGGACGAGCGGCTGGGCGAGCGGCGCATCGTGGCGGCGCGGGTGGTGGGGGCGCGCAACGTAGCCGACCTGTTGGCGTTGCCCGTGGACGACGTGACGGCCGCGGCGGTGGAGCGCGGCGTGGTGCGGGGGATGACGGGGCGCGAGGCCCTGGCGCGCATGGGCGTGTAGCTGGGGCGCCAGCGCCGGTTGGCGGCGGGCGCCGGCGCGCCCGTCCGCCGCGTTCGGTCCAGGTTGCATAAAATTGCAGAATGCAGTATGTTACCCGTACTGTCGCCGAAGGGAGGCGGGCCCGTGCGAATCGCCCTGGCCTACAGCGGAGGCCTGGACACCTCCATCATCATCCCCTGGCTCATGGAGACCCGGCCCGGCGCCGAGGTGGTGGCCGTGTGCGCGGACGTGGGCCAGGGCGACGACCTCGAACAGGTGCGTGCGAAGGCCCTGGCCTCAGGCGCGAAGGAGGCCTACGTCCTCGACCTGCGCGAGCGCTTCGTCACCCGCCACATCTGGCCCGCCCTTCAGCTGGGCGCCGTCTACCAGGGACGCTACCTCCTGGGCACCGCCCTCGCCCGTCCGGTCATCGCCCAGGGCTTGGCCGAGGTGGCGGTGCGCGTGGGGGCGGACGCGGTGGCGCACGGCGCCACCGGAAAGGGCAACGACCAGGTGCGCTTCGAGGCCGCCATGGCCGCCCTCCTCCCCGACATGCCGGTGATCGCCCCGTGGCGGGAGTGGACGATCACCTCGCGCACCGAAGCCATGGCCTACGCCGCCGCCCACGGCGTGCCGGTGGACCAGACGCCCAAGGAGCCGTTCAGCCGCGACGCCAACCTGTGGCACATCAGCCACGAGGGCGGCTCCCTGGAGGACGTCGCCCAGCCCCCGCCGCCCGGGCTGCTTCGCATGTCGGTCAGCCCCCAGGCCGCACCCGACGCGGTCACCGAGGTGGACGTCGCCTTCCAGGAGGGGGTCCCCTCCGCCCTCGACGGCATGCGTCTGGCGCCCGTCGCCCTCCTGGAGCGCCTCAACGCCCTGGCGGGCGGGGCGGGCGTGGGCACCGTGGACATGGTGGAGGACCGCTTGGTGGGCGTGAAGTCGCGCGGCGTGTACGAGACGCCGGGAGGCACCGTGCTGTACGCCGCCCTCGAGGCCCTTCGCAGCGTGACCCTCGACCGCCGCGCCCGCCGCCTCCTGCGCGACCTGGCGGACACGTACGGCGAGCTCCTCTACGACGGGCTGTACTTCACCCCGAGCCGGGAGGCGATCGAGGCGGCGGGGCGGGTCCTCATGGCCCCGGCCACCGGGCACGTGCGTCTCGCCTTGTACAAGGGCAACGTCCAGATCCTCGGCGTGGAGGCCTCCAAGTCGCTGTACGACACGCACATCGCCTCCTTCGACGAGACCGGCGGGGTGGAGCACGCGGACGCGACCGGGTTTTTGCGCCTGTACACCCTGCCTCTGCGCACCGCCGCCCGCGCCGGCCGCACCGCCCCGGCCGCGGTCCCGACGCCCGAGCCCAGCCGTGTCGGATAAGGCCTGGGGCGGACGGTTCGCGCGCGACACCGACAGGGGCCTGGCGGCGTTCGCCCGCTCCCTCCCCCTCGATCGCCGCCTGTGGCCCTATGACCTCGCCCTGTCGGCGGCCCACGTGCGCATGCTCGCCCACCGGGGGATCCTCTCCCAGGCGGACGCCGACGCCCTCCTGACGGGCCTTGTCGACCTGGAGCGCGCCTTCGCCGCCGGAGAGGTCGAACTGCCCGAGGAGGGCGAGGACATCCACCTGGCGATCGAGAGTCTGCTCTTCGCCCGGATCGGCGAGGTGGCCGGGCGCCTGCACACCGGCCGCAGCCGCAACGACCAGGTGGCGACCGACCTGCACCTGTACCTGCGCGATGCGGCCCATCGCCAGTCGGCCGCCCTCACCGACCTGCTCGGGGCGCTTTGGGAGCGGTCGCGTCAGGCCCTCGAGCAGGGGGTGGTCGTACCGGGCTACACGCACACCCAGCGCGCCCAGCCCGTCCTCCTCGCCCACCTGTGGCTAGCCCACTTCGACGCCCTGGAGCGCGATCGGGGGCGCCTCGCCGACCTCGTGCGGCGGGCCAACCGGTCGCCCCTCGGGGCCGCGGCCCTGGCCGGTAGCCCGCACCCGCTCGACGCCGTCCTCACGGCCCGCCTGTTGGGATTCGACGGTCCGTACGACAACTCGCTCGACGCCGTCGCCGACCGCGACTTCCTCGTGGAGTACCTGTCCTTCGCCGCGCTGTGCGGCGTGCACCTGAGCCGCATGGCGGATGAGGCCATCCTGTGGACCACGGCGGAGTTCGGCTTCGCCGCCCTCGAGGACGACGCCGCCTTCGGATCCAGCCTCATGCCGCAGAAGAAGAACCCCGAGGCGTTCGAGCACGTGCGCGCCCGCGCCGGCCGCCTGACGGGCGTCCTGGCGGGCTTCCTCGCCACCCTCAAGGGGTTGCCGCTCGCCTACAACTCCGACCTGCAGGAGAGCCACCACGCCCTGTACACGGCGGCGGACACCCTGGACGGCATGCTGGCCGCCGTCCGGCGCCTCCTCGAGGCCCTCGTCGTGCAGCCGGAGCGCATGGCGCAGGCGGCCTCCGACCCCCTCATGCTGGCCACCGACGCGGCCGACCTCTTGGTCCGGCGCGGTGTTCCCTTCCGCACCGCCCACCGCCAGGTGGGCGAGCTCGTGGCGGAGGCGGCCGCCCGCGGCGTGGGCCTCGGGGAGCTGGCGGCGGACGTCGTGGCCGCCCACGCCCCCGCCCTCACCCCCGCCGACCTGGCCCGCCTGACCGCGCAGGGGGCGGTGGCTGCGCGCGCCACCCACGGCGGCACGGCGCCCGCACGGGTGGCCGAGGCGCTCGAGCGCGCCCGCGCCCGCCTCGCCCCTCCCCCCCTCCCACCCCCGCCCCCGAGGGCGGCGGACGTGGCCCATACCCCCCTTCCCCTTGAGGAGGTGTCCCGCTGATGGCTCTCGCCCGCGGCAAGACGCACACCCCGCTCCCGGCGGCGGCCGACCTCCGGGGGCGCGACCTGCTCGAGCTCGACGACCTCGGCCCGACCGGGGTGCGCGCCCTTCTCGACCTGGCGCGTCACCTGCGCACGACGCGCGCCGCCGACGTCCGGCACGCCCTCGAGGGGCGCGTCGTGGCCCTGTTCTTCCGCAAGGCGTCGACCCGCACGCGGGTGACGTTCGAGTCGGCCGCCGCCCGTCTGGGCGCCACGAGCCTCTTCTTGCGGGAGGGGGACATCCAGATCGCACGCGGCGAGTCGATCGAGGACACGGCCCGCGTCCTCTCGGGCTACGTAGACGCCATCGTCGTGCGCACCTACGCCCACGCCGAGGTGGAGCGGTGGGCGGCGGCGGCCGACGTGCCGGTCGTCAACGCCCTCACGGACCTTGCCCACCCCACGCAGGTGGTGGCCGACTGGCTCACGCTGGAGGACCGCTTCGGCCAGCTTGGGGGCCTGGCGGCGGCGTACGTGGGCGACGGCAACAACATGGCCAACTCCTACCTCGTGGGCGCCGCGTTGTGCGGCATGGACCTGCGGGTCGCCACGCCCCCGGGGTACGAGCCGGACGCCGGCGCCCTGGCCCTAGCCCGCCGCCTGGCGGCGGCGACGGGGGCGCGCCTGACGGTGGGACACGACCCCCACGCGGCCGTGGCCGGGGCGCGGGCGGTGATCACCGACGTGTGGGCCTCCATGGGACAGGAGCAGGAAGCCGAGGCGCGCCGGCAGGTCTTCGCCCCCTACGCCGTGACGCCGGAGCTGTTCGCCCGCGCCGCCCAGGACGCCGTCTTCCTCCACTGCCTGCCCGCCCACCGGGGCGAAGAGGTGGCCGCCGAGGTGATCGACGGGCCGCGTTCCCTCGTCCTGCCCGAAGCGCACAACCGGCTGTGGGTGGAAGCGGCCATCCTCCTCGCCCTCTTGGGGGAGGAGGACGGGGACGTCGGTTAGCCGCCGCCCGCCCACCGGCTGCCCTTCCTACCGCGCCGGCCCCGAACCCCGGGGCCGGTTCTTCGCGCGCGCGGCGCGCTCCGCCTGCTCGGCATCGCGCCGCGCCCGGCGCCGCGCCTCTGCGCGGGCGTCGTCCCCGCTCTCCGGGCCGGGCCACAGCTCGAGCGCGAACCATCCCAGGGCGAGGGCGTGGGTGAAGCTGCACCACAGGCAGATGCGCCCGACGACGAACAGCTCGGTGTACACGAGCACGAGCACCACAGCCGCCCCGCCCAGGGCCCAGACGAGCGCCGCCTCCGACCACAGGGGGGAGGAGGCGCGCCGGCGCACATACAGCGTGAACAGGGCGCCGGCGAAGAAGACGAGCCCGTACAGCGCCACCGGCAGGCCGAGGAACGTCGCCTCCGGGCTCGTAAGGACGGCGAGGCAGTTCACCAGGCTGCCCTCCGGACAGCCGACCGGGGCGACGGAGGCGTAGTGGAGCACCGTCAGGTAGACGGAGACGGCGGCGCCGACGGCGGCGACGGCCAGCCGGTAGGGAAAGCGCCGGGCGTCCACCTCCTCGGTGAGGCGCTGCACGAGGGGGCGCAGGGGCGCGGCGGGGCGCTGGGCGTCGTTCATCGCGGCAACCCGCCCTTCGCCGCCACCACGCCGGGCGCGCTGCACACCGCCGCGGGCTGGCCGCCGTCGGCGCTGCACACCGCGGCCGTGAAGATGTTGGCGGCGCGCACGATGGAGCCGATGTTCGCGTTGGCGCTGCCGCCCCGGCCCACGGCCGCCAGCCCCCGGAGGATCTGGTCCCACGTCTCGTGCTGGATCTGGTCCGGAAGGAGGGGCGCGCCCACCCAGACGTAGCGGTCCGCCACGTCGAGGAAGGGGATCTGGCCGGCCGCTTGGCTCGGCACATAGGGCGTGTTGTCGTACTTCCGGAAGGTCTTCAGGGGCTGGCCGCGCAGGGGCTGCAGGGGGGTCGTGGGGCTGCGACCCGCCGTCTCCACGGACGTGAAGCGCAGGTACGGGCTCGTGTAGTCGGCGCCGTAGAACGTGAAGGTGGGCGTGTTGGGAAACTGGTCGGTGGCGCTCGACGCCATGTACCTCAGGCCGCTCAGGCGGCCGAAGCGGAGCAGGGTGAGGACGAGGGACCAGCGCTCGGCCGCGCAGTACGGGCAGAACTCGGCCCCCACGTAGAGCATGCGGGGTCCGTCCACCACCGCCCCGGCGGCGCGCGAGACGCGCACGCCCAGGCTCACGGGGTCGGCGCCTCCCGTGTAGTCGAGGGTGCCGAAGGCGGCGTCGCGCAGGCGGGACATGAACGCCTGCGGGACCGCGCTGCCGATGCGGGCGGAGAGCGCCCCGCCGGTGGCGGCGCCGCCGCCGCCCTGAAGGGCGCGCACCGCCACCATGGCGGCGAGGGCGAGGGCGGTGGCGGCCAGGGCGAAGGCCCGCCAGCCCCGGCCGCGGTAGGCGTCGAAGCCCGTCAGCGGGCTGGCGATCCAAGGGTTGGCCCGGGCGGCCATGGGCATTCCTCCCGGCGGGTGCCTGGTGCGGGTCGATCGGCTGCGCCGATGCGGCCAGGATACGCCTTGTCCCCCCCTCAGTCCTGTCGCGTGCCGGAAGATGCCCGCGCCGGCAGGCGATGCCGGGTGGCGGGCGCGAACTCTACCGGCGGAGCGGACGGACGGGGGGGCGGCGACCATGGCAGGCGAGCACGACGGCGGGCCGCGGGCGGAGCAGGGGGCGGCGGCGGTGGCGACATGGGCGCAGGACGCGGTGGCGGCGCACGTGACCGACGCGGAGGGGCCGGTGTACGGCATCGTCGGCCTGCCCGAAGAGGTGGTGGCCGTCATCCTCGCCTACGTGAGCCGTTCGCCCAAGAGCTTCCGGGACAACCTCGCCGAGCTCATGGCACAGGACGTGCTCGACCTCGGCGCCGGTGCGGCCGGCGCGCCCTCCCCCCCGTGGCGGCACGCGGCCGAGCGGGCGCGCGCCTTCCACGAGCGCTGGGTGGTGAACTACGGCCACGCCTCGGTGGCGGAGCACGCCACCGTGCACCTCGGGGTCGAGGGCATCTCCCGCCTGGCCTCGGCCGCCCTGGAGACGGCCAACCCCTTCCTGAGCTTCACCGAGTACTCCCAGCGCTACCAGCGCCCCTCCCGGGGGGGATACGTGACCCCGCCCGAGGCGGAAGCCCTCCCTGCCGACCTCCGGCAGGAGTACGAAGCGGTGCAGGAGCGCCTCTTCGACGCCTACGAGCGCCTGCTCGAGGGGGTGGCGGCGCACCTCCTGGACGTCGGCGCCGTGCGTCCCCGCCCGGGGGAGGAAGCCCCGGCCACCCTGCGCCGGGCGCGGCGGCGGGCGTTCGAGGACGCCCGCTACGCGCTTTCCCTGGCCACGCGCACCTCCCTCGGCATGACCGCCAACGGCAGGGCGCTGCGCGACGCGATCGCCCTCATGGGGGAGAGCCCCTGGGGGGAGGTGCGCGACCTGGCGATGCGCCTACGCGAACAAGGCGAGCGCCTGCTTCCCACCCTGCTCCGACACGCCGAGCCCTTCCTGCCGCCGGCGGCGACGGCGCCTGTCGGACCGGGCGGCGCCGGGGCGGCGTCGGAGGGAGCCGGCACGGACGCCGATGTCCGCCTCCTGTCCGCCTGGCCCGAGGAGGACGGGGAGGCGATCCGCGCCCTGGCCCGGACCCTTGGCCTCACGGCGGCAGGGGGGGCGGAAGACCCGGTGGCCTTCCTGCGGGAGCGCCGCGCCAAGGCGGGACCCCACGCCCCGGCCCACGCCGCCATGCGCGCCGTGCGCTACCGGTTCGCCCTCCGGATCAGCGAGGCCAACTGGCATCAGCTCCTGCGCCACAGCCGCGGCATGACGCTCTTCCCCGCTCCCCCCGGGGTGGGCGACGGGGTGACCGTGCCGCCGGCGGTCGCCCGCGCCGGCCTGGCCGCCGTGCTCGAGGCGTCGTGCGCCGACGCGGCCCGCGTGCACGGGCAGATGGTGGCGGCCGGCGCACCCGCCGTCGCCGCGTACGTGGTGACCAACGCCCACCGGCGGCAGGTGGTGGCCGACCTCGACCTGTGGGAGCTCGACCATCTCGTGCGGCTGCGCCTGCGGGACAACGCCCAGTGGGACATCCGGCGCACCGTGCGCGCCATGGTGGCGGCCGCGGCCGAGCGCCACCCGTTCCTGCGCGCCCTTTATGGGGAGGAGGTCGGCCGGCCCCTCCCCGACGAAGCGGTATGAGCCCCACGCGGCCCGGGCCGGAGCTTTGGGCGTGGCCGATCTTCCCTCTCGGCGGGGGCGGGGGGGCCCAGCGCGGTCCCAGCGCCTGGGAGCTGACGCTGGGGCCGATCGGCGACCACGGTCACCCCCGCCTGCGGCCCTCGCCGCCCGCGGGGGAGGGAGCGGTGCACCAGGTGCGGTCCTGCCTGAAGGCGAGCGCTTCCCTGGGGCCGGTCGTCGTCCTTCCCTGGGCGGTACGGTCGGCGGACGACGCCGAACGCCTGCTGGAACTCCTGGCCGCTTGCGAGCGCCGCCCGCGCACCGAGGTGGCGGTACCGGTGGCGCCCGCCGGCTTCGTCGCCGAGTCCGCCCAGCGCGTGGCCGAGGCGGGCTACCGCTTGGCGGCTGCAGGCGAGCCCTACCTGCACCGCTCGGCGATCGACCGCCTCTCCCTGAGGGCGGGCGACATGGTGCTCCTGGCGCCGGTCCCGGACCGGGCGCCGGCGCCCTGGTTGCGCGACCTCGCCGCCCTGGGGCGGGGCCGGGCGGCCACCGTCGCCCGCGCCGTGTCGAGCCGGCGCCTGGCGGGGGCGTTGGCGGAGGCGGGGGTCACCCACGCCAACGGCGGCGTACTCGGCCCCCCGCTGCGCGCCCCCCTGCTGCCGGCGTCCCGCCCGGGGCACGGCGACGGCCCGTATCCCTAAGCGGCCCGCAACGGCCGAGGCCTCTCGTGCGGCCGCCCCTTCTTGCCCTGCGCCGTACGTCCGGCCGGGTCCTCGCCCCGCACCCCTCCCCCGGAGCGCCCATACGTTGGGTCGCCCGGGCTAACTGTGTGAGCCCCGACGACCCGGGCGCAAGCCGCCCCGGCCCGCAGCCCGGGTGAGCCCGACCGGGGGTACCCCGGGTCTGGGGCGGCGCACACGGATCGCCGCAGGAAGGGTGCGCCTAAGGTGCAGGTTCCCCTCGTGTTCCGGTCGCCGCAGCAGCTCACCGTGCGGACGGCCGCCTCGGCCCAGGCCGTCTTGGCGGGCGAACGGCGCGGGCCCGCTCGGGTGCTTCCGTTTCTGGGCCCCGCCTTCATCGCGGCCGTCGCCTACGTCGACCCGGGCAACTTCGCCGCCGACATCCAGGGCGGAAGCGCATTCGGCTACCGCCTCCTGTGGGTGGTCGTGGCGGCCAACCTCCTGGCCATGGGGTTCCAGACGCTGTCCGCCAAACTGGGTATCGCCACGGGCCGAAGCCTGCCGGAGATCTGTCGCCAGTACCTCGACCGGAGGACGGTCTACGGCATGTGGGCGGCGAGCGAGATCGCGGCCATGGCGACCGATCTGGCGGAGTTCCTCGGCGCCAGCCTCGGCCTGAACCTCCTCTTCCACCTCCCCCTTCTGTACGCCACCGGGGTGACGGGGCTTGCCACCTACGCCGTGCTGTCGCTCGAGCGCTACGGCTTTCGGCCGATCGAGGCGCTGATCGGTGCCCTCGTGGGCGTCATCGCCCTGAGTTACCTGGTGGAGACCGTGCTCTCCCGGCCTGCCCTAGGGCAGGTGCTCTACCACTCCGTCGTGCCCTGGGTGGGAGGCCGCGCCAGCCTCTTCCTCGCCGTGGGCATCGTCGGCGCCACCGTCATGCCCCACGCCGTGTACCTGCACTCGGGGTTGACACAGCGCCGCGTCGTGCCCCGCAGCCGCGCCGAAGCGCACCGGATCTTCCGTTTCGAGAAGATCGACGTGCTCTTGGCCATGGCGATCGCCGGCCTCGTCAACATGGCCATGCTCTACATGGCGGCGGCCGTCTTCCACCACAGGGAAGCGGCTGCCATCGGCATCACCGGCGCCTACCGCACGCTCAAGCCCCTCCTGGGCGGAGCGGCCGCCGGCGTCTTCCTCGTCTCGCTCCTGGCCTCGGGACTGTCCAGCTCCGCCGTCGGCACGATGGCCGGCCAGATGATCATGCAGGGGTTCGTCGGCTTCCGCATCCCCCTGGAGCTGCGTCGGCTCATCACCATGGTCCCCACCGTGCTGGTCGTCGCCCTGGGGGCGAACCCGACGGCGGCACTGGTGACGAGCCAGGTGATCCTCAGCCTGGTCCTGCCCATCCCCCTCCTCGCCCTCACCGCCTTCACCAACCGCCGCGACGTCATGGGGGCCATGGTGAACGACCCCTGGACCGGGCGCGCGGCGGCGCTCGGCACCGGCGCCGTCGCGCTCCTCAACGCCCTCCTGTTGTGGGAGACGTTCGGCCTCACGCTTCCGTTCGGCCTTTCCGGCCGGTGACCGGCCCCTCCCGGCCTCAGTCCGCCTCGGCCGCGGCGGCGCCCGCAGGCGACCCGGCGCGCGCCCACCGCCCCCCCGCGGAGCGGACGAGCAGGGCGAGGGTGCGGGCGGCGACCATCGTCCAGAAGGCGGCGAGGAGGACGAACAGGGCGACGGCCACCGCCGCCACCCAGCCGACGCCCAGGCGGGCGGCCAAAAGGTTGGTGCCGGCGGCGAAGACGCCGAGGGGGAAGGTGAGCCCCCACCAGCCGAGGTTGAAGGGGAGGCCGCGGCGCGCCTGGTGCACCGTGAGGGCCAGGCTCATAGCGAGCCACCACAGGCCCAGTCCCCACAGGGCCGTGGCGACGAGCACGGCGGCGCCGGCCATGGTGTGGCCGAGCGCGCCGAAGGCGTTCGGCATGGAGCCGCCCAGTCCCACCATGCCCAGGATGCCGGTGCCCAGGGTGCCGAGCGTGATCCAGGTGGAGATCGCCAGCTCGCGCGGCGGCAGGTGGTGGAGCGCCAACCGCAGGAGGAGGACCCCCAGGAGGAGGAAGGCGACGGGCACGCTCAGGGCCCAAAGCACCAGGCCGGCGGTGAGAAGGGCCCCCTGCGCCGCCCGGTCCGCGACGTGCGGCAGGAGCAGGCTGGCGCTGGCGGCCGCCACCTCCGGCGGCACGAACGGCATGAGCCAGATGCCGGTCATGCGCTCCAGCCGATGGTCGTGGGAGACGAACATGGCGTAGGGGACGACGACCGCCGAGGCGAGGGCAAGGACCACGTCGGCGAGCCACAGGCGCTCGGCCGCGGCGATCGCCGCCAGTCCCATGAGCGGCCGCCCCATGTCGACGAAGCCGTTCACCACGGTGGCCAGGGCCATCGGGATGGCGCCCAGGAACATGGACTGCACGGGGTCGTGCAGGATGCGGGCGAACGCGTCCCGTTCCAGCGCCAACCGCAGCACGAACAGGCAGGAGAGGAGCGCCACCAGCGCGGTGTTCGCGAGCCACAAGGCGACGCCGGCCTGCCTCAGCCACAGCGGTGCCCCCGTCAGCGTGTAGGCCGCCACGGCCGTGATGCCGGTACCCATGCCGACCGTGAACCATTGCGGTCCGAGCCCTCGCAGCGCGCGCACGCCACGCCACCCCCGCGCCGTTTCCCCCAGTGTGGCGCGGCCGCGGCGGCATAGCGTCCGCCTTCCGCTTCGGCGCCTTCGGGATTTCGCAACGCGGCTGCGCTACGGGCGGGCGCGGCTACGGCGCCGGTCGGCGGCGGCGGCCGCCTCGAGATGGCGGACGAGCGCCCTGACCGCATCGCCCGGCTCCTCGCCGGCGCGCGCCACAAGGTCGATCTCGCGCCTCAGGCGCAGGCCGGCCACCGGCACGAACGCCACGGCGGGGGTGCCGGCCGGGTCGGGCAGGCCAAGCCGTCGCGACAGCACGCTCACGCCGACGCCGTGGGCGACCATGGCCACGATCGCCCGCAGGGAGGAGAGCTCCATCACCACACGCAGGTAGCTGAGGTCGCGGCCGGCGTGGTGGAGGGCGGTCTCCAGCACGCGCCGGGTGCCGCTCCCCTCCTCGCGCAGGATGACGTCGGCCGCGGCCAGCTCGTCCAGGGTGACCTGGTCGCGCGCCGCCCAGGGGTGGCGGCTGGATACGGCGAGGGCGAGCTCGTCCTGCCATAGGGCGGTGACGCCCAGGCGGCGGGCGCCGAGGCGGCCTTCGACCAGGCCGAAGTCCACCTGCCCGCTCTCGACCTGGTTCAGCACGGTGGCACTGTTCGCCATGGTCACGGTGACGCGCACGTCGGGGTGCTCGCGGCGGAAACGGCCGAGCGGCGCGGGCAGGAAGACGTCCACCGCGGTGTGGCTCGCGGCCAGGTGTACCGACGTCTGACCGCTCGTCGTCCTGCGCACCTCCCGGAAGGCCCGACGCCATTCGGCCTCGATCGCCTCCGCGTAGCCCAACAGGGTGCGGCCTGCCGGTGTGAGCACCATACCGCGGTTGGTGCGGACGAAGAGCCGCGCCCCGAAGTCGGCCTCAAGCGAGGCGATGTCGTGTGAGACGCTCGACACGGCGAGGTGGAGACGGCGCGCCGCCTCGCTCACGCGGCCGCTGCGGGCGACGGCCAAGAACGCGGTGAGCCGCTCCTCCACCCGCTAGCCCTCGCGCGGCCCAGACCCGGCTCGGCGATGCGTCGCCGGCGGGGGGAGCGCGACCAGGGCGCCCCCCACCACGCGGGCCGACGTCGGCAGGAGGGTCCCGGGCGCAGGCTCGACGGTGATCCCCACGGCCCTCGCCTGCCGCCAACCTTCCGGCAGGGCGAGGGTGACGGTGGCGTCGCCCGCGCGGTCGACGCCGAACGTTCCGCCCATCCGGTGCCCGGCCGGCGTGACCCACCACACCTCGTACACCCGCCCGGGACCCAAGGGCGGTAGATGCCAGACGGAGACGGTCGCCCGCACAAGGCCGGTATCCAGGTAGACGGCACCGCCACGCCCCCCGGGTCCGGCGAGGACGGCCACCCGCCGGCCGGGGGCGGAGGTGGGGTGCCTTCCGGGGACGAGTGCCAGCCAGGCAGCCAGCGCGCCCACCACGGCGCCCGCCAGGGCGGCGGCGGGGGGGCGAAGGCGCTCGGCCAGGCGGCGGCGGCGGGCGTCCCCCGCCG
>JAILZS010000083.1 GCA_023512375.1 Bacillota bacterium | reverse complement strand
GGGCCCCCCCCGCGCCCGCCGCCCCCCCCCGGCGGCCGGGCGCGGGGGGGGCCGGGGGGCCCCCCGCGGCGGGAGAGAGGGGCGGCGCGCCTCATGCGCCGCGCCGGCGGCGGTGTTCGGGGAAGGGGATCACCTTCGAACGGCCGCGGCGCGCGGGACGCGCGCGCAGGCGGCGGCGGACGTACATGCCCAGGGCGGTGAGGACGACCGCCGCCACCTCGGCCAACAGGTAGTGGTCGCCCACGAACCGCCCGACGGGACCGAGGATGCGCACCAGGGGCACGAGCAGGAACGAGCCCCACGACAGCGCGGCCACCTCGAGGAGGAGGACGACCGGGCCCGTGCCGTAGTCGGCCGCCTGCGGCGGACGGGGGGGCCGGGTGCGGGCCGGCTGGCCGGGCATGTTGCTCCCCCTTTCGGCGGGCCGGGCGGGCTGCGGGGGCGCCGACGCGCCATGGTACGATCAAACTACGCTCCCGCATGCCGCCGGTCAAGGGCGGCGGCGGGATACGGGCGCCGCGCCGGCCGCCTCAGCCGGCCAGGCGTCCGGCCTGGCGCACGAGGCGCAGAACGTTTGCCTCCGGGGCGAGGCCCACCTGGGAGAGCTTGCCGTTGAAGAACTGGGCGGGCACGCCCATGACCGCGTACTTCTCCGACAGCTCCTGGTAGGTGGAGGCGTCGACCATGTCGGCCACCACCTTGTCGGAGGCGAAGGCCATCTCGTGCGCCAGCCGCACCGCCTGGGGGCAGTACGGGCAGCTCGGGGTGGTGAACACCTGGATGTGGACGGGCCGCTCGAGCGCCCCCAACTCCGCCAGTGTCTGGGGCGAAAGGCGGCTGCCTCCCTGGCCGGCCTGGCGGATGGCCTCGATGAGGGAGGCGAACTCGAGCCCCACGGTGAGGCCGAGGAAGCGCACGGTGCCGGTGGGGCGGTCGGCGGGGTCGACGGTGAGGATCGGCCCCTCGATCGGCATGCCGGTGTCGTGGCCCGGCTCGAGGGTGGGGGCGGCGTCGCTGTGGCGCACGCGCAGGGCGGGGACGATCTCGGCCAGCTCGGCGAGAAGGCCGGTCATGAGGTCGCTCGCCTCGCCCTCGTCCGGGCGGTACAGGTTGAGCTCGACGGGGCGCGGCATGGCGCCCAGGATGTCCCGGATCTGGGAACGAACGCCGTCGTTGAGAAGCGCCACGGTGGATCCCTCCTTCGCATCGCGGGGTGGTCGGCGCGACAGGCCGGGCGCCGCCGGTCGCCGCATGCGTGCCGGGGCCGACGGGCTCTTGCCTCATATACCCTACGGGGTATAGCATGGCGACGTCAAGGGGCGCGTGAGGAGGGATGGAAGTGGCCGGGAGCGACGGGACGCGGGCGGACGGGCCCGAGATGCCGCAGGGGGCGGCGGCGCGCTACTGGGACCCCGCCGACATCGACCGCCGCCTCAGGCGCATCGAGGGCCAGGTGCGGGGGCTGGGGGCGATGGTGGCGCGCGGCGCGGGGTGCGCCGAGATCCTCACCCAGATCCACGCCGTGCAGGGGGCGCTGGGGGCGGTGGAACGCATCCTCGAGATGTGCAGCGCCGCCGAGCGCATCGAGCGCGGCCTGGGGCCGCTGGACGCGGTGCGGGTGCGCCAGGCCTTGCGGGGGGACGAGAATCGCCCGTAGGGCCTTGCGCCCGCCGCCTGCACCGTCGCAGGCGGGCGGGCCCCGCCGTCGGTACCCCCCGGGGAAGCGGAGCCCTGTGGGGCGGCGCCGACGGCGGCCGCCCCCGCCTTTACGCCGCCCGACGGCGTTGCTACGCTGGACGGGCCGGCGTGGCCCTGTCGGGCCGGGACGACGGACGGGCGGGCGCGCCGGCAGGGGGAGGTGGAGGATGCTGGCACGCGCCGCCGCCCCCCTGGCCTTCGCCGCCCTCGCCCTGGGCCTGCTCACAGGCTGCGGCGGCGCTGCGCCCGCCGCCACGGACGGCCCCACCGTGACCGCGGTGGGGTACGCCGTGGCCAGCGCATCGGGCGGCGCCGACGGCAGCGTCCTCCTGCACGTGAACCTCCTGGTGGGCGGCTCCGGCGCCGCCGCCGCCTGGCAGACCCTCCAGGAGGCGACGGCGGCGGCGGAGCGGGCGGTGGTGGCGGCGGGGGCGCCGGCGGCCGCCGTGGGCGTGGCCGGCCCCCCCACCCTGAGCGCCCAGGTGGGCCCCGAGGCGGTGGAGGCGAGCCAGACCGTGGTGGCCAGCCTGCCCTCGCCGGCGGCGGCGCTGCGCCTCCTCGCCCGCCTGCGCACCGGCAGCCTGGCCGGGTACGACGGCTACTACCTGACGCCTGCCACCCAGGCGCTGCCCGGCGGCGCGTCGGAGACCGCCGCCGACCGGCGCGCCCTGGCCGCCGCCCGCGCCCGCGCCGCCCGCCTGGCGGCGGCGGAGGGGCGGCGCCTGGGGCGCCTTCTCGCCAGCCGCAGCGACATCCTCGCCGCCCTGCCCTGCGCCCCCATCACCGGCTGCGCCAGCGCGTCGGGCGACGTCGTGCCCTCCCCCGGCCCCGGCCAGGTGGTGGTGGGCGTCACCGTCACGTACGCCACGTTGCCGGCGCGGTGAGGTCGGCGGCGTCCCGCCCCAGCAGGGCGAGGGCCTCGCCGATCAGGCTGAGCGTCCCCACGACCGCCACCGTCCCCGCCTCCCCGGCCCGCGCCCGCGCCAGGGCGAGGGCCTCGCCCAGGTCGGCGCGGTAGGCGCGGCGGGCGGGGTCGAGGGCCGCCCAGGCGAGGCCGTCGTCGTCGGGCGGGAAGCGCAGGTGGGGGGCGCGGGCGCGGCTGACCACGACGAACGCCGCCCCCCGCGCCGCCTCCTCCCACAGGGCGGGGGGGTTCTTGTCCACACCCGCCCCCACGACGGCGGCCAGGGGGGCAGGGAGGTGGCGGCGGGCGTGGGCGAGGGCGCGCGCCACCGCCTGGGGCTCGATGGCGCCGTCCAACAGGACCGCCCCGCCCCCCGGGGCGGGGAACGTCTCCAGCCGCCCCGGCCAGCGCACCCCCTCCAGGGCGCGGGCGACGGCGCGCGCCGGCAGGGGGCGCCCGGCCAGGGCCTCGGCCGCGGCCAGGGCCACGGCCAGGTTGTCGGCCTGGTGCAGGCCGGCGAGGGGCACCCGCAGGCGGTGGCGCCCCCCCGCCGGCGTCTCCATCCGCACCCGCCAGCGCCCGTCGGGCCCCTCTCCCTCGGGCGTGAGGCGCACATCCCGCCCCAGCGCCCAGCGCGCCGCGCCCACCGCCCGCGCCGCCCGGGCCACGGCCGCGGCGGCGGCGGGGGCGAGGCGGCCGGTGACCACCACCCGGGTGCCGGGGCGCACCGCCCCCGCCTTGTGGCGGGCGATGTCCGCCAGGGTGGGGCCGAGCTCCCGCCGGTGCTCGAGGAGGATGGGCGTGACCGCCACGGCGGCGTGCGCCACCTCGGCCACGTCGTCCACGAGCCCTCCCCGGCCCGCCTCGTACACGGCGTAGGCCGCCCCCCTTCGGGCGTAGTGGAGGGCGGCGAGGGCGGCGATGAGGCCCACGGGGCTCTGGTAGGCGGGAGCAGGCATGCGCGCCCGCAGGGCGTCGCCCACCCCCCGCACCGCCTCGATCGCGCGCTCGAGCTCCTCGGGCGCCACCGCGCGGAGGTCCAGGCGGATGCGCTCCCGCACCTCCAGGAGGTGGGGGCTCGTGCACAGGCCGACCGGCCGCCCCAGCGCCCCCAGGGCGGCGGCGGCCATGGCGGCCGTGCTCCCCTTGCCCTTGCTCCCCACCACGAGCAGGGCGGGCACGTCTCGGTCCGGCGCCCCCAGGGCGTCAAGGAGGGCGCGCGTCCAGGCCGGGTGGCGGCGCGCCAGATCGCCCCCCTCCCGCACCAGGTGGCCGCGGGCGTTGAGGGAGGCGTACAGCCAGTCGAGGGCGCGTTCGTACGCGTCGCCCTGCCGCTCCCGCCAGGCCGGGTCGATCACGCCGCCACCCCCAGGGCGTAGGCGAAGGCGCGCAGGAGGAGCGCGAGCTCTGCCTCCCGTGCGGCGGCGGTGTCCCACCAGGCGAGCAGGCGCACGCGCCCGACGGCGTCGCGCGCCCCCGGCAGAGCGCGAAGATCGCCCCAATGGGGCGGCGGGACGAGCTCCAGGCGCACCCGCGCCGCACGCCGGCCGGCGCGGCGGGCGGCGGCGGCGGTGGGGAAGCGACCGGCCCAGGGCGGAAGGCCGGGCGTGGGGAGCGACTCGACACCGGCCTGGGCGGCGACGGCGGCGAGGCGGGCGGCCACCGCCCGCCGCCGCCGCCAGCGCTCCTCCCCCGCGCCGAGGTCGACCGCGGCCAGGGCGGCCAGGGGAGGGGCCAGCCGCCCCGCCGCAGCCAGAAGCGGGAGGCGGCTTTGCCGCAGGCGCCGAAGGCGCGCCGCCGCCTCGGGCGCCGCGGCCACCGTGAGGCCGCCCTCGCCTGCCGCGAGCGCCTTGCCGTAGGCGAGGCTGAAGGCGCCCGCGAAGGCGCGCGCCCCCACCGCCTTGCCGTCTCGGTCGCGCAGGCCGAACAGATGGGCGGCGTCCTCCACCACCCGGGGGCCTAGGGCAAGGAGGTCGCCCAGGGAGGGGAGGGGCTCGGGGAGCGCGGGCGGCGGCGTCCACAGGAGGGCGGCGGTGCGCCTGCCGGCCAGGGACTTGAGGCGCTCGGGCGGGGGGGCGAGGATGTCCGGGTCCACGTCCGCCGCCACCGGCCGCGCCCCCGTAAGGGCCACGGCGCCCGCCACGTACGGGGGCGCCAGGGGGGAGAGCGCCACCACCCGCCCCGGTCCCGCCCCGGCGGAGAGGAGCGCCTCCAGGAGGCTCCCGCTGCCCGAGGCGCGGGCGCGCACCCGCTCCGTCCCCAGCCCCAGGGCCCGGGCGGCCGCCGCCTCCAGGGCCGCGGCCGCCTCGGGCGCCTGGGCGGCCGACACCGCCCCCTCGGCGATGAGGCGCACGGCGGCGCGGCGGGCGGCGAGCGACGGCCGCAAGCCCGGCGGCGGGGGGGCAGCGATGGGGGGGGCGGTGCGGTTGGCCATGCTGCCGAGAGCATCCGCCACCGCGCCCCCGAACGCAAGGGGCGCCGGCCTCAGCGCCGGGCCGACGCCTGCAGGGAGAGGGGGACCGCCCTCCTCTCGCCCGCCAGGAGGGCAGCCAGGGCCACGGCGGCGGCCGCCGCCGCCAGGGCGAACAGGGCGGTGGCGGCGGCGTGGGCGGCGGCAAACGCGCCGGCGCGCGCCGCCATCACCGCCGGCACGGCGAGCGAGCGGCACACCAGGGCCGCGACCGCGCTCACGGCGGCGCCGTGCCGGGCCACGGGGGCGGCGCCGCCGCCCTCCGGCAGGAGGAGGACGAAGGCGACGCCGGCCAGCACCGCGCCCAGGAGGAGGACGGGCGACAAGGCGGCGGCCATCACCGCGCCCACGGCGGTCGCCCCCAAGCGGGCGGCGGCGGCCGGCAGGACGGCGCCCGCCACCACCGCCGCCCCCACCCACGCCGCCAGGGCGACGGCCGCGAGCCGACGCGCCCCGTCGCCCGCCGAGCGGGCGTCCGGGCGCGGCGAGAGGCGAAGCACCTTCATGTACACCTTCCGCACCCCCGCCACCCTATGCCGCGCGGCGGGGGGGCATGCCGGCCGGGAAACGCCGCCGTCAGGGCGCCGGGGTCGCTCCTTGCGCCGCCTCGAGCGCCTGCGTGAGGCGCACCCGGTCGCCCTCGGCCGCGGCGGCGTCCTTCGACTCGAGGATGTAGGGCCCGCGGTAGCCGGCCGCCTCCAGCGCCGCTACCACCGGCACGAGGGGAAGGCTTCCCTCCCCCAGGGGGAGGTGGCTGTCGCGATCGCCCGCGTTGTCGCTCACGTGCACGCTCTCCACCCTGGGCGCCAGGGCCGCGGCCGCGGCCCGGGCGCCGTCGGGACCGAGGGTGTGGGCGTGGGCGACGTCCAGGCAGACGGCCAGGTCGGGGTGGCGGGCGAGGACGGCCAGGACCTCCTCGGCGTCCTGGACGAAGGCGAGGGGGAAGCGGGGGTTGTTCTCGAGCAGGACACGCACGCCGGCGGCGCGCGCCCGCTCCAGGACCGGGCCGACGCTGTCGGCGAACAGGTCGGGCAGGCGGCTGGGGTCGAGAAGGCCGAACGGGCATTTGTAGCCGAAGTGCACGACCATCGCCGTGCCGCCCATGGCCGCCAGGAGCTCGACGCAGCGCAGGAGCTGGCGGCGGGTCTCGTGCCGGATGCCGGGGTTGGGACTTACGGGGTTGGTGTCCGACAGGGGAGCATGCAGCCCCAGGCGGAGCCCCTCGGACGCGACCAGGCGGCGCACGTCCGCCACGGTGGCCTGGTCGACGGCGTCGACGAAGAAGTGGGGTGCCTCGCCCATGATCTCCACCGCCCGGTACCCCTCCTGCGCCGCGCGCCGCACGGCGGCGTTTTTGTTTTCTAGGCAGAGCGCTGCAGGCGGCGTGCCGGGCGATTCGATGCGGCCGTTCGGCCTCCGCGGCATAGACCACGTTGTCCTGCGCGTGCGCGATCCCGAGCGCATGGTGCGCTTCTACTGCGAGGTGCTCGGCTGCACGATCGAACGGGACCGTCCCGACCTCGGGCTCGTGCAGCTTCGCGCCGGCGCCTCGTTGATTGACCTCGTGGACGTCGCAGGCGAGCTCGGGCGGGCGGGCGGTGCCGCGCCCGGGCCCGAGGGCCGCAACCTCGACCATCTCGCGCTTCGCATCGAGCCCTTCGACGAGAGCGCGATCGCGCCCACCTCGTCGCGCACGGGGTGGCACCGGGCGAGGTGAAGACGCGCTTCGGGGCGGAGGGCGACGGCCCCTCGATGTACATCCGCGATCCCGAGGGCAACGTCGTGGAACTGAAGGGCCCGCCCGGGCCCGGCTCCGCGGCACCCTGAGGCACTCCCGCTTGCCTTCGCGCGGGGGGCCGCGGAGAATTTGGCCGTCCCGTCGTCCGGAAGGAGGAGAGCGATGATGAGGAGGGGCTCGATCCTGCTCGCGGCGTTCGCCGCCGTTTCGTTCGTGGCGGGCACGGCGATCGCTCAGGGGCTCCCGGGGCGTCCGATCCGGGTGATCGTGCCGGTGCCCCCGGGCGGGCCGTCGGACACCGCGATGCGGCTGATCGCGCCGCGCATGAGCGAGGGGCTCGGGCGGACGCTCGTCCTCGACAACCGGCCCGGGGCGAACGGGGTCGCGGGCACCGATATCGCGGCGAAGGCGGCGCCCGACGGCAATACCCTCGCGATCGGCAACAGCGGCACGCACGCGATCAACGCGAGCCTCTATCGCAAGCTCCCCTACGATCCGCAGCGCGACTTCGTGCCGGTCGTGCAGCTCGTGACGAGCGGCATGGTGCTCGTCGGAAACC
>JAILZS010000082.1 GCA_023512375.1 Bacillota bacterium | reverse complement strand
TGGGCGAAGACCGATGGTGACGCCGAGGGGACCCGAGGCGGGGGCGGGGGGCGCGCCCGGGGGGGGCCCGCGCGGCGGCGGGGGGGGGCCCGGGCGGGGGGGGGGGGGCCTATGGGGGGGGGGGGGGGGGCGGCGGGGGGGGGGGCCGGCGGCCCCCGCCGCTCGTTGCGCACCTGTGCGCAGCGGTGCATAGCTTGGCGCCGTGGGGGGCGATGCGGTGGCCACGGCGCGGCGGCTGGAGGGCGTTCGCATCGGCGTGCTCGGCGGCGACCGGCGCGAGCTGGTGGTGGCGGACCGCCTGCAGGCGGCCGGGGCCGAGGTGCGCGCGGTGGGCCTTCCCTGGCCCGACCCCGTCTCCTACACGGCCAACCGCCTGGAGGACGTGGTGGCCTGGGCGGACGTCGTCGTCGCCCCCGTAGGCGGCACGGACGAGGCCGGCCGCATCGCCTACAGCATCGTCCCCGAGGGCGAGTTCCCCGGCCCGCGCCTGACCGAGGACGTGGTGTCGCGCATGCGCGCCGGCACCCTCCTCATCATCGGCAGCGCCCGACCGGCCTTGGAGGACCTGTGCGCCCGCTACGGCGTCCGCCTCATCGCCTACCGGGAGCGCGACGACTTCGCCATCCTCAACGCCATCCCCAGCGCCGAGGGCGCCATCGCCATGGCCATGGAGGCGTCGGACATCACCCTCCACGGCAGCCACAGCGCAGTCCTGGGCTACGGCCGCCTGGGCACGGTGCTCGCGGGCATGCTGCGCGGCCTGGGCGCGCGCACCACGGTGGTGGCGCGGTCGGTGGCGGAACGGGCGCGCGCCGCCGCCGCCGGCCACCGCGGCGTCGGCTTTCCCGAGCTTCCGGAGGTGGCGGCGTCGGCCGACATCGTGTTCAACACCGTGCCGGCCCCGGTGCTCACCGCTCCCGTCCTGGAGCGCATGCGGCGGGAGACGGTGATCATCGACCTCGCGTCGGCGCCAGGAGGCACCGATTTCGCCGCCGCGCGCCGCCTGGGCGTGCCCGCCCGCCTGGCGCCCGGGCTGCCCGGCATCGTGGCGCCCAAGACGGCGGGCAACCTGGAGGCCGACATGGTGTTGTCCCTGCTGGCGGCCGAGCTGCGTTGAGGGGCGGTGGGCCCGGCGCCTGGCAGCCTGCTGGGGAGCGGACGAAGGTAAGGAGGAGATGGCCATGGCGGGACGGCTTGAGGGCAGGCGCATCGGATTCGCCTCCGCCGCCTCCCACTGCACGCTCGAGCGGGCGATCGCGGCGATCGCCGGCCTCACGGCGGAGGGGGCGGAGGTCTTCCCCATCCTCAACCCGCAGATCGTGGGCATGACCACCCGGTTCGGCTCGGGAGAGCACTGGATGGAGGCCATGGAGTCGGCCACCGGCCACCGTCCCTGGACCCAGATCCCGGAGGTGGAGCCGATCGGCCCGCGTCAGCTCCTCGACGCCCTGGTGGTGGCGCCCTGCACCGGCAGCACCCTGTCCAAGCTGGCCAACGCGCAGACCGACACCACGGTGTGCATGGCTGCCAAGGCGGTGATGCGCGGCCATCGGCCCGTCTGCCTGGCGGTGGCCACCAACGACGGCCTCGGCCTCAACGCGCGCAACCTGGCCACCTTGCTCGCCTACCGGGACATCTACTTCGTGCCCTTCGGCCAGGACGCGCCGTTCGTCAAGCCCAACTCCCTCGAGGCCGACTTCGACCGCATCGCTGACACCGTGGTGGAGGCGCTGGCGGGCCGGCAGCTGCAGCCCATGCTGCTGCAGCGGGTGGCGGCGCCCTGGCAGGCGGCCGCCGTCGCCGCCTCCGGGGGGGCGGTGTAAACTGGTCGAAAGGGCCGCGCCGGGGCGCGGCCGCGTCGAGGAGGGCGAGCGGTGCCGGGGTATCGGGTGGGGATCCTGGGTGCGACCGGTCTGGTGGGCGAGCGCGTGTTGTCGATCCTGGAGGAGCGCCGCTTCCCCGTGCGCGAGCTCCGGCTGTGGGGGAGCGAACGCTCGGCCGGCCGGCGGGTGACGTTCGCGGGCGAGGCGCTGGCCGTGACCGTGCCCGAGGCGGCCGCGTTCGCCGACCTGGACGTGGTGTTCGGCGCGGCGGGCAACGACCAGAGCGCGGCCTGGACGCCGGTGGCCCGCGCCGCCGGCGCCCTTGTCGTCGACAAGGCCAGCCTGTTCCGCATGCAGCCCGACGTCCCCCTGGTCGTGCCGGAGGTGAACCCCGAGGCGCTGCCGCCCTCCCCCCGAGGCGCCCTGGTGGCGTCGCCGAACTGCTCCACCATACCCGTGGTCATGGCCCTGCGCGCCCTGTCGCGCCTCGGCACGGTGGAGCGTGTGCAGGTGGCCACCTACCAGGCGGTGTCGGGCTCGGGGCGCGACGCCCTGGAGGAGTTCGAGGCCCAGGAGACCGCTCTGGCGCGCGGCGCACCGGCCGAGGCGCGGGTCTACCCCAGCCCCATCGCCCGCAACGTCCTCGCCCACTGCGACGCCTTCGGACCCGACGGGTTCACGCGCGAGGAGACGAAGCTCGTGCAGGAGAGCCGCAAGATCCTCGCCCGCCCCGATCTTCGCCTGGCGGCCACGGCCGTGCGCGTACCGGTGCGGGTGGGACACTCGGAGGCGCTGGCGGTGGAATTCGACCGCCCGGTGGAGGTGGAGGCGGCGCTCGACGCGCTGGCCGCCTTCCCCGGCCTCGCCGTCGTCCCCGACCCGCCCGCCGGCGCCGTGCCCACGCCGCGCGACGTGGAGGGACGGGACGACGTCCTGGTGGGAAGGGTGCGCCGCGACCCGTCCACGCCTGACGGGCGGGGCCTCATGCTCTGGCTCGTGTCCGACAACCTGCGCAAGGGGGCGGCCCTCAACGCCGTGCAGATCGCCGAGCGCATGCTCGTCGGGACGACCGTGGCGCCATGAGGACGGTGGTGCACAAGTTCGGCGGTACGTCGGTGCGCGACAGCGCCGGCCGGCGGGCGGCGGCCGCCATCGTGGCCTCGGCCTTGGCGGCGGGGGAGCGGGTGGCGGTGGTGGTGAGCGCCATGGGCCGACGGGGGGATCCCTACGCCACCGACACGCTCCTCGCCCTGGCCCGGGCCGAGGGCCCGGCCCCCGTCCCGGCCCGGGACGAAGATTTGCTGGCCTCCTGCGGCGAGGTGGTGTCGGCCGTGGTCTTCGCCCAGTCCTTGCGCGCCGCCGGGGTGAGGGATGTGGTGGCGATGACCGGGCTGCAGGCGGGCATCCTCACGGACGCCCACCATGGCGAGGCGCGCATCCTGCGCGTCGACCCCGAGCCGGTGCGTCGCGTCCTCGACCGAGGCGGGGTGCCGGTGGTGACGGGATTCCAGGGCGTGACCGAGGACTTCGAGGTGACCACCCTGGGGCGCGGCGGTAGCGACACCACCGCCGCGGCCCTGGGCGCCGCCCTGGAGGCGGACGAGGTGGCGATCTTCACCGACGTGGAGGGGATCATGACGGCCGACCCCCGCATCGTGCCCGAGGCGCGCATCCTCTCCCGCATCCACTACGACGAGACGTTCGAGCTCGCCCACCTGGGGGCGCGCGTGCTCCACCCGCGGGCGGTGGAGATCGCCCGCCAGGCGAGCGTGCCCCTGCGCGTCCTATCCACCTTCCGGCCCGGGCCGGGGACGGTGGTGGGGCCGGCCCAGGAGGGCGGCATCGTCGATCGCTGGCAACGGCGCGACCGGGCCGAGACGGTGGTCGGGGTGACGGCGCGCCTGGGTCTGGCGAACGTCGACACGCGGGCCAACGCCCGCGGCCCGGTGACGCCCCGCCAGGTGTTCGGGCGCCTGGCGGAGGCCGGCGTCTCTGTCGACCTCATGAACGTCTTTCCCGACCGCACCTCGTTCGTCGTGCGGGAGGGCGACGTGGCCGAGACGGAGCGGGTGCTCGCCTCCCTGTTCGGCGGGCGCGAGGCGTTCACGGTACGGCGGGGGCTTGCCAAGGTGGGCGTGGTGGGTAGCGCCATCCACGACTTCCCCGGCGTCATGGCCCTGTTCATGGACGCCCTCGCCCAGGTGGAGGTGGAGGTGCTGGCGACGAGCGACTCGCATCAGTCGATCACCGCCTTGGTGGAGGAGGGCGGCGTGGAGCGCGCCCTGCGGTCGCTGCACAGCGCCTTCCGCCTGGGGGGGGAGGTCGCCGGCTCCGCCGGGAGGGAGGGGGCGTGAGCGCGGCGGCCCGCCCCGCGGGGGTGGTGGTGGACGCCGTCACGCCCATGACGGCCGCGGGCGACGTCGACCTGGGGGGGGTGGTCCGCCTCCTGCGCCGGCTGGCCGCGGCCGGCGCCGGCGCCCTGGTGGTCGGGCACGAGGCGGGCGAGGCCTCCTCCCTGGCGGAGGAGGAGCGCCAGGCGGTGTGGGAGACCGCCTTGGCGGCGGTGGGCGACCGCGTGCCCGTGTGGGTGTCGCTCGCCGCCCTGCCGTGGCCTCGGGCCGCCCGGCTGGTGCGCGCGGCGGAGGAGATGGGGGCGGCGGGCGCCGTTCTCCTGGTGGGGGGTGAGGGGGAGCCGGAGGGGTGGCGGGAGATGGTGCGGGCGGTCGCGAGCGCCTGCGCCCTCCCTCTCCTGGTGGTCGAGCGGGCGGGGCGCGGGGCGCATGATCCCTCCCGCACTCTGGCCGAGCTGATGCGCGAGGGCAACGGGCGCATCGCCGTCGTACCCTCGCCTGCCGGGCTCGCGTACGCGGCGTGCGCGGCCGCCGCGGCGGGGGCGACCGCCCTGGCGCCGGAGGTGGACCGCGCCCCGGCGGCCGCGGCCCTGGGGGCCGCCGGCACCCTGAGCGCGCTCGCCGGCCTCTGGCCGGCGGCGGTGGCATCCGCCCTGGCGGCGGTGGCGGCGGGCGACGGCGCCGCTGCCCGCGCCGCCTTCGACCCCCTCTGGCCCTGGCTCTGGGCCCTGAGGCGATACGGGCCGGCGGCTGTGGTGAAGTACGGCCTGGCCCGCCTGGGCGAAGGGGTGGGGCTCCCCCGGCCGCCCCTGGCCCCGCTGCCGGCCGAGGCCGCTCAGGCCCTCGACGCCTCCCTCGGGGGTGGCGCCCTGCGCGCCGCCAGCTGACGAAGCGGCCACCGGCCCGCCGCGCCCGCCTCGCGCGTCGGTTGCGGCCGCCGGGCGGTTGGCGTATACTGGGCGCGACTGTATGGAGCGGCGGTGTGTGCCCGTGTCGGCCTGCGTGCAGCTGGGCGGAACGCGCGGGGAAACGCGATAGTCCGGGCCGGACACGGGGTGACGCGCGGACGGCGACCGGCGTGTGCGGTTGCCGGCGCGGGCGTTCGGATGCGGCGCCATGGGCCGTCGTCGTCGCACACCCATCCCGCCGCCGCCCACGGCCAGGGGACGGAAGCGGCACCAGGAAGGGGACGGCGCGTGCCAGAGCGACGGGAGACGGAGGGGCGCGACGCGGTGGCGGTCGACGCCCCGCGCGAGCGTCGGGTGGAGGCGGGGACGGGGACGCCCCGGGCGGGGGAGGAGGCGCGCGCGCGACCGCGGCCGGCCCGTCCGGCGCCCGCGGCGGGGCCGCGGCCGGCCCGTCCGGCGCCGGCCGCACCGGCGGCCAAGCTTCGGCTCATCCCCCTCGGCGGTTTGCAGGAGATCGGCAAGAACTGCATGGTGGTGGAGTACGGCCGCGACATCATGCTGGTGGACTGCGGCCTGGCCTTCCCGGACGAGGACATGCCGGGCATCGACGTCGTCATCCCGGACATGACCTACCTGGAGGAGAACCGCGAGCGCGTGCGGGGGGTGGTCCTCACCCACGGGCACGAGGACCACATCGGCTCGATCCCCTACCTCCTGCGCAAGATGTCCGTGCCCGTCTTCGGCACCCGGCTCACCATGGGCCTGGTCGAGTACCGCTTGGCCGAAGCGGGGCTCAAGCTGCCCGAGGGGAGCCGGGTGGTGCCGCCGGGCGGCTCGGTCCGCCTGGGCGCCTTCCACGTCGACTTCTTCCGCGTCAACCATTCCATCCCCGACGCCTGCGGCGTCGCCATCACCACCCCCGTGGGCACGGTGGTGCACACCGGCGACTTCAAGTTCGACCACACGCCGGTCGACCGCTCGGTGGCGGACTTCCACAAGCTGGCCCAGCTGGGCGACCGGGGCGTGCTCGTCCTCATGGCGGACTCCACCAACGCCGAGCGGCCAGGGTTCACCGGGTCGGAGACGTCGGTGGGCGCCACCCTGCAGGAGGTGATCTCCAAGGCCGAGGGGCGGGTGTTCGTCGGCACCTTCGCCTCCAACATCCACCGCGTCCAGCAGGTGGTGGACGCGGCGGTCAAGAACGGCCGCAAGGTGGCGGTGGTCGGGCGGTCGATGGAGAACGTGGTGCGGGCGGCTATCGAGCTCGGCTACCTCCACGTCCCCGAAGGGACGCTCATCGAGGTGGACGACCTCGGCAAGTACGCCCCCGGCCGCCTGTGCATCCTCACCACCGGCAGCCAGGGGGAGCCGCTCTCCGCCCTGGCGCGCATGGCCTCGGGCGAGCACCGCAAGGTCGAGATCATCCCGGGCGACACGGTGGTCTTCTCCGCCAACCCCATCCCCGGCAACGAGAAGGCCGTCAGCCGAGTGGTGGACAACCTGTTCAAGCTCGGTGCCAACGTGGTGTACTCCGTGCGCCAGGGGGTGCACGTCAGCGGCCACGCCAGCCAGGAAGAGCTCAAGCTCATGCTGTCGTTGGTGCGGCCCAAGTTCTTCGTGCCCGTGCACGGCGAGTACCGCATGCTCGTCACCCACGCCGGCATCGCCCAGGCGCTGGGGGTGCCGAAGGAGAACACGTTCATCGCCGACAACGGCATGGTGCTCGAGTTCACCCCCGACACGGGCCAGGTGGCCGGGCGGGTGACCGCCGGGGTGGTGCTCGTGGACGGCCTCGGCGTGGGCGACGTGGGCAACATCGTGCTGCGCGACCGCAAGGTGCTGGCGGAGGACGGGGTGATCGTCGTGGTCATGGCCTTCTCCCGCCAGAACAACCAGGTAGTGGCCGGGCCCGACTTCGTCTCCCGCGGCTTCGTGTACGTGCGCGAGTCCGACCGCCTCATGGACGAGGCGAAGCGGCGCGTGCGCGACGCTTTGGCCAAGTGTGAGGAGCGCAAGGTGACCGACTGGTCCGCCATCAAGCAGGGCGTGCGCGACGCCCTGGGCAAGTTCCTGTACGACCGCACCCGGCGGCGGCCCATGATCCTCCCCATCATCCTGGAGGTCTAGGTGCGCGTCGCCGCCCGCACGGCCGCCATCCTGGCCGCCCTGCGCACCGCCTACCCCGAGGTGGGGACGGAGCTCCGATGGCGCACGCCGTTCGAACTCCTGGTGGCCACCGTCCTGTCCGCCCAGTCGACGGACCGGGGGGTGAACGCGGTCACGCCCGCCCTGTTCGCCCGCTACCCGGACGCCGCCCCCCCGGCGGCGGCGCCCCGGGGGGGGGTGGGGGGGCCCCCGCCCCCCCACCGCCGGCGCCCCCCCAACCCCCCGCCCCACACGGGCCCGGCGGCGG
>JAILZS010000021.1 GCA_023512375.1 Bacillota bacterium | reverse complement strand
GTTTTTGGGGGGGGTTTTACGTTTTTAAACCCCCCCCCCCCCCGGGGGGGGGGTGGGTGCGGGGGGGGGGGGGGGGGGGGGGGGGGGGGGGGCGCGCGCCGCCGCCCGCCTGCTCGAGCGCGCCTTCTTCCCCCTCCTCCTGGCGGCGGTGGCAGCAGGCCTGGCGGCGCCGGGGCTGGGGCGCACCTTGGGGGGCGCCGTCCTCCCCCTGTTCGCCCTCATGATGCTGGCGGTCAGCCTCACCTTCCATGCCGGCGACGTGCACGAGGCGGTGCGCGACCCCTTGGCCGTCGTCCTGGCCGCCCTCGCCGTGTTCGGCCCCCTGCCGGTCGTCGCCCGCGTGGCCGCGCCCGCCCTGTACGGTCCGGGCGTCCTCGCCCTGGGGTTCGTGCTGTTGGCCGCCCTTCCCACGGACATCTCCGCCCCGCTGTTCACCGCCATGGGGAGGGGCAACACCGCCCTGGCCGCCGTGGTCAACGCCTGGGTGACGGCGCTCTCGCCCGCGGTGGTGCCGGCCTGGCTTCTGGCCCTGACCGGCCTGCACCTGTCCATCCCCCTAGGGGCGTTCATCCTCCAGTTGGCGGGCGTGGTCCTCCTGCCCACGGCGGCGGGGGTGGGGGCGCGCACGCGCTGGCCCGCCCTGGGCGCCTACGACGCCGTGTGGCAGGGGGTGGCGGCGCTCATGTACGTCGTGCTCGTGGCCGCCGTGGTGGCCGAGGACGCCGGCCGCCTCACCGCCCTGGGCTGGAAGGTGGCCGGCGTGGCCGCCGGGGTCGTGGCCCTCAACGCCCTCGGATACCTCCTCGGCCTCGTGCCGTGGCGCCTGTCGCGCCACCGCCGCCCGCGCGACCGCTTGGCCTTCGTCCTCGCCGTGGGAGAGAAGGAGTTCTCCGTGGCGGTGGCGGCGGTGTACGCCGGAGGGCTCGACCGTGGGCTGCTCGTGCCCGCGGTGGCGGCCTCGGTCTTGCAGGTGGCGACGGCCGCCCTCCTCGCCCGCGCCGCGCGCCGGCACACCGGCGCCTGACCCGCGGGCGCGGCTCGGCCGCCTTCTCGCCGCCGTGGGCGGCCGGTCGAGGCCATGCGCTGCCGGCGGCGGCGCCGTGTGGGCAGGCGTCCGGGCGGTGGCCCGGCTGGCCGCGCGGCGCCCGCGCGCACGCAGCGGCAGCGCGCGCGACGGCGCATCGGGCGTCCGCGCGGTTGGGGGCGACTCTCTGCTTCAGAGGGAGTCGGCCACGACCTCGAGCCGCCCTCCCTCCCCCACCCGGTAGCGGGGGATGTGGCCCAGGCGCACGAGCAGCCGGGCGTCCTCGCCCAGGCGCTCGCGCCAGGCGTTCCCTTCGGTGAGCACCACCCCGACGGCCGCCACGCGGCCACCGGCGGCGCGCGCCAGGGCGAGGGCGGCGGCCAGGCTGGCGCCGCTCGCCGCCACGTCGTCCACCACGGCCACTCGCCGGCCGGCGAGGAGAGGGACGTTGGCGCGGTCCACGTACAGGTGCTGGGCGCCGGCCGTGGTGGAAGAGACCAGGGGCACGGTCAGGGGGTCGTCCAGGTACACCTTGGGCGACTTCTGCGCGATCACGAACCGGTCGAGGCCGAGGGCGCGGCTCACCTCGACGGCGACGGGGATGCCCAGCGTGGCGGTGCCCAGGACCACCTCCGGGCGGGCGGCCGCGAGCCGCTCGGCCAGTGCCTCGCCGGCGCGGCGGATGAACGCCGCACCGTGGTCGAGGACGTTGAGCAACACGATGGCCCCGTGTTCCCCGACCGAGAGGACGGGGAGGTCGACGGGTTCTCCCGCGATGTCGACGCGGTGGTGCGCGAGGACGCCCACGGCCGTGCCCTCCTTCGCAGGCGCGCACGCGCCGGCCGCCGTGCCGGTTGACAGGGAGGGGCGGGCGCGCGACGATGACCCCGAACAATATACATCCTTTGACCCTCAATGTTCGATATGCGGCGGGAGGTGCCCTGTGGCTGCGTCGGTGCTGGTGCTCATGGGGAGCGACTCCGACCTCGGGGTGATGCGCGGCGCCCTGGAGGCGCTGGGGATGCTGGGGGTGGCGTGGGAGGCGCACGTCGCCTCCGCCCACCGCACGCCGGAGCGCGTGCGCGAGCTGGCGGCCACGGCGCGCCAGCGCGGCGTCGGGGTGGTGATTGCGGGAGCGGGTGGGGCGGCGCATCTGGCGGGCGTGGTGGCGGCCCACACCACCCTGCCCGTGGTGGCGGTGCCCATCGCCGGCGGCTTGGGGGGCCTGGACGCCCTCCTGGCCGAGGTGCAGATGCCGCGCGGCGTGCCCGTGGCCACGGTGGCGGTGGACGGGGCGTTCAACGCCGGCCTGTTGGCGGCCGAGATCCTGGCCGTGGCCGACGCCGACCTGGCGGCCCGCTTGGACGCCTACCGAGCCCGCCTGGCCGACGAGGTGAGAGCCAAGGACGAGCGCCTCGGCGCGGCCCTGGCGGGCGAGGCGGCGCCGGCCTAGGCCGGCGTTCCCCGGGGGACGGAACATCCGGAAGGAGGCGGCGGCGATGGCGACGACGGAACGCGCGGGTGAGCTCCTGTACGAGGGCAAGGCCAAGCAGCTGTTCGCGACCGAGGACCCGGCGCTCTTGCGCATGCGCTACAAGGACGACGCCACGGCCTTCGACGGCAAGAAGCACGCGGTGATCGCCGGCAAGGGCCAGCTGAACAACGCCATCTCCGCCATCTTCTTCGCACGCCTAGAGGAGGCGGGGGTGCCGACGCACTTCGTGCGCCGGCTCTCCGACCTCGAGTGCCTGGTGCGGCGCGTTCGCCTCTTCCCGCTCGAGGTGATCGTGCGCAACATCGTGGCCGGGTCCATGGCCCGCCGGTACGGCCTCGAGGAGGGGATGGTTCTGGCCCACCCCACGGTGGAGTTCGACCTCAAGAACGACGCCCTGGGCGACCCGCTCGTCACGGAGGAACAGATCGCCGTCCTGGGTTGGGCGACACAGGAGGAGGTGGCCGAGATCCGCCGCCTCGCCCTGCGGGTGAACGAGATCCTGTCCGCGGACCTGCGCGGGCGCGGCGTCGTGCTGGTGGACTTCAAGCTCGAGTTCGGGCGCGACCCGGAGGGGCGCATCGTGGTGGCGGACGAGATCTCCCCCGACACCTGCCGCTTCTGGGACGCCGAGACGCGCGAGAAGCTCGACAAGGACCGTTTCCGGCGCGACCTGGGGGGCCTGGAGGAGGCGTACGCGGAGATGCTGCGGCGCCTGGGCGGGACGCCGCGGTGACCTGGCGCGTGCGCCTGGCGGTCCTTCCCCTCGAGGGCATGCGCAGCCCGGAGGGGGACACGGCGGCCGCGGCCCTGGCCGCCCTCGGCTTCGGCCCGCCGTCCGGCATGACGGTGGGAAAGCTGTACGAGTGGACGGCCGAGGGCGACGACGCCGAGGTCGTCCGCCGCCAGGCCATGGCCATGGCGGAAGCCCTGCTGGCCAACCCGGTGAGCGAGCGGGCCGAGGTCGTCGACGTGCGCGAGGTGCGGGGGGCGCCGGCGTGAGGGCGACGGTGGTGGTCTTCCCGGGCACGAACTGCGAGCGGGAGACGGCCGAGGCCCTGGCGGGGGCGGGGTTCGACACCCGCCTCGCCTGGCACGAGGAGGCGGCGGAGGGCGCCGACCTGTACGTCCTCCCAGGCGGCTTCGCCCATGGCGACTACCTGCGCCCGGGGGCGGTGGCGGCGCGCTCGCCCGCCCTGGAGGTGGTGCGCCGCGCCTGGCAGGGGGGGGCGCACGTCCTGGGCATCTGCAACGGGTTTCAGATCCTCCAGGAGGCCGGCCTTCTGCCGGGGGCGCTTGTGGCCAACGTCCCGGCGGGCTTTCGCTCCCGCTGGGTGGCGCTCAGGCCGCGGGCGGCGCGGGGGGCGTTCGGGCGCGCCGTGGGCGGCGGCCGCCTGCGCTGGCCCATCGCCCACGGCGCCGGACGGTTCTTCGCCCCCGAGGAGGTGCGGCGGGAGCTCTGGCGGTCGGGCCGGGTACTGGCCACGTACGAGGGGGAGGACCCCAACGGCAGCCTGGACCGCATCGCCGGCGTGGTGGACGCGAGCGGCCGGGTGGCGGGGGTCATGCCCCACCCGGAGCGGGCCGTCGACCGCCGCCTGGGGGGCGAGGACGGCCGGGCCTTCTTCCTGCGCCTGAGAGAGGCGCTGGCCGACGGGGGTGAGGGGGATGGCTAGGGCGGCCGAGGCGGGTGAGGCGACCCAGGTGGCGGGCCTCCTCCCAGGCGATCTCGGGCGCATCCGCGCCGGCCTGGGCCGCGCCCCTTCGGAGACGGAGCTGTCCCTGTTCTCCGCCATGTGGTCGGAGCACTGCGCCTACCGCCACAGCCGGCCGCTCCTCGGTCGGCTGCCCACGCGCGGCGAGGCGGTGGCCCAGGGGCCGGGGGAGAACGCCGGGATCGTCGACCTGGGCGGCGGCCTGGGCCTCGCCTGCAAGGTGGAGAGCCACAACCATCCCTCGGCGGTCGAGCCTCACCAGGGGGCGGCCACGGGCGTGGGCGGCATCCTGCGCGACGTGCTCTCCCTCGGGGCGCGGCCCGTCGCCCTGTTGGACGGCCTGGGCTTCGGTCCGGCCGAGGATGCGAAGGCGGCGTGGCTGGCACGTGGGGTGGTGGAGGGCGTGGGCGCCTACGGCAACGCCGTGGGCGTGCCCACGGTGGGCGGGGTGACACGCTACCTCCCGGGATACGCCCACCACCCCCTGCTCAACGCCATGTGCGCCGGTCTGGTGGCGCTCGACCGGGTGGTGTACGGGCGCGCCCGGCGCGCGGGCGACGTGCTCCTCCTCCTTGGGGCGACGACGGGGCGCGACGGCGTGGGGGGCGCGAGCTTCGCCTCCGAGGACCTCGACGCCGATCGCACCGCACGCCGCCCCCAGGTCCAGGTGGGCGACCCCTTCGCCGAGAAGCGCCTCATCGAGGCCACGCTCGAGGCCATGGCGGCCGGCCTCGTGCAGGGTTGCCAGGACATGGGCGCGGCCGGCATCGTCTCCTCCACCAGCGAGCTGTGCCACCGGGCGGGCCTGGGGTGCGAGGTGGACCTGGACCGGGTGCCGTTGCGCCAGCCGGGGATGGCCGGATGGGAGATCCTCCTGTCGGAGTCGCAGGAGCGCATGCTCCTCGACGTGGACCCCGCCGACGTGGAGGCGGTGGCCGCGATAGCCCGGCACTGGTCGCTCGAGGCGGCGGCCATCGGCCGCGTGCTGGCCGAGCCCGTCTACCGCGCCCGGCGGGGGGGCGAGGTGGTGGCCGACCTGCCCATGGCCCTCCTGTGCGAGCCTCCCGCCGCCTCCCTCGCGCCCGGCCCGCGGCCGAGGCGGGCGGCGCCGCCCCCGCCCCCGCCCGCGCCCGGGGAGTGGGGCGACGTGGCGGTGGCCGTGCTCACCCACCCGGATGTGGCTGACAAGGCCGAGGTGTACGAGCGTTACGACAGCACGGTGCAGGCGCACACGGCGCTCGGGCCGCCGTCCGGGGCGGCTGTCCTCACCCTGCCGGGGCGCTCGGACGGGGTGGCCCTCACCTTGGACATGAACCCCGCCTACGCCCTCGCCGACCCCCACGCCGCCGCCGCCCTCACCGTGGTGGAGGGGGTGCAGAACCTGGCGTCCGTGGGGGCGGAACCGCTGGCCCTGACGGACTGCCTCAACCTGGGCGACCCCACGACGGCTGCGGGAGCGGCCGAGCTGGTGGCGAGCGTGGACGGACTGGCGGAGGCCTGCCGGGCGTTGGGCGTGCCGGTGGTGGGCGGCAACGTGAGCCTGTACAACGAGGGCCCGGCGGGGCGCATGCCGCCCACGGTCGCCGTGGGCATGGTGGGGCGCGTGCCGCGGGTGGAGGGGCGGCCGGCGAGGGGCCTTATCCGGGCCGGCGAGGTGCTCCTCCTCGTGGGGCCGCGCGAGGGGGAGGTGGGCGGGTCGGTATACGCCCGCGTCCGCGCGGGCGACGAGGGGGCGGGGGCGCCGGCGCTGCCCGACTACGCCGCCGTCGCCCGCGCAGCTGCCTTCGTGCGCGACGCCCGACGCCGCGGGCTGGCCCGCTACGCGTGCGACGTGTGGACCGGCGGCCTTTTGGCGGCCGTCTGGCGCGCCGCCGCCGCCGGCGGGCGGGGGGCGGAGATCGACCTGGAGCCGATGCCGGCGGACCGGCTGGCGGCGGTGCTGTTCGGCGAGGGGGCGGGGCGCTACCTTGTCGCCGCCTCTCCCACCCGCGCCCGCCGGCTGCGGGAGCGGGCGGCCGCCGCCGGCCTCGAGCTCCATCCCCTGGGCAGCGTGCGGTCCGCGCCCGGCTTGGCGGTGCGCGTGGGCGCGAGGCTCCTGTTCGACGTCACCGCCGGAAGGCGGAGCCGGCGGGGGGAGGGACGGAGGCGATGAGCGGGGCGCGCGACGAGTGCGGCGTGTTCGGCGTCTACGGCGACCCGGCGGCGGCCCAGACCGTGCTGGCCGGGCTGTTCGCCCTGCAGCACCGCGGCCAGGAGAGCGCCGGCATCGCAGCGGCGGGGGCGGCGGGAATGCGCGTGCACACCGGGATGGGCCTGGTGTCCCAGGTGTTCGGGAGCGTCGACATGGGCTCCCTGGAGGGGGAGGCGGCGATCGGCCACGTCCGCTACTCCACCCAGGGCGAGAGCGTGCCGGAGAACGCCCAGCCCTTTGCCG
Source organism: Bacillota bacterium (assembly GCA_023512375.1). Classification (GTDB taxonomy): domain Bacteria; phylum Bacillota; class Sulfobacillia; order JAJZYS01; family JAILZS01; genus JAILZS01. The sequence goes on along the minus strand of JAILZS010000021.1, from coordinate 37,417 downwards.
TCCGCCTGCGCGGCGGCTACCTGGCCGTATGCCAGAACGGCAACATCACCAACGCCGTCGCGCTCAGGCGGGAGCTTGAGGAGCAGGGCGCGATCTTCCGCACCACCGTCGACACCGAGGTGGTGGCGCACCTGGTGGCGCGGGGCGCCCGCCAGGGCCTTGCGGCCGCCATCGCCGGCGCGCTGGAGCGCCTCGAGGGCGCGTACGCCCTTCTCTTCCTCACTCCGGAGGGGGTGGTGGGGGCGCGCGATCCGGCGGGCATCCGCCCCCTGGTCCTGGGCCGGACGGAGGACGGGCGACACGTCCTGGCGTCGGAGACATGCGCCTTGGACCTCGTGGGGGCGGCCTACGTGCGCGACGTCGCCCCGGGGGAGATCCTCTCCCTCGGCGCCGGGGGTCTCGTCTCCCGCCGCCGCCCTGGAGGGCGGGAGCGCCTGTGCGTGTTCGAAGGCGTGTACTTGGCGCGCCCCGACTCCCTGCTGCGGGGCCAGGCGGTGCACAGCGTGCGCCGCCGGGCCGGCCAGCGCCTGGCCCAGGAGGCGCCGGCGCCGGCCGACATCGTGGTGGGGGTGCCCGACTCGGGTCTTTCGGCCGCCATGGGCTATGCCCAGGAGAGCGGCCTTCCCTACGAGATGGGCCTCGTGCGCAACCGCTACGCGGGGCGCACCTTCATCCAACCCACCGCCCTCTTGCGCGAGGGGGGCGTGCGCCTCAAGCTCAGCCCGCTCGCGAGCGTGCTCGGGGGAAGGCGCGTCGTCCTGGTCGACGACTCCGTGGTGCGGGGCACCACGGCCCGGCGCATCGTGCGGCTCGTGCGGGACGCGGGGGCCGCCGCCGTGCATGTGCGCGTCGCCTCCCCGCCCGTGCGCTTTCCCTGCCATTACGGCATCGACACGGGCGACCCCGGGCAGCTGGCGGCCGCCCGACTGGACCTCGACGGCCTAAGGCGGGAGATCGGCGCCGACAGCCTGGCCTTCCTCTCGCTCGAAGGGCTCATGTGGGCGGCGGGAGCCGACGCGGCGGGGGAGGACGCGGCGCGCGGCTACTGCCACGCCTGCTTCAGCGGCCTCTACCCGGCCGGGGTGCCGGCCGAACCGGGCAAGTTCGCCATCTCGGCGTTAGCCGGCGGGGGGTCGGGCGGTGGAGCGTGAGGCGTACCGCCGAAGCGGCGTCGACGTGGCGGCGGGGGAGGCGGCGGTGGAGCGCATCCGGCCCTGGGCGGAGGGTACGTTCACGCCCGGGGTGCTGGGTACGCTGGGCGGGTTCGCCGCCGCCTTCCGACCGCCGCTCGCCGGCATGCGCGACCCGGTGCTCCTGGCCGGATGCGACGGGGTGGGCACGAAGCTGGCCGTGGCCGAGGCCATGGACGACTTCGACAGCGTGGGCCAGGACTTGGTGGCGATGTGCGTGAACGACGTGGCGGTGGCGGGCGGCACCCCCCTGTTCTTCCTCGACTACATCGCAGCCGGCAGGCTCGACCCGGCGCGCGTGGAGCGCGTCGTGGCCTCCATGGCGCGCGCCCTGCGGGCGGTGGGCGCCGCCCTGGTCGGGGGCGAGATGGCGGAGATGCCGGGCTTCTACCCCGACGGCCGCATGGACCTGGCCGGGTTCTGCGTCGGCCTGTGCGAGCGGGAGGAGCTCCTGGGGCCGGAGCGGGTGCGTCCGGGAGACGTCCTCCTGGGCCTGGGGGCGAGCGGCCTGCACAGCAACGGCTACTCCCTCGTGCGCCGCTTGGTGGCGGAGCAGGGCCTGGACTGGAGGCAGCAGGTGGAGGGGGTGGGGGTGCTGGGGCAGGCGCTCTTAGCCCCCACGCGCCTGTACGTCGCCGCCCTGGCCGCCATGCGGCGTACGGGCGGACTGAGGGCCGCCGCCCACATCACGGGCGGGGGATGGACGGGCAACTTGCCGCGTGTCCTGCCGGCGGGCCTTCTGGCGCACGTGCGCCTGGGGAGCTGGCCCGTCCCCGCCCTGTTCGAGCGCATCGCCGCCTGGGGCGGGATCGGGCGCGAGGAGATGCTGGCCACGTTCAACATGGGCGTGGGCCTCGTCGCCGTGGTCGCCCCCGAGGCGGCTCAGGCGGCGCGGGACGCGGCGGAGGCGGCAGGCGAGCAGGTATGGCGCGTGGGCGAGGTGGTGGAAGGCGAGGGCGGCGTCGCCTTCCTGGCGGACGGCGGAGGGGGATGATCCGCCTCGCCGTCTTCGCCTCGGGCGAGGGAACGAACCTGGAGGCCATCCTGGCCGCCATCGCCGCCGGGCGCCTGGACGCGGAGGTGGCGGCGGTGGCCAGCGACCGGCCCGAATGCGGGGCGGTGGCCCGGGCCCGGCGGCACGGCCTGCCGACATGGGCGCTATGCCCGTCCGACTTCCCCGACAAGGCCGCGTACGAGCGCGCCCTGGCGGCGGCGGTGACGGGGCGGGGGGAGGTCGACGTCGCCGTCCTGGCCGGGTACATGCGCATCGCCGGCCCGGTCCTGCGCGAGACGTTCCCCTGCATGGTCAACCTCCACCCGTCGCTGCTCCCTTGCTTTCCCGGGCGCGACGCCGTGGCGCAGGCGTTGGCGGCGGGGGTGAGGGTGACGGGGTGCACGGTGCACTTTGTCGACGAGGGCGTCGACACGGGTCCGATCATCGCCCAGCGGGCGGTGGCGGTTCGGCCGGGCGACGACGCGGAGCGCCTGCGGGCGCGCATCCAACGAGCGGAGCACCGCCTCTTGCCCGAGGTCCTCTCCCTGTTCGCGCAGGGCAGGATCCGGCGCGAGGGTCGGCGGGTGGAGATCCTGCCGAGGGCGCGGGCGGCGCGCCCGCACGGCGGGGCGGGAGGTGGCGGCGGATGGCGCGAGCCATCGTGAGCGTGTCGGACAAGCGCGGCCTCGAGGAGTTGGGGGCGGGCCTTGTGCGCCTGGGCTACGAGGTGGTGGCCACGGGCGGGACGGCGCGCACCCTGACCGGGGCGGGCGTGCCCGTGACGGCCGTGGAGCGCCTGACGGGCGTGGCCGAGATGCTGGGGGGGAGGGTGAAGACGCTGCACCCGGCCGTGCACGCGGGTATCCTCGCCCGACGCGATCGGCCGGAGGACATGGCGGCCCTGAGTGCCCTGGGCGTCGGCCCGGTGGACGTGGTGGTGGTCAACCTCTACCCCTTCCGGCAGGCGGTGGCGTCGGGCGCCGCCCTGGCCGAGGCGGTGGAGGAGATCGACGTAGGCGGGCCGGCCATGGTGCGGGCGGCGGCGAAGAATTGGGCCCACGTCACCGTCGTGGTCGATCCCGACGATTACGGCCGGGCGCTGTCCGAACTCGCCTCCGGCGGGCCCTCGCCCGAGGCCCGGTTGGCTTACGCCGCCAAGGCCTTCGCCCACACCGCTACGTACGACGCGTCCGTCGCCGCCTACCTCCGGGAGCGGGCGGGGGCCGAGGGACCGCCGCCCGAGCTCACGCTCGCGTTCGGGCAGGCCCTTCCCTTGCGTTACGGCGAGAACCCCCATCAGCGCGCCGCCTTCTACCGCGAGGACCGGCCGGCCCCGGGCAGCATCGCCGCCGCCGTCCGGCTCGGGGGCAAGGAGCTCTCATACAACAACATCGCCGACGCGGACAGCGCCTGGCGACTGGTGGGGGAGTTCGAGCGCCCGGCGGCGGTGGCGGTCAAGCACGCCACGCCGTGCGGCGCGGCGGTCGCCGACCGCCTGGCCGACGCCTTCGCCCGCGCCCGCGACGCCGATCCGGAGGCGATCTTCGGCGGCATCGTGGCCCTCAACCGCGAGGTGGACGAGGAGACCGCCCGGCTTCTGCGCGCCATCTTCCTGGAGGTGGTGGTGGCACCCGCCTTCTCCCCCCGGGCGCGGGAGATCCTGGCCGAGCGGCGCAACCTGCGCCTCATGGAGGTGGCGGGAGGGGTGGGTGCGGGGCCGACCTACCACCTGCAGCGGGTGGGGGGCGGGCTGTTGTGGCAGGAAGCGGATGCGGTGGACCTCGACCCGGCGCGCCTGGTCACGGTCACCCGACGCGCCCCCACGGCGGCGGAGATGGAGGCGCTGCGCTTCGCCTGGAAGGTGGTGAAGTACGTCCGCTCCAACGCCGTCGTCTTGGCCCGGGAGGGGGCCACCGTGGGCATCGGCGGCGGGCAGGTGAGCCGGGTGCGGGCCGTGCGCCAGGCCGTCGCCCTGGCGGGGGAGCGCGCGCGCGGCAGCGTCATGGCCTCCGACGCCTTCTTCCCCATGCCGGACGGGGTAGAGGCCGCGGCGGAGGGTGGGGTGACGGCGGTCATCCAGCCCGGAGGGTCGGTGCGGGACGCGGAGGTGGTGGCCGCCTGCGACCGGGCTGGGATGGCCATGGTGTTCACCGGCGTGCGCCACTTTCGGCACGCGTAGGGCGGGAACGGGGGGACGGGCGTGCGGGTGCTCGTGGTAGGGCGGGGCGGCCGGGAGCACGCCCTCGCCTGGCGGTTGGCGCAGGACCCCGAGGTGGAAGGCGTGGTCACGGCCCCCGGCAACCCCGGCACGGCCTGGGTGGGGGAGAACGAGCCGGAGGCGACGGAGGAGGACGCCCAGGCCCTCGTCGACGCCGTGCGCCGCCGGGGCGTCGACCTGGTGGTGATCGGGCCGGAGGCGCCGCTCGTGGCGGGGGTGGCCGACCGCCTGCGCGAGGCGGGGGTGACGGTGCTCGGGCCGGGCGCGGCCGCCGCCCGGCTGGAGGGCTCGAAGGCATTCGCCAAGGAGCTCATGGCGGGGGCGGGGGTGCCCACCGCCCCGTTCGCCGTGTGCGACTCGCCCGCCTCCGCCCACCGGGCCGTCGACCGCATGGGCGCGCCGATCGTCGTCAAGGCGGACGGTCTGGCCGCCGGCAAGGGCGTCACCGTGGCCATGGACAGGGCGGAAGCCCACGCCGCCGTGGAGGAGGCGATGGTGGAGCGGCGGTTCGGGGCGGCGGGCGAGCGCGTGGTGTTGGAGCGCTTCGTGCCCGGGCCCGAGGCGTCGGCCTTCGCCTTGTGCGACGGCGAGGCGTTCGAGCTGTGGCCGTCGGCGCGCGACCACAAGCGCCTCGAGACCGGGGACCTGGGGCCCAACACGGGCGGCATGGGGGCGGTGACGCCCGCCCCCGTCCCCGATTCCGAGGCGTGGCGGCGCGTGGGCGAGGAGGTGATCGCCCCGACGCTGCGCGCCCTGGGACGCGCCGGCGCGCCCTTCGTCGGCATCTTGTACGCGGGCCTGAAGTGGACGCCCGACGGGCCGGTGGTGCTCGAGTTCAACGTCCGCCTCGGCGACCCCGAGGCGCAGGCGCTGGTCATGACCATGCGGGGCGCGGTGGCGCGCGCCTTCGATGCGGCGGCGCGCGGCCGCCTTGCGCCCGGGCGGCTCGCGTTCGCGGGCGCGGGTGCCGCCGTCGTGGCCGCCGCCCCAGGCTACCCGGGCGCACCGCGCACGGGGGGACGGATCGAGGGCCTGGACGCGGCCGAACGGGGGGCCCTCCCCGATACCGCCCTGTTCCTGGCCGGCGTTGGCCGAAAGGCCGACGATTGGGTGGTGGAGGGCGGCCGGGTGTTGGCCGCCGCCGCCTGGGCGGAGCGCCCTTGGGAGGCGGCGGCCCGGGCCTACGCCCGCCTAAGCGCCGTACGCTTCGAGGGCATGCAGGTGCGGTCCGACATCGGCCGGGCGTAGGACGGACCGCGCCCGCACCCACCCTTGACGCCCGCAACTTAGCCGTGGCTAAGTTAGCCGTGGCTAAGCCTGTCGCCCGCGGTGGGCGCGGAAGGGGTGGGGAGGAGTGATCCCCGCGCGCGAGCCGGCCGCCCCCGTCCGGCGCGGTGCAGCCCTGCGGTGGGCCGCCCTGGCGGCGGCCGCGGCCGGCCCCGGCCTCATGGTCATGTTGGCGGACACCGACGCCGGCAGCATCATCACCGCCGCGCAATCGGGGGCGCGTTGGGGATACGCCATGATCCTCCCCCAGGTGGCGCTCATCCCGGTCCTGTTCCTGGTGCAGGAGATGACCGTCCGCCTGGGGGTGGCCACCGGGCGCGGCCACGGCGAGCTCATCCGGGAACGCTTCGGGGCGCCGTGGGCGGCGCTCTCCGTCGCCACGTTGTTCCTGTCCAGCGTGGGCGCCCTGATCACCGAGTTCGCCGGCATCGCCGGCTTCGGTCTTCTCTTCGGCGTCCCGGCCTGGCTTTCGGTGTCCCTCAGCACGCTGCTCCTGGTGGCGCTGGGCCTGAGCGGCAGCTATCGACGCGTGGAGCGGGTCGGGGTGGCGGTGGGGCTGTTGGAGCTCCTGTTCATCCCGGCCGCGTTCATGGCCCACCCCGACGTGGGGGCGCTGACGGCCGGCCTGGGCCGGCTGCCGCTGGCCGACCGCGGCTACGTGTTCCTCGTGGCCGCCAACGTGGGGGCCGTCATCATGCCGTGGATGGTCTTCTACCAGCAGGGCGCGGTGTGCGACAAGGGGCTTCGGCCCCGGCAGCTGGCGGGAGCGCGCTGGGATACGCTGGTCGGCTCGGTCGTCACGCAGGCGGTCATGATCGCCGTCGTGGTGGCCACCGCCGCGACGGTCGGGCGGGCGCACCCGGGGCAGGAGCTTAGGTCCGTGGGCGAGATCGCCGCCGCCCTCTCCCCGTTCATCGGCGCCGTGGCCGCCAAGGTGGTCTTCGGCCTGGCGGTGGCGGGCGCCAGCTTCGTGGCCGCCCTGGTGGTGTCGATCGCGGGCGCCTACGGGGTGGGCGAGGCCCTGGGGCGGCCGCACAGCCTGAATCGCCCCGTGCGCCAGGCGCCCCTCTTTTACGGTGCGTACACCCTGGCGCACGTGGGCGGCGCCGTGCTGGTGATCCTGAGCGCCGGCCGGCTGGTCGACGTGAGCGTGGGCGTGGAGGTGATGAACGCCCTTCTCCTGCCTGTGGTGCTGGGCTTCCTCCTCCTGCTCGAGGCGCGGGCCCTCCCCCGCCGCTGGCGCATGCGCGGGGCGCACCGCCTGGCGGCCTGGGTGGCCTCCGCCCTGGTGATGGCCTTCGGTCTCTACATGGCGGTCACGATGGTGTGACCCACCGCCGTCAGGCGATGGGACCGAGGACGGCCCCTGCGGCCGCGGTCGCGAGCACCGCCACCCAGGGCGGCACCCGCCACAGTTCGAGGAGGGCGAAGGCGCCGAAGGCGAGGGCGAGGTCGCGCGGGCCGCGGATCGCGCTCGTCCACACCGGGTGGTAGAGGGCGGCGAGGAGAAGGCCCACGACGGCGGCGTCGATGCCGGTGAGGGTGCGCCGCACTCCGGGGTGGGTGCGCAGGCGCTGCCAGTGCGGCATGAGACCGCCGACGAGCAGGAACGACGGCAGGTAGATGGCGGCCAGGGCGATGGCCGCGCCGGCGGGGGCGCTCGGTGCCGGGCGGGCGAGCGCGCCCAGATAGGCGGCGAACGTAAACAGCGGCCCGGGAACGGCCTGGGCGGCGCCGTACCCGGCGAGAAACGCCGGCACCCCCACCCAGCCGGGCGGCACGACGGCTTGCTCCAACAACGGCAGAACGACGTGGCCGCCGCCGAACACCAGGGCGCCCGTGCGGTAGAAGGCGGCGGCGAGCGCCAGCGCGGGGCTGTGGGCGAGGCGGGCGAGCGCCGGGAGGGCGACGAGAAGGGCGAAGAACAGGCCGACGAGCCAAAGACCCCCGGCGCGCGCGGCGCGTCCGGGGACGGGGTGGTCCGGCTGGGCTAGACGCTCCGAGGCGCCGTCTTGGCCCAGCCAAGGCGCGAAGGCGAGGCCCAGGGCGCCCGCGCCGGCGATGATCGCCACCTGCGTGAGCGACCCCGGCCACAGGAGAGCGGCCGCCGCCGCCGCCAGGGCCAGGGTGGCGCGCGGCGGATCGGGTGCGAGCGTGCGGCCCATCGTCCAGACCGCCTGCGCTACGACCGCCACGGCCACGACCATGAGGCCGTGCAGCCAGGCGGCGTGCACCGCTGCGCCTGTCCTCACGAGGAGGGCGAACGCCGCCATCGCGGCGGCCGACGGCAGGGTGAAGCCGATCCAGGCGGCGAGCGCGCCCGCCCAGCCGGCGCGCAGCATGCCCACGGCGATGCCCACCTGGCTGCTCGCCGGCCCCGGCAGGAGCTGGCACAGCGCCACCAGGTCCGCGTACGCGGCGGCGTCGAGCCAGCGCCTGCGCTCGACGTATTCGTGCCGAAAGTACCCGAGGTGGGCGATGGGGCCGCCGAAGGAGGTGAGGCCGAGGCGCAGGGCGACACCCAGCACCTCCAGGGCCGAGCCGATAGCGGCGTGCTCCCGCCCCCTCGCGCCGCCCTCGGCCATCGGCTCTCCCCCTCCGTCGGATGCCGCAAGCGCCGTCTCCCATCCCCGCCCCTGGGGAAGACTTGCCGTGCCGCCATTCGGCGCGGGATGCCCCTGGCCCTTGCGCCGCCCCCGGAGAGGGGTCATGGCTGGCGGGGCGCCCGGGCACTTTGACGGTGGGAGGACCGCCCCGCCCCAGCGGTGACGCCGGGGCGCGGACGCGGTACAATACGGTGACACCCGGGCGATCGTCTCCCCGGGCGCACGCGCTTGCGCGGCGCCCGAGCGGCCGGCGCATGCCCCGGCCAAGCCCCCATCCGAGGTGATGCCGCCGGATGCAGTTGACCGATCTCTGGCACGCGAGCCCCGCCTTCCTCGATCTGGAGAAGACGCTCGGCACGCCGCCGGGACGGGCCCACGTCGTGGGCCTGTCCGGCTCGGCGCGCCGTTACCTGTTGGCTGCCCTCGTTGCCGCCCGCGGCGGCTCCGCCCTTTTGGTCGCCCACCACGCGGGGGCGGCCCAACGCCTGGCCGACGACCTGGAGACGCTTCTGCCGTCGCGGCCGGTGGCCGTGTGGCCGGCCAACCCGTATCTGCCGTACGAGGTGATCGCCAAGAGTCCGGAGGTGTCCATCCAGCGCCTCGCGGTGGTCAGGCGCCTGTTGGCGGGGGAGGACCTCATCGTGGTGGCCACCACGGAGTCGCTTCTCGGCCGTCTTCTGCCCGTCGACGTGCTGCGCGCCGCCTACCGGCGCCTGGCCGTCGGGGAGCGCGTGGACCTGGCGGAATGGCTCTTCCACCTCGCGCGCCTGGGGTACGAACGCGCCGACCGGGTGGCGGCGCAGGGCCAGTTCGCCCTGCGCGGAGGCATCCTCGACGTGTGGGACCCCACCTCTCCCCAGCCGGTGCGCATCGAGCTGTTCGACGACGAGGTGGAATCCATCCGCGACGTCGAGGTGGCCAGCCAGCGCTCGCACGGCGGGCGTCCGGAGGTGGTGGTGGGCCCGGCGCGGGAGATGTTCGCCGACGCCGAGGCGCAGCGTCGGGGCACGGCGGCCCTCAGGCGGGAGTACGGCGCCGCGCTCTCCCGCCTGCGCTACAGCGGACGGGAGGAGGCGGCCCGGCGTCTGGAGGAGACGGTGGGGGCGGACCTCGACCGGCTCGAGGCGGGCGCCGACCCGTCGCTGGCGGAGCGCTACGCCCCGCTCTTCTACCCCCGTCCCGGCCACCTCCTGGCCTATTTCGCCCGACCGCCCCTGGTGGCCATCGACGAGCCGTTGCGCGTGCGCGAGACGGCGGCGGCGCTGGAGAAGGAGGCGGCCGAGCGGGCGGCGGTGCTCCTGGAACAGGGCGAGATGGTGCCGGGGCAGGCGCACGTGTACGTGCCCCTGGCGACGGTGGACACGGAGAGCCAGCGCGGCCCGCGCCTCGCCCTCAGCGCGCTTCTGGCCCGCGGCCAGGGCGACCTCGGACCCGTGTTCTCCTTCCCATCCAAGCCGGGGGAGATCTACCACGGGCGGTGGGACGACTTCGTGCAGGCGCTCGAGCACCACCGCCAACAAGGGCGGCGCATGGTGGTGGCGGCGGCCACCGTGGAGCGCGCCCACCGCCTGGCGGAGGCCATCCGCCACCGCGACCTGCCCGTCCGCCTCATGCCGAAGGCGGACGAGGCGGCGCCCGCGGCGCGCGAGGTGGTGGTCCTGCACGGCCCCCTGGAAGGTGGCTTCAGCCTACCCGACCTGGGGCTGGTGGTGTTCACCGACGCCGAGATCCAGGGGCGCAAGCGCCGCCGCGGCCGCTCCCCCTCCGCTCCCGGGACGGCGATCCGGCTGGGGGAGCTGGCGGTGGGCGACGTCGTGGTCCACGTCCACCACGGCATCGGTCGCTACGTGGGCATGAAGCCGATGAAGATCGACGGGCGCGACCGCGAGTACCTGGAGATCGAGTACGCGGGTGGCGACCGGGTGTTCGTGCCCACCGACCAGATCTCCCTGGTGCAGAAGTACATCGGGCCCGAGGGCAAAGAGCCACGCCTGAGCCGGTTGGGCGGGGGCGACTGGCACCGCACGAAGGCGCGGGTGCGGGAGTCGGTGCGCGACATGGCGCAGGAGCTGATCCGCCTGTACGCGGCGCGCGAGGCCCTGCCGGGGCACGCCTTCTCCCCCGACCAGCCCTGGCAGCGCGAGCTGGAGGACAGCTTCCCGTACGAGGAGACCCCCGACCAGCTCAGGGCCATCGCCGAGATCAAGGCGGACATGGAGCGGCCGCGCCCCATGGACCGCCTCCTCTGCGGCGACGTGGGTTTCGGCAAGACCGAGGTGGCCATCCGCGCCGCCTTCAAGGCGGTGGCGGACGACAAGCAGGTGGCGGTGCTCGTGCCCACCACCATCCTCGCCCAGCAGCACTACCGCACGTTTGAGGAGCGGCTTCGGGGGCTTCCCGTCAAGGTCGACCTGCTGTCGCGCTTCCGCACGCCCAAGGAGCAGGCGAGCGTGCTCCGGCGCCTGGCGGAGGGGAGCGTCGACATCGTCATCGGCACCCACCGCCTGCTGGCCAAGGACGTGCGCTTCCGCGACCTGGGTCTGCTCATCGTGGACGAGGAGCAGCGCTTCGGGGTGGCGCAGAAGGAGCGCATCAAGGCCCTGGCCACGGGCGTCGACTGCCTCACCCTCACCGCCACGCCCATCCCCCGCACCCTGCAGTTCTCCCTCTTCGGCCTGCGCGACATCAGCCTCATCGAGACGCCGCCGGAAGACCGCTTCCCCGTACAGACGTACGTGGTGGAGATGTCCGACGAGCTCGTGGTGGAGGCGGTGCGGCGGGAGATCGGCCGGGGCGGCCAAGTGTTCTACGTGCACAACCGGATCGAGAGCATGGACGGCACGCTCGCGCGCCTGAGGCGCCTTTTGCCGGAGGTGCGCATCGCCGTCGCCCACGGCCGCATGCGCGAGGAGGACCTGGAACGCACGATGATCGACTTCCTCGAGGGCGAGTACGACCTCCTCCTGGCCACGTCGATCATCGAGAGCGGCCTCGACATGCCCCGGGTGAACACGCTCATCGTGGAGAACGCCGACCACCTGGGCCTGGCACAGCTCTACCAGCTGCGCGGTCGCGTCGGCCGCTCCAACCGCCTGGCGTACGCCTACTTCACGTACCAACGCGACCGCGCCCTGTCCGAGGTGGCGGAGAAGCGCCTCAGCGCCATCCAACAGTTCACCGACTTCGGCGCCGGCTTCCAGATCGCCATGCGCGACCTGGAGATCCGCGGCGCCGGCAACATCCTCGGGAGCGAGCAGCACGGGTTCATCGTGAGCGTGGGCTTCGACATGTATCGCCAGCTCCTCGAGGAGGCGATCGAGGAGCTCCGGGGCGAGAGCCGCTCGCGCGCGCCCGAGCCGGCCCAGGTGGAGATCGCCCTCGACGCCTACATCCCCGCCACCTACATGCCCGACTCCCGGGACAAGATGGACATGTACCGGCGCATCGCCGCCGCCCACGACCCCCGCAGCGTGGACGAGCTGGAGGAGGAGTGCCAGGACCGGTTCGGTCCGCCGCCCCCTCCGGTCCGAAACCTCCTGGCCGTGGCCCGCATCCGCTGCCTGGCGGAGGAGGCCGGGGTGCGCTACGTGCGGGAGGAGGACGAGCGCACCGTGTTCGGCCTGGCGGGGGTGACGGCGGTGAACGGCGCCGGCCTCGCCGCCCTCGCCGAGGAGATGCGGGGGCGGGTGCGCCTCGTGGCTTCCGGCAACGAGGTCGTCCTCACCCTCCGCCATCCCGGCCAAAAGGCGGAGGAAGCGCTCGAATCCCTTGTCGAGGTGTTGCGCCGCCTGTCGACCGCGGGGCCGGCTCGCGCGGCGGCACAGCGCCCGGTGGAAAGGATGGTGCCGTGATGGGCACGCGCGCGGCGTGGGCCGCGCTCCTGGTGGCCGTGGCGGGGGTGGGCCTGTCCGGCTGTTCGGTCGGCCTACCGGGGGCGGCGAACCCGCGCCCGGCGGCCACTCAGCCGGCCTTCGTCCCCTCCGCCCGGGTGGGGAGCCAGCGCATCGCCGCCTCCGAGGTGGACCGGCGCGCGCGCCTGTTGGCCCTTCTCGACCCGAGCGTGGCGGCGGCGCACGCGGTCACCCGCCAGACGGCGTCGGCGGCGCTCGACCAGCTGGTGACGGAGAGCCTGCTCCTGCAAGGAAACCCCAGCCCAGCCCCGGCCTCGGCGGTGGGCCAGGAGCTCGCCAGCCTGGACCAGTACCTTACCCAGACCTACGGAAGCGCCTCGGCCGTGCGGGCGCGCGAGCGCGCCCTGGGGCTGTCGGGAGCCGACCTCGCCGCCTTCGTGCGGCGCGAGGTGGCGGTCACGGCCGCCGCCCGCCGCTACCAGCCCGCGGTCACCCGCGCCCAGGTCGAGGCGTACTACTCCGCCCACCTGTCCCAGTTCCGCCTCGCCAACCCGGAGGTGCACGCCCGCCACATCCTGGTGAAGACGAAGGCGCAGGCCGAGGCGATCCTGCGCCAGCTCAAGGCGGGCGCCTCCTTCGCCCAGCTGGCGAGGCGCGACTCCCTCGACTCGGGAAGCGCCTCCGCCGGCGGCGACCTGGGGTGGTTCACGGCCGGACAGATGGTGGCCCCCTTCAGCCAGGCCGCTTTCTCCACTCCGGTGGGGGGGTACGCGATCGCCCACTCCCAGTTCGGCTGGCACGTCATCCAGGTGCTGGGGCGGGAGGCCGCGGGGACGGTGCCGCCCCTGTCGCAGATCTACCCCCAGGTGCAGGGTGCGGCCCAGCAGGCGTCCGACCGCGCGCACCTCGACCGGGCCCTGGCGGCGCTGCGCAAGCGCTTCCCGGTGCGGGTGCAGGGCGCGAACGGCGGCGGCAAGGGGTGAATAGGGCCCGATGGGCGCCAGTATACTAGCCATGAACCGGCAAAGGGGGCTGCGGACGTGAAGGCTACCGGCATCGTTCGCCGGATCGACGACCTCGGGAGGGTCGTGATCCCGAAGGAGATCCGCCGGACGCTTCGGATTCGCGAAGGAGACCCCCTGGAGATCTTCGTCGACCGAGACGGCGAGGTGATCCTGAAGAAGTACAGCCCCATCGGCGAGCTGGGCGACTTCGCCAAGGAGTACGCCGACGCGCTGTACGAATCGGTCGGGCACGTGGCGCTGATCGCGGATCGCGATGCGATCATCGCCGTATCGGGGGGACCGAAGAAGGAGTACCTCAACAAGCCGCTCGGCTCGTTGGTGGAGCGGGCGATGGAGGACCGCAAGCCGATCGTGACCGGCGTGCACGCGCCGGACCGGGTGCGGGGCACGCTCATCGGCGACGACGAGGAGGAGACCCGCCACACGGCCATGGTGATCGCTCCCATCATCTCCGAGGGCGACCCGATCGGCGCTGTCATCCTCTGTTCCAAGGACCCCGAGGCGCGCATGGGGGAGCTGGAGCTCAAGCTGGCGGAGACGGCGGCGGGCTTTCTCGCCAAGCAGATGGAACAGTAGGCTCCCGGGCCCGTCCGCCCGATGGGGCCACGGATGCGGGGCAAGCGACGACGGCCGATGCGGGGCGCATCGGCCGTTTCGTTGTGGGCGCTCGGGAGGGTGTGGCCCACGCCGAGGAGGGGGGATCGACGGCGGCGAACAGGTCCGCGCCGCCGTAGGGGTGCAGCGGGGTGCGAACGCCCGTCGGCCTTCGCATCCCCCTCTGGGACATGGATCGCAGGCCGGCCGCCCCGACCCGTGCGTCCGCCGCCTCCCCCGCTCACTCGCCCTGACCTTGGCCCAGACAACCTGCCTGTCCGCCGTCCCCGTCACCGCCCCGGGACCGAGGATGGGGCGCACGCTCTTGGACCTTGCCTTCGTCGCCGCCCACGTGGGGTGGGTTCGGCTCGCGCCCGGCACTCCTGGAACGACGAACGTGGACCCGTCCCGCCCTGCCCGGGTCGCCGTTCGGGTGGTCGGGGGATTTCGTCCGCACGGTAGGAAGGGCCTGTCGGCCGTGTCCGCGCCGCGGAGCCGCCATACACGGCGAGGACGGCCGCCCGCTTCGGCGCCGCCCTCGCCTCGATCGACAACGACGCCGACCTCGTGCCGGCGCTTCGGTCGTCCGCGACCCTGCGCGAACCCACACCTCGTGACCCCAACGGGATTCGAACCCGTGTTCCCACCTTGAAAGGGTGGTGTCCTGGGCCTCTAGACGATGGGGTCGCACGAGCACCTTAGCACGCGCGTGCGGGCGCGGCAACCGCGCGGCCGCCGAGACGGGACGGGCGGTGTCGGCGACTGGGTCGGGCCCGCCGTCTCCCTTTGACGGCCTTCGCGGCCGCCGCCCTCCACCCTGGAAGGCGTTCCCGCGCGGTGGGGGGCGAGGCGATGGCGACCGGTTCCCGCACGGCCCCGCATGGCAGCCTCGGCGCCGGGCTAGGGGCGGTCCTGGGACGCGCCCCGGCGCTGGCTCCGGGACTGACGGCGGCGGCCTGGGGCGTGCTCATGGGGCGGGCAGCGCTTCTGGACGGGGTGGCGCCCTTCGGCTTCGCCTTCGTGGCGGCCGTGCGCTCGGCCGACGCGCGCAGGGCGGCGTGGGCGGCGGCCGGCGTGGTGGCCGGCATGGCCTTGCGCGCTCCCTTGGACGGGATGTGGGGGGCGGCGCTGGCGCTCGGCCTGCTCTTGGCCGTGGGCGGCCTCGAGAACCGTCCCGCGGCCGCTCGCTGGGGGGCGGCCGCCGCCGGCCTGGCAAGCGCCCTCGCCGCCTTGGGCGTCGGTCCGGCCGGGCCCGAGCTGCCCGTCGCCCCCCTCTTGAGCGGCCTGTTGGCAGCCGCCCTGTGCGGGCCGTATGGGGAGGCGGTGCGGTTCCTCACCGCCCGCGCCGCGCCCCGCCTCAGCCTGGACGGGCCGCAGGGGGCGGGGGCGGTCCTGCTCCTGGCGGGGGCGGCGGCCGCGGCCGCGCCGGTCAGGCCGTGGGGGGCGCCGCTTTCCCTCGCCCTGGCAGCGCTCGCCGGCCAGGGGGCCGGGCGGATGGCGGGGACCGGGGTGGCGGCGGTGACCGCCCTGGGGGTGGGCGGCGTCGGCGTACTGGCCGGCGGGCTCACACCGGCGGGGGCGCTGATGGCGGCCGCCGGCGGCGTCCTGTCGGCCTGGGCCCGGCGCCAGGGCCCGGCGTGGGGCGCCACGGGGGCGGTGGCGGGCGGCCTCCTGTTCGCCCCCGCCCTCGGTCCCGCCACGTCCACCCTCCTTGCCGGCCTGGCAGCCTACATGGCGGGCACGCTGGCGGCGTGGGCGGCGCCGGCGGCCGTGTGGGACCTGGCGGCCTCCTACCTGGGCCTGGCGCCGGTGCGGCCCGAGCGCGCCCTGCGCCGGCGGCTGCGCGACCTGTCCCGGGCCGTCGGCCTCATCTCCGCGGCCGTGGGGGAGAGCGCGGCGGCCGCAGCGGCGCCGGCGAGGGCCGATCGCGGCGAACGCCGGGTGGAGGGGGTGGCCCGCCGCGCCTGCGGCGGTTGCAGTTTGTACACGCGCTGCTGGGAGCGGGAGGCGGCGCGCACCCACCTGCGTCTCACCGAGGCCCTGTCGCGGTTGGAGGGGGAGGGCCAGGGGGCGGCCGAGGAGGCCCTGCGCACCTGGTGCCTGCGCCCCCGCCCGGTGGCCATCGCCCTCGGCTACGCGCGCGACCTGGAGGAGCTGGAGGCCCGGCTGGTGCGGCGTTGGCGGGCGAGCCGGCGCATCCTGGCGGAACCGCTTCGGGGCGTGTCGGAGGTCCTCGACCGCGTCGGCCAGAGCTCCCCCGCCGCTCCCGAGCGCCTCGCCGTGGCGTGGGGGGTGGCGAGCCGCCCGCGGGGAGGCGGCGGCGAGGGCCGGGTGAGCGGCGACGCCTGCCTGGTGCGGGCCCTGGGGGCCGACCGCATGGTGGTGGCCCTGAGCGACGGCATGGGGGCTGGGGTGGCGGCGGCGGTGGAGAGCGAGCCCACCGTGCGCCTGGCCGATCGCCTCTTGGCGAGCGGCTTCGGCTTGCGCACGGTGGCCGAGACGGTGAACGCCCTCATGGTGCTGGAAGGAGGGGAGGACACCTACGCCACGCTGGACGTGGCGCTGGTCGACCTCGTCACGGGGGAGGCGGAGTTCGTCAAGATCGGGGCGCCGCCGACCCTCCTCGTGCGGCGGGGGCGGGTGGACCGCGTGGAGGGCCACGCCCCGCCCTCCGGCGTCGTCCACGACCTCCGGGTCGACGTGCGCCGTCGCCGCCTGGGTGCGGGGGACTGGCTGGTGGCGCTCACGGACGGGGCGTACGAGCCCCTCATGCGCGACAGGGAGTGGTTGGAGGGGTTCTTGCGCGGCGTCGACCGCGTGCGGGGGCCGCAGTGGGTGGCCGACCAGCTCGTGGCCCGGGCGGCGCAGCTGGCAGGCGACGGGATGGACGACGCCACGGTGGCGGTGGTGCGGCTCGGGCCCTGACGGTCCTCGGCGGCCCTTGCGGTGTATCATGGGTCCGGCCGCCGGGGCGCGGGCGACCGGGAGCGGGGCGACGCATGCGCAGGGAGATGACGGAGGCCTTTCGCCTCCAGGCGCGGGTGGAGGCGCGCCTAGAGGCGGCGGGCGTCGCCGCGGGCGACGGCATCGTGGTCGGCGTGTCGGGAGGCGCCGACTCGGTGGCGCTGTTGCGCCTCATCGCGGCGGCGGCTCCGAGGCGCCGCCTGGCGCCGGTGGCGGCCCACCTCCACCACGGCCTGAGGGGCGAGGCGGCCGACGCGGACGCCGAGTTCGTCGCCGCCCTGTGCCGGGAGCTGGGCGTCCCGCTCTACTTGGAGCGGGAGGACGTCGGCGCCTTCGCCCGCGCCCACGGCATGTCGGTCGAGGAGGCCGGGCGCGCCCTGCGCCGCCGCCTGTTCGACGAGGTGCGACGGCGCACCTCGGCGCGCTGGCTCGCCCTCGGCCACCACGCCGACGACCAGGCGGAGACCCTCCTCCTCCGCCTCATGCGGGGGGCGGGCCTCGTGGGGGCGGGGGCGATGGCGGAGGCGGCGCCGGACGGCACGCTCAGGCCGCTCCTGGCCGAACGGCGCGCCACCCTGCGCGCGTACCTGGCGGCCGTCGGGCAGCCGTGGCGCGAGGATGCCACCAACGCCCTGCCCGACGCGGAGCGCAACCGTGTGCGCCTCGGTGTCCTCCCCGCCCTGGAGGCGGCACGCCCGGGCTCCGTCGCCCAGCTGGCCCTGAGCGCCGCGCGCCTGCGTCAGGACGGCGACCTCCTGCGCGCGGCCGTGGATGCCCTCCTCCCGCCGGCCGTGGCGGACAACGGCGGGCCCTGGCGGACGGTGCCCTGGCCCCTGTGGCGTTCCGCGTCGACCGCCCTGCGCGCCCACCTCCTCCGCCAGGCGGCGTGGGCGGTGGCGGGGCGGTATCCGCCCGCGCCCTGGACCGAAGCCTGGGCGCGTTGGCCGGAGCGGCGCGCAGCCCGTCCCGACGTGGGTTGGGTGCGGGTGGCGGCGGCGCGCGACGGGGCAGTGCTCTTCCCACCGACCGCGCCCCCTGCCGTTCCGCTCCCGCCGGGGCCGCGGTGGCGTCAGGCGCTGCCGGGGGGGGCGGTGTTGGAGCGCCGCCCCGCGTCGGGGGAGGAGGCGGCCAAGCCGGCCGCCCTGCGCCTCGGCGACGGCGGCGCGGCGCGGGCGCCGGCTGCCGGGGAGCGGGTGTGGTCGGGCCGCGGCGCCGCCACCGCCCGCGCCCTCCTGCGCGCCCACGGCGTACCGCCGCCCTGCCGGGACGGCGCCTGGGTGGTGGACGGGGGAGAAGGGCCGCCGTGGCTGCCGCTGGGGGCGCGGGACGCGGTGGTGGCGGTCGACGGGGAGGGAAGGAAGTGGACGCTCGTGTGGGAGGCGCCGCCGACCTTCCCCACCGGCGGCGGGTGGCCCGGGACGTGACGCGGCGGGGCGCGCGCCCGCGCGCGCGGGCGAAGGCGGCCGCGTCGGCGCGGTTGTTGGCCATGGGGCGGTATGCTACTATCAGGAGGCTTTTACGGCCGCCGGCGAAGGAGGTGCGGACGCGATGAACCGGGGCTTCTTCCGCACCTTCGCGCCGCTTCTGGTCATCCTCCTGCTCGCCCTCCTGCTGGTGAACTACTGGAGCGCGCCGCGCGCCGCCGTCCCCGCCATCCGACTGAGCACCTTCCTCCACCTGGTCGAGACGCACCAGATGCAGTCGGCCACGATCGACACCACGAACCAGGTGGTGACGGGCGTGACCACCTCGGGCCAGCACGTCTTCGCCTATGCCCCCGGCCCGGCCGACACGCTCGTGCAGAACGAGCTCAACGCGTACAAGGTGAAATTCCAGTACGCGCAGCCGCAACAGAGCGGCTGGGTCCTCACGTTGCTCAGCGACCTCCTGCCGGTCGTCCTGTTCGGCGGCCTCCTTCTTCTCTTCCTGCAGCAGACGCAGGGGGGAGGCAACCGCGTCATGCAGTTCGGGCGCAGCCGCGCCCGGTTGCACTCGGGGGAGCGGGGCCGGGTCACGTTCGAGGACGTGGCGGGCGTGGACGAGGCCAAGGAGGAGCTCGGCGAGGTGGTCGACTTCCTCCGCCACCCGGGCCGCTACGTTCAGGTGGGGGCGCGCATCCCCAAGGGCGTCCTGCTGTTCGGCGAGCCCGGTACCGGAAAGACGCTCCTGGCGCGCGCGGTGGCTGGGGAGGCAGGGGTTCCCTTCTTCAGCATCTCGGGCAGCGACTTCGTGGAAATGTTCGTGGGCGTGGGCGCCAGCCGCGTGCGCGACCTGTTCGAACAGGCCAAGCGCAGCGCCCCGTGCATCGTGTTCATCGACGAGATCGATGCCGTCGGGCGCATGCGCGGCGCCGGCTACGGCGGTGGCCACGACGAGCGCGAGCAGACGCTCAACCAGCTCTTGGTGGAGATGGACGGCTTCGGGGTGAACGAGGGCATCATCGTCATGGCGGCCACGAACCGGCCGGACGTCCTCGACCCCGCCCTCCTGCGGCCGGGGCGCTTCGACCGCCAGATCTTCATCACCCGTCCGGACCTGCGCGGCCGCACCGCCATCCTGCGCGTGCATGCGCGCAACAAGCCGCTGGCGGAGGACGTGAGCCTGGAGGAGATGGCCCGGCGCACGCCTGGGTTCACGGGTGCAGACCTGGCGAACATGCTCAACGAGGCGGCGCTGCTCACCGCCCGCCGGCGCAAGAAGCGCATCGGCGCGGCCGAGGTGGACGAGGCGATCGAGCGCGTCATCCTGGGACCGGCCAAGAAGAGCCGGGTGATGACCGAGAAGGAGAAGCGCATCGTCGCCTACCACGAGGCGGGCCACGCCCTGGTGGCGCACCTCCTGCCCAACTGCGACCCGGTCGTCAAGGTGTCGATCATCTCCCGCGGCGGCGCGGGCGGCTACACGATCACCCTGCCGGAGGAGGACCGCAACCTGGTGTCGCGCGACCAGATCGTGGACCAGGTGACCCAGGCCCTCGGTGGGCGGGCGGCGGAGGAGATCGTCTTCGGCGAGATCACGAGCGGCGCTTCCGACGACATCGACAAGGCCACGAAGATGGTGCGGAAGATGATCACGGAGTTCGGCATGTCCGAGGGCTTGGGGCCGCTCGCCTACGGCACGAAGGAGGACCAGGTGTTCCTGGGGCGCGACCTGTTGCGGGAGCGCAACTACAGCGAAGAGGTGGCGGCGGCCATCGACCGCGAGGTGCGCCGGGTGATCGGCGAGGCCCACGACCGGGCCAAGCGCCTGCTCGACCAGAACCGCCAGCGCCTGACCCGCGTGGCCGAGCGGCTCATGGAGCAGGAGACCATGGATGCGGCGGAGTTCGAGGCCCTGGTGAACGGCGCCGAGGTGGCGCTCGGCTGAGCGCGGCGCGCAGGCGCCGGCAGGGGGCATGCTAGGCCAGCGGCCGACGGAAGGGGCGTCTCGGTGGAGTTTTCGGAACACACGCTGCCCGGAGGCATCCACCTCCGGGTGTTTCGTACGGACAAGTTCAAGGTGGACGCGTTCCGCCTGTTCCTTCATCTGCCGCTGGGCGACGGGGCGGGGAGGACGGCGCTCGTGCCGCTCGTCCTGCGCCGGGGCACGCGCCGCCATCCCGAGTCGGCCGAGCTCGCTGCGGCGCTGGAGAACCTGTACGGCGCCGACCTCTACGCCGACGCCGTCAAGCTGGGGGAGCGCCAGCTCTTGGCGTTCGGCATCGAGGTGCCCCACCCGCGCTACGTGGGGGCGGGGCCGGAGCTGACGCGCGCCGCCCTGGCCACGCTCAGGGACGTGGTGTTCGATCCCGCGCGCGACGCAGGCGGGCTTAGGGCCGACTACGTGGCGCAGGAGAAGGAGAACCTGCGCCACGTCATCGAGGGGATCGTCAACGACAAAGGCCAGTACGCCATGCACCGCCTCGTGCAGGAGATGTTCGCCGGCACCCCCTTCGCCACCCCGCGCTACGGCCGGGTGGAGGACTTCGCCGACCTGGGGCAGGCGGAGCTGACGCGGGTGTATGAGGACGTCCTGGCCCGCGCCCGCCTGGACCTGTACGCGGTGGGCGACTTCGTGCCGGAGGAGCTGGCGGTGGAGGCGGCGCGGGTGTTCGGGCCGGCGGCGGAAGGGCGTACTCCCGACGACCTCGGCCCCCCTGCACGGCCGGGGCGCCGGACCCCGAGCGGGCGGACGGTGGTCGACCGCATGGCCGTCAACCAGGGGAAGCTGGCCATCGGCCTGTGGACGGGGATCGGCTTCGGCGACCCGCGCTTTTCCGCCTTGTCGGTGGCGAACGGCATCCTGGGCGGGTTCGCCCACTCCAAGCTCCACCAGAACGTGCGCGAGCGCGCCAGCCTGGCGTACTACGCGTACTCCCGCCTGGAGGGCACGCAGGGGGCGGCGTTCATCACCGCCGGCATCGAGTTCGCCGACTTCGAACGCGCCCTGGACATCATCCAGGCCCAGGTGGAGGCGGTGCGGCGCGGCGACGTGGCCGAGGAGGAGTTCGACCGCACGGTGCGCGTCCTGCGCCACCACATCCGTCTCAGCGAGGACTCTCCTGCCACGGTGGTGCTGGGTCACTTGGAGCGCAGCCTGTACGGCATGCCGTTCGACGCCGCCTCCCGCCTGCGCGAGCTGGACGCGGTCACGCTCGAGGCGGCGGTGGAGGCGGCGCAGGGGATCGAGACCGACACCGTCTACTTCCTCACCCGCCAGGAGAGCGCGGTGACCAGCCCTGCCTAGGGGAGGATGGGAGGAGGCCCCGATGCACATCGAGAGGGATCCGGTCCTGGGGGAGGCGCTGTACGGCCGGCGCCTCCGGTCGGGGGCGCGCGCCTACGTCCTTCCCAAGCGCGGCTTCGCCAAGTCGTTTGCCACCTTCTCCGCCCGCTACGGGTCCATCGACCGCGCCTTCGTCCCCCCGGGCGCGTCGGAGCCGGTGGAGGTGCCGGACGGCATCGCCCACTTCCTCGAGCATCAGCTGTTCGAGGAGGAGGACGGCAACGCGGCCGACCGCTTCGCCGCCATCGGCGCCGACGAC
The DNA here is from genome assembly GCA_023512375.1 of Bacillota bacterium. Taxonomy (GTDB): domain Bacteria; phylum Bacillota; class Sulfobacillia; order JAJZYS01; family JAILZS01; genus JAILZS01. The sequence continues at coordinate 15,665 of JAILZS010000021.1, read as the reverse complement.
AACGCCTTCACCACCTTCGCCCAAACCACCTACCTGTTCTCGGCCAGCGAGGGATTCCGCGCCGGCGTGGACATCCTGCTCGACTTCGTGCAGCGGCCCCACTTCACCGAGCGCGGCGTGGAGAAGGAGAAGGGGATCATCGAACAGGAGATCCGCATGCGCCTGGACGACCCCGGCACACGCGCCTTCTACAACCTCACGCGCGCCCTCTTCCACGTCCACCCCGTCCGCCTGCCGGTGGAGGGGAGCGTGGAGTCGATCCGGGCCATCACACGCGATCTGCTGGAGAGTTGCTACGCCACGTTCTACCATCCCGCCAACATGGTGTTCTTCGCCGTCGGGGACGTCGACCCGGAAGAGCTTTTGGCCTACGTGGACGAACGCGTGGCGCCCCGCCCCGGCGGACCGCCGTCGGGCCGCATCTACCCCCAGGAGCCCCCGGGTCCCGCCCGCACGTGGGCGGAGGAGCGGGCGATCGTCGCCCGTCCGGTGCTCCTGGTGGGCATCAAGGAGGGCGACCTGGGAGCGGAGGGGTACCTGAGGCGCGAGGTGGAGACGGGTCTCCTCCTCGACCTCATGTACGGGCGCAGCTCGCCCTGGTTTGCCCGCCAGTACGCCGAGGGGTTGGTGGACGACCGGTTCAGCGCCTACTATTTCGGAGGCCCCGACTTTGCCGCCACCATCCTGGGCGGGGAGACCTCCGACCCGCGGGAGCTGAGGCGCCGCATCGAGGCGCGGTTCGACGAGGTGCGGCGCGACGGCGTAGACCCCGTCGCCTTCGAGCGCCTCAGGCGCAAGGCGATGGGGGAGTTCGTGGCCCTGTTCGACGCCCCCGAGGCCATCGCCCACGCCTTCGTCGATGGCATCTTCAAGGGCGTCTCGCTCTTCGACCTCAGGCGCGTGCTCGAGGAGGTGACGCGCGACGACCTGGAGCGCCGCCTGCGGCGCCACTTCGTGCCCGAGATGGTGGCGGCGAGCGCCATCCTTCCCGCCGGGGCCTGACGGGGGCGCTTCCCCCCGGGCGGAGACAGGTTCCGAGGGACGGGTGCGGTCACGGACGGCGTCGCCCACCCAGCGCCTCGCCCCGGGACAGGTGGGCGGGGTGGGCGCGCAGCGAGGGGGCCCGCGGTGAGCGGGGTGGGCGCGGGCCGGTTCGTGGTGGCGCGCAACCCGGACCCCCGCAGCCGGCTACCGTATCTGGTCCGCCTGCCCGTAGCGGGAAGCGGCGAGGTGGTTCTCGCCACCCAGGGCACATGGCCGTCGGGCAAGGATCTCTACTGCCACCCGTTTCAGGCGTGGCCGGAGGACGCCGACGTGGTCGAGGCGGTGGATGTGGAGCAGTGCTGGAGGAGCGGCGCCGCGGTGCATCTCATCCTGCGGCGCCGACGCAACAGGCGCTCGCTCTTCATCTGGACGGAGGGCCGCGGCCGCACCTTCATCTTTTGGCGCAGCCCGACGTCGATGCGCCGGTCTCGCCCGGGCGTGCGCGTACCGCAGGCCATGGGGCTCGAGCGGGCATTGACGGTGGCTGTGGACGTGCACGAGCGCTATCCTTGGCGGTTCGCCCGGCGGGGCGTCGAGACGGTGCGGCGGGAGCTGCCCGTCGGCGACTACGCCGTCATGCAGGGGGACCGCATCGTGGCGGCGGCCGAGCGCAAGCGCCCGGCCGACTTGGCGCAAAGCGCCATCGGCGGCTCGCTGGGCCTGGCCCTCGCCGAGCTGAGCCGGGTTCCCCACGGCGCCCTGATCGTCGAAGGCCGTCTGAGCGACCTGATCAAGGAGGGAGAGCGCGGCGGCGTGCGGCCTGGCTGGCTTCTCAACGTGGTGGCTGCCCTGCAGGTGGAATACCCGGCCGTCGCCTGGACGTTCGCCGAGACGCGGGCGCTGGCGGAGGACTATGCGTACCGCTGGCTCGCGGCCGGGGCCCAGGCGGAGAAACGGCGCGGCGGCGACCGCCCGGAGGAGGCCGACGCCGGCACGCCGCAGGCACACGCCGGGCCCCTGGTGCGCGACGCTGTGGAGCGCCGGCGCATCGTGCTGCGCGCAGCCGAGGGCGGCACGGTCTGGACCACGGCTGCATTGGCTTCTCACCTAGGGGTGTCCCAGGCGACCGCCTGGAAGGACCTACGGGCTCTCGTAGCCGAGGGGCGTCTGGTGGCGGAGGGCAGCCGCCGCACCCGCCGCTACCGTGCCCCCGGGTGAGGGTGAAGGGTCGCCGGGGCAAAGGGCGCGGGGCCGGCGGCCGGTCCCGTACGGGATGGACGGCGCGCCGCCGGCGCCGCCGGCAGGGTGCGACCCTTAAGCGCCAAGGCGGCGGATGGTACGATAGCGCTGATCTGTGCTACGGGAGGCGAAGGGGTGGCGGACGACCTCGACCGGCGGTGCGTGAACGCGATCCGCGTCCTGGCGGTGGACGCGGTGGAGGCGGCGGGGGCCGGCCACCCGGGCATGCCCATGGGGGCGGCGCCCATGGCGTATGTCCTGTGGACGCGCTTTCTGCGCCACTACCCGGGCAACCCCGCCTGGCCCGACCGCGACCGCTTCGTCCTCAGCGCCGGGCACGGCTCCATGCTCCTGTACGCGCTCCTATACCTCAGCGGCTACGACCTGGGGCTCGAGGACCTGAGGCGCTTCCGGCGTCTGGGCAGCCGCACCCCCGGGCACCCGGAGTTCGGCCACACGCCCGGCGTGGAGGCGACCACCGGGCCGCTGGGGCAGGGGTTTGCGAACGGGGTGGGCATGGCCATCGCCGAACGCGTGCTCGCCGGACGGTTCAACGTGCCGGGCGAGGAGCCGATCGTCGACCACCACGTGTACGCCATCGTGAGCGACGGCGACTTGGAGGAGGGGGTGGCGGCGGAGGCGGCGTCGTTGGCCGGGCACCTCCGCCTGGGGAAGCTCGTCTACCTGTACGACGACAACCGCATCTCCATCGAGGGGCCGACCTCCCTCGCCTTCACGGAGGACGTGGGCCGCCGGTTCGAGGCATACGGCTGGCATGTGCAGGCGGTGGAGGACGGCACCGACCTGGACGCCATCGAGGCCGCGATCCGCGCCGCCCGGGAGGAGACCGAGCGCCCGTCCCTCATCCGGGTGCGCACCCACCTGGCGGAGGGGAGCCCCAATCGACGCGACGACCCTGCCGCCCACGGCAACCCCCTCGGTCCCGAGGAGGCGCGGCGCACGCGGGAGAACCTGGGATGGCCGGCCGACTCGGCCTTCCTCGTGCCCGAGGAGGTGCTCGACCGCTTCCGGGCCGCGGGCGCCCGGGGGGCGGAGCGGGAGGCCGAGTGGCGCGCGCGCTTCGAGGCCTACCGCCGCCGCCACCCCGCGCTGGCGCGGGCGTTCGAGGACGCGCTGGCGCGCCGCCTGCCCGCGGACCTGGCGGCGCGGCTGCCCCGCTTCCAGGTGGGGGAACGCGTGGCCACGCGGGCGGCGAGCGGGCGGGTGATCCAAGTCCTCAAGGAGGCCGTGCCGGAGCTGGTGGGGGGGAGCGCGGACCTGGCGCCCTCCACCGAGACGTACATGGCGGGGGAGCCGGACGTCACCCCGGGCAGCGCGGGCGGGCGCAACCTCCACTTCGGCGTGCGGGAGCACGCCATGGCGGCGGCCCTCAACGGCATGGCCTACCACGGCGGCGTCCGGCCCTTCGGGGCCACCTTCCTGGTGTTCAGCGACTACCTGCGCGGGGCGATGCGGGTGAGCGCGCTCGCCCGCCTGCCAGTGGTGTACGTGTTCACTCACGACTCCATCGCCCTGGGGGAGGACGGACCCACCCACCAGCCCGTCGAGCACCTCGCCTCGCTTCGCGCCATGCCGGGCCTCACCGTCATCCGGCCCGCCGACGGCCCGGAGACGGCGGCGGCGTGGCTCTTGGCGTTGGAGTCCGACGGGCCGGTGGCCCTGGTCCTCACGCGCCAGAAGGTGGAGGTGCTGGCGCGGGAGGAGGGCGCCGATCCGCTCGAGGGGGTGCGGCGGGGGGCGTATGTGGTGGCCGGCGCAGGCGAGCCGGCCGACCTCCTCCTCTTGGCGACGGGTTCCGAGGTGGCCCTGGCCATGGCGGCGCGCGCCCTGTTGGCGCGGGAGGGCGTGCGGGCGCGCGTCGTCTCCATGCCATCGTGGGAGCTGTTCGAGGCGCAGGACGAGGCGTACCGCCGGCGCGTGCTTCCGCCCCACATCACCGCCCGCCTGGCCGTGGAGCTCGCCAGCCCGTTCGGGTGGGAGCGGTACGTGGGCGAGCGTGGGCGCGTCCTGGGCGTCGACCGTTTCGGCGCCAGCGGCTCCCTGGAGGAGATCCTTCCCGCCTTCGGCTTCACACCCGAGCGCGTAGCCCAGGCGGCGAGGCGGCTCATGGCCACGGTGGGCGGCTAGCGGCGGGAGAGGGGGCTCGACGGTGGCGCAGGGGCGGCATCCGTACCTGGAGCGGCTTTTGGCGGCGGGGCAGAGCGTGTGGTACGATAACATCCGCCGCGGCCTCGTCGACACCGAGCTCAGGGAGCTGGTGGAGGCGGGGGTGCGGGGGGTGACCTCCAACCCGACGATCTTCGAGCGCGCCATCGCCGGCTCGGACGAGTATGACGCGGCCATCGCCGCCGCGGACCCCGCGTTGCCCGTGGCCGACCTGTACGAGTCGCTGGCCCTGGAGGACATCCGGCGCGCCGCCGACCTCTTGCGGGGGGTGTACGAGGGGACGGGCGGCGCGGACGGGTTCGTCAGCCTGGAGGTGTCGCCCCACCTGGCGCGCGACGCCGCCGCCACCGTGGCGGAGGCGGTGCGCCTGGCGCAGGCGGTCGGCCGCCCCAACGCGATGATCAAGGTGCCCGCCACGGCGGAGGGGGCGGAGGCGATCCGGCGCCTCATCGCCATGGGCGTGAGCGTCAACGTCACCCTCATCTTCTCGCTCGCCCAGTACGAGCGCGTCATCGACGCCTATCTGACGGGCCTGGAAGAGCTCGTGGCCGCGGGCGGCGCCCCTGCCCGCGTGGCCTCGGTGGCGTCGTTCTTCGTCAGCCGGGTCGACACGGCGGTGGACCGCGCGTTGGGCGCCCTCGCCGCCGGGGAGGCGCGCGCCCTCATGGGGAGGGCGGCGGTGGCGAACGCCAAGTTGGCCTACGCCCTCTTCCGCCGCCGCTTCGCGGGCGCCCGCTGGGAGGCGCTGGCCGGGCGGGGGGCGCGGCCGCAGAGGCCCCTCTGGGCGTCCACGGGGACGAAGAACCCTGCCTATTCCGACGTGGTGTACGTGGACAACCTGGTCGGACCCGACAGCGTGAACACCATGCCGCCCGACACCCTGCGCGCCGCGCTCGACCACGGGCGCACCGAGGTGAGCGTCACCGAGGGCCTGGAGGAGGCGCAGGCGGTGGTGCGCCGCCTGGCGGACCTGGGGATCGACCTCGAGGCGGTGGGCGAGCGCCTGCAAGAGGAGGGGGTGCGCGCCTTCGCCGACTCCTTCGACCGCCTCATGCGGGCGCTTCGGCACACGCGCGCCCGCCTGGTGGGGGGCGTGCCCGAGGCGCGTTTCCAGCTGGGTGCGGTGGAGGAGGCGGTGCGCGCGAGCGCCGACTCCCTCGCCGCCGCCGGCGCCGTGCGCCGCCTGTGGGCGCAGGACGCGAGCCTGTACGGCCCCACCGCCCCCGCCGCCACGGGCTGGCTGCGGGCGCCCGCGCGCGCCCTCGACCGCCTAGAGGAGATGCGCCGCCTGGCGGAGGAGGTGCGGGCGGAGGGGTACCGGGAGGCGTTGGTGCTCGGCATGGGGGGCTCGAGTCTGACGGCCGAGGTGCTGGCGCGCGCCTTTGCGCCTGCGCCGGGAGCGATGGGCGTACGCGTCCTGGACAGCACCCACCCCGATGCGGTGAGCGCCGCCTTCGCCGCCCTCGACCCCGCCCGCACCCTGTTCGTGGTGGCCAGCAAGTCGGGAACGACCACCGAGGCGGAGGCCCTCTACCGCCGCGCCCGGGCCGAGGTGGAGGCCCGTGTGGGGACGGCGGAGGCAGGGAGACGCTTCGTCGCCGTCACCGATCCGGGAACGCCGCTCGAGCGGCGGGCGCGGGAGGAGGGGCTGCGCGCCGTCGTGACCGGCGACCCGGACGTCGGCGGCCGGTACAGCGCGCTCACCCCCTTCGGCCTTCTGCCCGCCGCCCTCCTGGGGATGGACACGGAGGCCCTCGTGGGTCGGGCGCGGCGCATGCTGGCCGACTCGGGGCCCGAGGTGCCGCTGGACGACCACCCGGGCGCCTACCTCGGGGCCGTCCTGGGCGGCGCGGCGCTTGCCGGGCGGGACAAGGTGACGATCGTGGCCGAGGGCGAGGCGGCGGCCCTCGCCCCGTGGCTGGAGCAGCTCCTGGCCGAGAGCACGGGCAAGGGCGGGAGGGGCCTGGTGCCGGTGGTGGGCGAGGCTTTGGGGGACGTGGACACCTACGGCCCCGACCGCCTGTTCGTCGCCCTCGCCGTAGGCCGTCTGGGCGAGGCGACGACCCGGCGCCTGAACGCGCTGGAGGCGGCCGGCCACCCCGTGGTGCGCATCGAGCTCGCCCACGCCCTCGACCTCGGGGGGGAATTCGTGCGCTGGCAGGTGGCCACGGCCGTGGCCGCCGCCGCCCTGGGGGTCGACCCCTTCGACCAGCCCGACGTGCAGGCGAGCAAGGAGGCCACCTCCGCTGCGCTCGCCGCCTACCGGGCCAGGGGGCGCCTGGACGAGCCACCCCTCGGCCCGCGGCGGGCGGGCGTGGCCGTCGCCCGGGCGGGCGCAGCGGCGCCGGAGGACGACCCGGAGGAGGCGCTGGCACGCCTTCTCTCCCTCGCCCGTCCCGGCGACTACGTCGCCCTCATGGCCTACGCCCCGCCCGGGGAGGGGACGGAGGCGGCCGCAGCGCGCGCGCGCCGGGCGATTCGCACCCATCTCGGCCTGGCCACCACGTTCGGCTACGGGCCACGCTTCCTCCACTCCACCGGCCAGTTGCACAAGGGCGGGCCCGGCACGGTGTTGGCGGTGCAGGTGGTGGCCGGCGCCCGCACCGACCCCGAGGTGCCCGGGTGGGGGATGGGATTCTCCGCCCTGGTGCGGGCCCAGGCCCTGGGCGACCTCGCGGCGTTGGAGGGACGCGGCCGGCGCCTGGTGCGCCTGGAGGTGGAGGACGAGACGGCGATGGCGGCCCTGGCCGAGGCGGTGGAGCGGGCGACGAGGCGGGTGGCGGCACCGGCCGGTCGGACATAGGCAGGGCGAGGGGGCGGCGGCATGGAGCTCCTGATGGCCGGGCTGGGGCGCATGGGCGGCAGCATGGCACGCCGGCTGCATAAGGGCGGCCACCGGGTGGTGGCCTTCGACGTGGACGAGGCGGCGCGGGAGCGCGCCCGGGGGGAGGGGCTCGAGACCGCCCCCACCCTGGCCGAAGCGGTGGCCCGCCTCCAACGCGCCCCTCGGGTGGCGTGGCTCATGCTCCCGGCGGGGCAGGCGACGGAGGGGGCGATGGAGGAACTCGCGCACCTCCTGGCGCCGGGGGACGTGGTGGTGGACGGGGGAAACGCCAACCATCGGGAGACGGCGGAGCGGGCCGAGCGTTTGGCGGCGCGCGGCCTTCACCTCGTGGACGCCGGCACGAGCGGCGGCATCTGGGGGTACGAGAACGGCTACTGCCTCATGGTGGGCGGGACAGCGGAGGCGGTGCGGGCGGTGGAACCGGCGCTCGCCACGCTCGCGCCGCCGGGAGGTTACCTGCACGTCGGGCCCCCAGGCGCGGGCCACTTCGTGAAGATGGTGCACAACGGCATCGAGTACGGCATGCTCCAGGCGTACGCCGAGGGGTTCGAGCTTCTGCACGCCGCCCGCCATTACCCCGGCCTCGACCTGGGGGCGATCGCCCGCCTGTGGAACCGCGGCAGCGTCGTGCGGTCGTGGCTTTTGGAACTGGCGGCCGACGCCTTCGAGCGCGACCCGGACCTGAGCGCCCTGAGGGGCTACGTGGAGGACACGGGGGAGGGGAGGTGGACCGTGGCGGAGGCGATCGACGCCGACGTGCCCGCCCCCGTCATCACGCTCTCGCTCCTCATGCGCCTGAGGTCGCGCCAGGACGACTCGTTCGCCGCCCGCGTCGTCGCCGCTCTGCGCCAGGAGTTCGGCGGCCATGCGGTGCGGGGGCGGTGAGGGGGGTGGAGGCCCGGCTGCAGGCGCCGAGCGTGCGGGGGGAAGGGGAGCGGCGACCGCCCCCGTTCACGGCCGTCATCTTCGGCGTTACCGGGGACCTGACGCGGCGAAAGCTCGTGCCCGCCCTCTACCACCTCGAGCGCGAGGGCCTCCTGCCCGATCGGTTCGGGGTGGTGGGGGTGGCGCGCCAGGAGCTGGGGGACGAGGGCGTAAGGGCCCTGGTGGAGGAGGCGGCAGGGCGCGCCGGCGGCACAGCCGCGGAGCGCACCCGCTTGGCCGCCTTCGCCCGCCGCTTCCGCTACCTGAGGGGGGACTTCGACGATCCGGACACGTACCGCCGCCTGGCCGCCGCCCTGGGGGGAGAGGAGGACGCCGGGGGGGCGCGCGCCCGCCTCTTCTACCTCGCCACCCCGCCCCGCTTCTACCCCCGCATCCTGAGGGGCCTGGGCGAGGCGGACCTCAGCCGCGAGGAGAGCGGGGCGTTCTCGCGCGTGGTGGTGGAAAAGCCGTTCGGCAGGGACCTGGCCACGGCGCGGGAGCTCAACTCCGTGGCCGAAGGCGTGTTCCGCGAGTCGCAGGTGTTCCGCATCGACCACTACCTCGGCAAGGAGACGGTGCAGAACATCCTCGTCTTCCGGTTCGCCAACGGCATCTTCGAGCCGGTGTGGAACCGGCAGTACATCGACCACGTCCAGATCACGGTGGCGGAGAGCCTCGGGGTGGAGGGGCGGGCGTCCTACTACGACGAGACCGGGGCGCTCCGCGACATGGTGCAGAACCACATGCTGCAGCTGGTGACCCTCATCGCCATGGAGCCGGCGGTGGCGTTCGACGCCGACGCGGTGCGGGACGAGAAGGTGAAGGTGCTGCGCGCCATCCGCCCCATGACCCCCGAGGCCGTGCGCCGCAACGTGGTGCGCGCCCAGTACGGGCCGGGGCGGGTGGGGGGCGAGCCGGTGCCGGGCTACCGCCAGGAGCCGGGCGTGTCGCCGACCTCGACGGCGGAGACGTTCGTCGCCCTTCGACTGTTCATCGACAACTGGCGCTGGGCCGGCGTCCCCTTCTACCTGCGGACGGGCAAGCGCCTGGCGCGGCGGGCGACGGAGATCGCCGTGCAGTTCCGGCGTGCCCCCCACCTCATGTTCAGCCGCACCGCCACGCCGGAGCTGGAGCCCAACGTGATCACCATGCGCATCCAGCCGGACGAGGGGATCGTGCTCCGGCTGGGAGCCAAGGTGCCGGGTGCGCAGGTGAAGATCCGGTCGGTCGACATGGACTTCCTGTACGAGACGGCCTTCGCCTCCGAGTCGCCGGAGGCCTACGAGCGCCTGCTCCTCGACGCGCTGGTGGGCGACTCCACCCTGTTCACCCGCCGCGACGAGGTGGAGGAGGCGTGGGCGCTGGTGACGTCCATCCTGGAGGCGTGGGCCGGGGAGGCGCCGGCGCGTCTTACCGAGTACGAGGCCGGGGGATGGGGACCGCCGCAGGCGGATGCGCTCATGGAGCGGGACGGACGGCGCTGGCGCCAGCCCTGAACGGGCGTGAGCGAGGGGAGGGGAGCCGATGGAGGCCACGGGAGCGGAGCGGCCGGAGCCGGAGGTGGTGGTGGCGGAGGACGCCGCCGCCGCCCGGCGGCGCTTGGCCGAGCTGTTCGCCGACACCGCCCGGGCCGCCGTGGCGGCGAGGGGACGATTCGACGTGGCCCTGGCCGGAGGGCGCACCCCGGCCGGCGCCTACGACCTCCTGAGGCTGCCGCCCCTGTACGGGCGGGTGCCGTGGCGGCGGGTGCACGTGTGGTTCGGCGACGAGCGGTGCGTCGCCCCCGACCACCCCGACTCGAATTACGGCATGGCCAAGGAGCACCTGCTCGCTGGCGTGCCGGTGCCGGCCGACCAGGTGCACCGGTTCGCGGGCGAGGGCGATCCCGAGGAGGCGGCGCGGCGCTACGCGGCCGAGCTGGACGCCGCCTTTCCGCCCCGCGGCGGCGGTCCGCGTTACGCCTTCGACCTCGTGCTCCTGGGCATGGGGGGCGAGGGGCACACCGCCTCCCTCTTCCCGCACTCGCCCGCCCTCTCGAGTCCGCTGCCCACCGCCGCCCCGTTCGTGCCCAAGCTGGGGGCGCGCCGCCTGACGCTGACGCCTCGGGCGATCAACGACGCCCGCCTGGTGGCGTTCCTCGTGACGGGCGGGGGGAAGGCGTGGGCGGTACGCGAGACGTTGCGCGGCCAGGGCCCGGACGAGGCCCTGCCGGCACGGGTCATCCGACCCGCGCGCGGGCGCGTGGTGTGGATCCTCGACCCCGAGGCGGCGGCGGGCCTGTCGGGCGAGTAGAGGTGGCCGACTCGCCTCTGCCCAGGATCGGGCTCACGACGCGCTTTGCCTCCCACGTCGGCCTCGCCCCCCTCGCCTTCTGGGAGACGAAGGGGGTGACGGGCGCCCGGCGCCCGCTGCCGGCTGGGGCCGTGCCGTGCGTGAGCGCCTTCGCCGACGATGCGGTGGCGCGCGCCCACCCGGACTGGGTGCAGGTGGGGCCGGGGGGCGTCGGGGCCGTGCGGGGCGCCGCCCCCTACTTCGACTGGGCCCACCTCTGCCCCAGCCATCCCGAGGTCCTGGCTTTGGCCGACGCCTGGGTGGAGGAGGCCGTGCAGTCCCAGGCGGGTGCGGCTCACCTCGCCCTGCGCCTGAGCGACGCGGGCTTTGCGCGCGAGGGGTTTTGCACCTGCGGGCGCTGCGCCGACGGGGCTGGGCGGCGCGGCCTTGACCCGGAGGCCTACCGGCTTCATGTCACGGCCGAAGCGATCGACCGGTGGCGCCGGCGCCTGGGGCCGGACGGCCGCCTCTTCCTCACCCTCTACCCTGACCCGTACCCCGGCCACCTGGAGCGCCGTTTCGGCCTCGACCCCGACCGCCTCCGGCCATGGGTGGACGCCTTCGTGGTGCCTCTCTACGACCTGGCCTATGCCACCACGCACTGGCTGGAGACGCTCGCCCAGGGGTTCGCCGACCGGCTGGCGGGGCACCCGTGGTACGCGGAGCTGTACGCCTTGGGCGTGGAGCCCGCCCGCCTGGAGCGGGCGGCGCGCGTCGCCCTGGCGTACGCCTACGGCGTCGTCTTGGCCTACGGGCGGGATAGGGGCGAGGTGGCGGCGCTTCTTGAGCGCCTAGCGCGTACCTAGCGCTGGGCTAGGCCCAGGAAGGGCCGGGCGGAAGGGGCAGGGTACGGCTCGCGTCCCTCGGGTTCGTCGGCGCCGACACCCGGAAGCTGGCCGTCGCACGCCTGGATCGCGAACGTTCTCTTGAGGACGCGCGTTTGGGAGCGAATCGGGCGTTTTCGCGGCGCGGAGCGACGGCGGGCTTCGCTCGCCGACGTGGGACGGGCCTCGGCTGGGGGGCGAAGCGATGAGCCGCGGCGAATCCTGCGCGGGAGCTGGGGACTTCGCCTTCGGTTGTGGAGGTGCGTTCATGGCGCGCGTGCTGCTCATTGACGACGACGAGGACGTGCAGGCGGTCCTCGGCCTCTACCTCCAGCGCGACGGGCACGCGGTGCAGGCGGCGCGCACCGGTCAGGAGGCGCTCGAAGCCATCGCCCAAGGCAGCGACGTGGTCCTGCTCGACCTGACACTGCCGGATCTCGACGGCCTGGAGCTGCTCCGCCGGCTGCGGGCCAACGGCGACGACGTGCCCGTGCTGGTGTTCACCGCCCGCGGCGAGGAGGCCGACCGCCTCCTCGGGCTTGGGCTGGGGGCGGACGACTACGTGGTCAAGCCCGTCTCGCCACGGGAGATCTGCCTTCGCGTGGCGGCGCTCGTCCGGCGGCGTGCACCCAGGGCCGCCGACGCGGCGAGCGCGGTTGTGCGCGTCGGCGATCTCGAGATCCATCTCGACGAGCATCGCGTCCTTGCTGGCGGCCGGGAGGTCGCCCTCACGCCCAAGGAATACGACCTTCTCGCCTTGCTCGCGCGCCAGCCGGGACGCCTCCACACGCGCGCCGCCGTCCTCGACCACCTCTGGCCCCAGGGCTACGTCACCGAGCATGTCCTTGACGTGCATGTGGCGGCGCTCAGGCGCAAGCTCGGCGACAGCGTGCGCATCGTCACCGTGCGCGGTGTCGGCTACCGACTGACCGCACCGGAGCGGCCGTGAACCGCTTGGGTCTGGGCCGTCTCGGGCCGCGCCTCTTCCTGAGCTACCTCCTGGCCAGCTTGGCCGCCGCCGTATCCGGGATGGTGGCGGCGCTGTTGGTGCCCACGCAGACCTATCAGAGTCTCATGTTCCAGATCATGCACCCGCCGGCGGGTGCCACGGTGCGCGAGATGGACGCCACCCTCGCGAGCGCGATCACGGCGGCGGTGGCCGTCCACGTCGCGATCTCGCTCGCGGTGGCGATCGTCGTGTCCGCAGTCGTGGCGGCGTTCGTCAGCCGCGAGATCTCCGACGCGCTCGCGCCCCTTGTCGAAGCCACGCGCCGCCTGGCGCGCGGACGCTGGTCCGAGCGCGTGCCCGTGGACCGGGTGCGCGTCCAGGAGATCGCGCGCCTCGCCGACGATGTGAACGCCTTGGCGGCGGCCCTTGAGCAGGCAGAACGGAGGCGCGGCCTGGCGATCGCCAGCATCGGGCACGAGCTGCGCACGCCGGTGATGGCGCTAAGGTCCTATGTGGATGCGGCGAGCGACGGGGTGTTGGCACTCGGGCCCGGCGAACTCGAGCGCATGGCCCGGGCGGTCCACCGCCTGGAGCGGATGGCGCAGGATCTGGCGGCGCTCGCGCACGCGGAGGCGGTGGAGCGCGACCTGGCTGTCTCCCCGGTCGCCGTCCAGGCGATCCTGGGTGCGGCCCGCGACGACGTCGCCGCCGCGTTCGAGGCCGCCGACGTCCTCCTCACGATGGAAGGGGACGGCGCCGCGCGAACGATGGTGCTGGCCGACCCAGAGCGCCTCGGCCAGGTCCTGGGCAACCTCCTGGTCAATAGCCTTGCCCACACGCCGAAGGGAGGGCATGTGACGCTGGGGGCGCGCCGGGACGGACGCGAGGTCGAGATCTACGTGCGCGACGACGGCGAGGGGATCGCGCCCGACGACCTGCCGCACGTCATGGAGCCCTTCTACCGCGGTCAGGGCGGCTCGGCCGGACGCACCCCGCGGCCCGGCATGGGGCTCGGCCTTGCGATCGCGAGTCGACTCACGAAGGCGATGGGCGGTCGCCTGGAGCTGGAGAGCCCTGGTCGCGGCGGCGGTACGTTGGCGCGTGTGCGCCTGCCGCTTGCGCCTTGAGCGAGCCGTGAGCCGATCCTTACCCGGTCGTGACGGGGCCTGAACGGCGTGCGGAGGCGCTCGCGGTACGCTCAGCGCGAAACGGTACGTAAACGGGCGCGCCCCGGGCCCGGCGAGGGCACAGGCCGCGACCTACACGGGTGAAGGAGGCCGACAGACGATGGGATGCTGTGGCATGGGCAGCATGCGGATGGGAAGCCATCACCGCCACGACGCGGCCGAGACCGAGACGGAGAGGGCGATCGAGCGCGAGGACCCGACGGACATCCTGAAGCTGCGCCTCGCCCGCGGTGAGATCACAGTCCAGGAGTACAGGGACCTCCTCGCCACCCTCCGCGGCGAGTCGGTGGTCGACGCCTGACCCACCGACGGCCGGCCCGAGACCAGAGGTGATCCGATGATTCCCAGGGTGGATCGAGGACGCATGCGCGTGGACGTGTCGGCGCGCGCCCTCGCCGCTGCGCGTCTCGGCTTCGGCATCGTCTGGGCCATCGATGCCTGGCTCAAGTGGCAGCCAGGGTTCATGGACGGCTTCGCGGCATACCTGACCGGAGCGGCCAGCGCCGCCCAGCCGACGTGGGTCGACAACTGGATCCACTTCTGGCTGTTCGTCGTCCACGTCGATCCCAAGGCCTTCTGCCATATGGTCGCCCTGGGCGAGAGCGCCATCGCCGTTGCCTTGCTCGTAGGCGTCGGCGTTCGCGCCGTCGCCGTTCTCGGCAGCCTGCTCTCGCTCCTGATCTGGACGACGGCCGAGGGCTTCGGCGGTCCGTACACGTCGGGTGCCACCGATGTTGGGGCGTCGATCATCTACGTCGGCGTGTTCGCCCTTCTCGCCCTGACCCAGGCGGGCTATGCCTATGGCCTCGACGGCAGGTGGCGGCTCACGGGTTGGTCGTGGCGGCGGGCCCACGACGACACGCTTGGCCCGACCGCGCCGGCCGAACCGGCCGGGATCGCCGACTGACCGATCTGGGCGACCGTAAGGGATCGTGGCCGCGGCGGCCGGGTGGTGTCGACCTCGTCCGGTGCGTTGGCGGTCGTGGCCGCCACGGGAGGGACCGCGATGGGAAGAGTGTTGCCTTCGGGCCGTCGTCAGCGGCGGCTCGTTGCCGGTACGTGGCGCGTGCTAGCTTTCGCTCTCCTGACGGCGGGCGCCTTGAGCCTGGTCGGGACGGGCCTGTGGCAGAGCGTGCGCCAACTGGTGCAGGCACCGCCGACCGGGACGCTCCGCGTGGAGGTGTCCATGTCTGGGTTCGATCCGAGTCGCCTGGTCGTCCCGGCCGGTCGGCGTGTGCAGATCGAACTCGTCAACTTGGACGACCAGAACCATGCGGACGGCGGCGGCTGGCACGATTTCAAGGCCCCGGTGCTCGGGGTCGCCGAGTGGGTGGCACCCCTCGGGCGGACGACGTTCGACCTGTTGGCAACGCGTCGCGGGACGTTTCGCTTCTACTGTGACGCGTGCTGCGGCGGGGCGCGCGACCCGGCCATGAACGGCGCGATCGTCGTCGAGTGATGGTGCGACGCGGCGCGCGGCCAGCTCCGTTCTGGCTCGTCGGCGTGGCGGGCCTCGTCGTGGCGACCGGGCTCGCCCTGTCGGGGGCCAAACTCCCGCGGGCGTTGACGGTGTCCAGCCGGTCGGGACCGGAACTGGTGGCGCTGGTGGTGACCGCCGGTCTTGTCGACGGTCTCAACCCGTGTGCCTTCTCGACCCTTCTCCTCTACGTTGGGACGGTGCTCGGGCTGGTCGAACGGTCGGCCCAGGCACCCGCTCGGAGCGACGCCCGCGCGACGCTCGTTCGCTTCGTCGCCCCCTACGCGTCGATGCTGTTCGCCGTCTACTTTGTGTTTGGCGCTGGCGTGACCACTCTGACGCGGCTCGTCCCAGCGGACATCGCGACGCTCATCGTGAAGGTCGGCGGCGCCGTCCTCGCCCTGTGGGGGCTTGCGATCCTGGCCGAGGCGTGCTTCCCGGGCCGACGACTCACACCGGCGATGCCCGCTGCCATGGCCAGGCGGCTGCGTCGGTTCGGCACGGCCGGCACCGTAGGCGCGGGCGCCATCTCGGGCGGGTTGGTCGGGTTGTGCGCGATCCCATGCAGCGGCGCCGTGTACCTTGCCGTGGTCTGAAACAGTAGCCGATTTATTGGGCACGATTGGACATGCCCTTCGGCGAGTCTTCCGTGAGCCCCAGACTTCGTTTGCTTGGGTTCTCCCCAAGCGGGCTGCATCCGCCAGCTACCCTTGGAATG
>JAILZS010000081.1 GCA_023512375.1 Bacillota bacterium | reverse complement strand
CTCCGCGATGCTGACAAAATCATCCATGAGACCATGGTACGAGATTTAGCCTACTAAGTCCAGTCAAAGTGTAAGTCGCGTAGCTGGGGCGGGCGTACACGATCGCCCCCGGTACGGTTCTGCTCACGGGCACCGGCATCGTGCCCGACGACGCCTTCACCCTGCGGCCGGGAGACGTGGTGAGCGTGGCGGTGGAGGGAGTGGGCGAGCTGGTCAACCGATGCGAGTGGGTGGGGGCGACGCGCGCCGGCCGCGGGGCGACGGGAGGCGACCCGTCCGCGCCGGGCGGGCTCAGGGAAGGCGGTCCCAGTCGGGGAGGCGGCGGGGGTCCACGCCGGGCGGTGCGTAGTCCTTGATGGAGAGCCCCCCGTCCACGCACAGGACGGTGCCCACGATGTACGGCTCGGTGGCCAAAAAGACGACGGCGCGGCCGATGTCCGCCGGCTCGGCCAACCGCCCGAGCGGCTGCTGGCGCGCGGCCTCGGCCAGGGCCTCGGCGGAGAACCAGCGGTGTTCGCCTGGCGTGTCGGTCCAGCCGGCCTCCACCAGGTTCACCCGGATGCCGTGCCAACTCAGCTCGTTGGCGGCGGCCATGGCCAACATGTGCGACCCCGCCTTGGCCACGGTATAGTCGATGCCGCCCCGGTAAGGGATGCGCGCCCACGGGGAGGTGATCTGGACGATCGCCCCCGACCTTCCCTCGCGCACCATGCGGCGTGCCCCCGCCTGCATGACGTGGAAGGCGCCGTAGACGGCCACCTCCACGGCCCGGGCAAACTCCGGGAAGGGCGTCTCCAACAGGCTCCGCCGGCGGCTGGTGACGGCGTTGGACACGAGGACGTCCACCGGCCCCAGTTCGGCCCCGCAACGGTCGAACATGGCCTCCACCTGGCCGCGGTCGGAGACGTCCGCGGCGACGAACACCGCCCGCGCCCCCACCTGCGCGAGTGACGCCACCGTCCGTTCGCCCTCCGCCGCCTGCGCGGAGAGGTCGTTGACGCATACGGCGGCGCCGGCGCGCGCCAGCTCCACGGCGATGCCGCGGCCGATACCCTGGGCCGCGCCCGTGACCAGCGCCACCTTGCCGGCGAGGGGGGCGTAGCCGCCGCTCACCGGCCGCAGCCCCCCCGCCGGAAGGGGTCAGGAAGGGAGCCGGTATTCCTCGGTGACAAGGCGGGTCATCTCCTCCACGGAAGTCTGGCTGACGGGGACGTCCAGGCGGATGGTGCCGTCGGCGAGCCACGCGATGCGGTCGCATACGTCGAACACCTGGGCGTAGTTGTGGGCGATGAGGATGATCGACGTGGCCTGGGTGCGCTTGAGTTCGACGATGAGGTCGAGGATCATACGCCCCTCCTTGGCGCCCATCGCTGCCAGCGGCTCGTCCAGGATGAGGATGCGGGGCTTGAGGTACACCGAGCGGGCGACCGCGATGGCCTGGCGCTGGCCGCCCGACAGGGTGGCCACGGTAGAGCGCACGGACGGGATGGAGACGCGCATGGCCTGGAGGAAGACTCGGCTCTCCTCCTCCATGCGCCGGTCGTCCAAGATGGGGACGAGCCCCAGGTAGCGGCGCACGGGCTCGCGCCGCAGGAACAGGTTACGGTAGACGGACAGGTCGTTCACCAAGCCCAGGTCCTGGTAGACGGTCTCGATGCCGGCGGCGCGCGAGTCGGCCGGGGAGCGGAAGTGGACCGGCTGGCCGTAGATGAGGATCTCGCCTGCGTCGGGCGAGTGATAGCCGGAGAGGATCTTGATCATGGTCGACTTGCCCGCGCCGTTGTCGCCGATGAGCCCCAGGACCTCACCCCGGTCCAGGTGCAGATTCACGCCCTTGAGGACGGAGATGGCGCCGAAGCTCTTGCGTACGTTGCGGGCCTCGAGCACCCGCTCGGGCGCGGGCGGCGCCGGGGAGGGCGCGCTAGACGTCGCCACGGGACGCACCTCCCGAGCGCGCGATGCGCGTGTTCAGGACCATGGCTACGACGATCGCCACGCCCAGGATGAGGTCGAAGGCGTAGGCGTTGACGCCCAGGACGTTGAGGCCGTCGTTGAGGCCGGAGATGACGAAAGCGCCCACCGCGGCGCCGACGATCGTCCCCGACCCGCCGGTGAGGGCGGTGCCGCCGATGACGGCGGCGGCGATGCCCTCGAGAAGGAGGCCGGTACCCCCTGCCAGGGGGTCGATGGAGCTCAGGTGGAAGGCCTCGATGATGCCGGTGAGGGCGGCCAGGGCGCCGGCCAGGACGAAGGCGAGGATCTTCACCTGGTCCACCTGGATGCCGGCCTCGCGGCTGGCCACGGGGTTGGAGCCCACCGCCACCGTGTAGCCGCCGACGCGCGTGCGGTTGAGGAAGACGTGCCAGACGACGACGATGACCCCCGCCCAGATGAACGGCGCCGCGTTGGCGGCGCCCATGACGGAGGCGAGGCCCCCGCCCGCCGGGGTGATGACCGGGTAGCCGCCGGAGATGATGAGCGTAAACCCGTTGAGGGCGTACAGCATGCCCAAGGTGCCGATGAACGACGGCACCCGCAGCTTGACGGTGATGAGCCCGTTCAAAAGACCGACGACGGCGCCGCTCGCCACACCGGCCGCGATGCCCGCCACGAGCCCGAGGTGGGCCTGGTAGGCGAAGTACATGACGAACGAGCTCAGGGCGAAGATGTTGCCCAGCGACAGGTCGATCTCGGCCAGGACCATGAGCGGTACCTCGGCCACGGCGATGATGGCGATCTCCGCCGCCAGCTGGAAGATCACCGACAGGTTCGTGGCCGTGAGGAACGTCGTGGTGAGGATCTGGAAGACGACGACCATGGCGACGGCGACGCCCACGATACCCGTCTCCCGGCGTTGCAGAAGCCACCTCGCCCACCCCAGGCGCGCCTCGCCCGCCAGGGGCGCAGGCGGCCGGCCGGGTTCGACGCGCGTGTCCAATGTCTCCCGCCTTTCGGCGCGGGCGGCGGCGCCGCCCGCGCCTGCGAAATGGGACGCCTCACGCCGCATCCGCTGAGGGCCAACGACGAACACGCACCGCCGCGCCGGCCCCCGGGGCCGGAGCGCGCGGCGCGTGTCAGGCGCTCTCGCTTAGCCGCCCAGGTTGAGCTCGGCGGCGGTGCTGCCCTCGAACCGCGACTTCGTGCGCAAGTACGGCCCCACGTTCGCCTTGGTGATGAACTTGAGACCCGTGTCCATGGTGGAGGGGGACATGAGCGTGCCCGACAGCTTGTAGAGGAACAGCTCGACCACCGGGTAGAAGCCCTGCTGGTACGGCTGCTGGTCGATCGTGAAGTCCAGGACCCCCTGGTGGATGTACTGCAGGGTGAGCGGGAGAAGGTCGAAGCCGCCACCGGCCACGCCCTTTTTGTGCAGATTGTACTTCGCCATCACCTGGCCGACGCTCTGGGTGCTGCCGGCGTCGACCGCGAACATGCCCTTGACGCTCTTGTGGCCGAGGTAGTAGCTCTCCACGGCCGACAGCTCCTGTTCGACCAGGGCGCCGGTGGCGACGACGTCCCATGTGTACCCCTTGCCGGCGCTCTTGAGCACGGAGACGGCGCCGTCGATGCGGGGTTGGATGTTGAGCGAGCCGGGGGTGGCGATGAACAAGCCGATGTGCGCCCCTGACGGCACGACCTGCATGATTCGCTGGCCCATCATCTGGCCGGACACGAACAGGTCCTGCCCGATGTACGCCATGCGCTGATTGCCGCTGTTGGCCGGCGCGTCGGCGTTGTACGAGACCACCGGGATGCCGGCCTTGATGGCGGCGGCGATGGGGGCGTTGAACGCCTTCGGGTCGACGATCGAGGTGGCGATGCCGTCCGCCCGGCTGGCGATGGCGGTCTCGATGGCGTTCACCATCTCGCTCACCTGGCTGGTGGTGGAGCCGGTCCACTGGTAGGTGCACCCGAGGAGGTTGCACGCGTCCTCGATTCCGTACTGGGTGGGGACGAAAAATGGGTTGGTGGTCACGTGGTTCACGAACACGAACCGCCACTTCGGGTGGGGTGGCGGGAAGCCGCCCCGGGCGAGGGCGACATCCCCCAGCGCCCCTGCCAGGAGCGATCCCCCCGCCAGGGCGGCGCCGCCGAGGGCGGCCGTCCGGATGAGATCCCGACGGGTGATACCCGCGCCGGGGTCCGTGCGTTCCTCCCTGTCCACGTCGTCCACGTCCACGCCTGAAGCCTCCTTGATCCACGACTGCGACCCGGGACGATCGACCGCCGCCGCATGTGCGGCCGGGCGGCCTCGGGTGCGACGGCGCCGCGCGCGGTGGGGCCGGACCGTCGGCCGCCGGGGGGAAGTTCACGATGACGAACACGTGCGCGGGCTCGTCCGACTATTCGTTGTCTTTTGTCCCGGCTCCTCCCGGCCCGACCCCGCTCCTGGGGGCGGGGGGGACGGGAAGGGCGAGATCGTCCGTGCGCACCGGCAGTGGGCTCATGGCGCCGGCCAGGCCCGCTCGCTGGATCGTCTCCCACCCCACGCGCAGGCGCTGGGCGCGGGCCCGCGCCGTGGCCACGGCCACCCCCTCCAGGTGGCGGCCGCTAGGGTAGATGCCGGGGGCGTTGCGCAGCCCGAATTTGAGGTAGACGGGGCTGGCGGCGGCGACGATGCGGGGGATCTCGTGGTAGCGAACGAACCCCCCCACGTCGTCGGGGCTCTCCACGTATACGTCGAGGGGAAGCGCCGTCGCCTGCCGCATGGAGGCCATCTGCTCGGGGGAGAGGTCGGCGGGGATGTTGAACGTATCCGCGCCGAGCCGCTCCAGGAGACGGGCGGAGGCCGCGTTCGCCTCCCCCATCATGACCGACACCTTGATCTTCAGGTCGGCGGGCAGGCGGCCCTGGGCGCGCAGCTCGCCCACCACGGCGAGCAGGCCGATGTCGGTCACGAGGAAGCTGCGGATGCCCAGGTCATAGCCGCGCACGAGCTCGTCCAGAGCGTAGGCCATCTGGCGCATGCCGCGGATGCGGTTGCGCACCACCGCGCCGCCGGGGGCGAGGTGCATGGCACCCGTGTCGTAGATGGCGCGGGGGGCGAGGAAGAGCGACACCTCGACCCCGGCGTCCCGCCCCATAGCCGCCATGGCCCGCACCTCTGCGTCGGTGAGAAGCTCGACGCCGCTTCCCTGGGAGATGCGGTGGAGCGGCGCGTCCAGGCGCCGCGCCTCCTCGAGCACGGCCTCCAGGGCGGCCGGCCCTTCCACGCTCGGGATCTCGAACCGAAACCGCCCCCCGTCGGCGAAGCGGCCGGGGGAGGCGAAGTCGGCCGGGTCGTCGGCCGGAAGGCCGACGGCCCCGAGGAGCGTCGGTCCGCGCTGGTCCAACGGGCTCCCTCCTCCGTGGCAGGAGTTCGCGATGATGAACTCGAATTCGAACCCCGCATGGCAATTCGTGCGCTCCAGCGCGGATCCTTCCGACGCGGGCGCGGCCGCGGGAGCCGACGGCGGTAGGGGGCGAAGCGGTGGGGGACGAGGCTCGCAGCGAGGGGTTCGCCCGCCGCCGCGGCGGCAACCCCACGACACACCGCACCGTGGCGGTGCTCAACCACCTAGGGGCGCACAGCCCGAGTACGGTGACGGAGGTGGCGCTCGCCTTGGGCATGCCCAAGAGCACGGCGCTCGGCATCCTCGAGGCCCTTCAGGACGAGGGCTATGTGGTGCGCCTCGAGGCGCGCGGGCCCTTCGCCTTGGGGCCGGAGGCCATCCGCCTCGGGCAGCGCGCCTTGGGCCATCTCAACGTGCGCACCACCCTCCGGCCGGCGATGGAGGACCTGGTGCGGGAGTTCGGCGAGACCTGCAACCTCGGCGTATGGGCTCCCGACGGCAAGAGCGTCCTGTACGTGGAGAAGGTCGACGGCGTGCGCTCCATCCGCATCGCCGCCTGGGTGGGGAAGAGCAACCCCTGCTACTGCACCGCGATCGGCAAGGCGCTGCTCATGCACCTGGACGGACGCGACCTGGAGGCGTACCTGGACCGGGTGGCGCCGCTCACCGCCCACACGGCCAACACGATCACCATCCCGGGCGTCCTCGTGGAACACCTGGCCCAGAGCCGGGAGCGCGGCTTCACGGTGGACGACGAGGAGCATGAGCCGGGCGTGCGCTGCGTCGCCGTCCCCATTCGCGACCCGGCGGGCCAGGTGGTGGCCTCCCTCAGCCTGGCCGCGCCTGCCCATCGCTTACCCGCCCCGAGCTGGGCGCCTGTGGCGCGGCGCATGGCCCAGGCGGTGAGGTCGCACTGCGCCGGCCTGTACACCACGGACCTCGCCTCCGGCGACGGCGGCGCCGGGCCGTAGGCCGGCGCCGCCGGCCCTCGGGCCGCGGCGGGGAGCGGACAGGGAGGTGGGCGCATGCGGATCACGGACATCACCACCCATGTGGTCGGCAATCCGTGGAAGAACTGGGTGTTCTGCGTCGTGCACACGGACGAGGGCCTGACCGGCCTGGGAGAGGGGACGCTCAACGGCTTCGGCCGCACGGTGGAGGCGGCCATCCACGAGCTCAAGCCCCTGGTGCTGGGACGCGACCCGCGCGACGTGGCCGACGTCGCCCTGCATCTGTGGCGGGACGTGTTCTCCGACGGCGGGCAGGTGCACGGTTCGGCCCTGGCCGCCATCGAGCTCGCCTGCTGGGACATCCTGGGCAAGGCGGCGGGGCTCCCCCTCTATCGGCTGTGGGGGGGCCGCTGCCACGAGCGGTTGCGCGTGTACGCGAACGGCTGGTACCGCGGCGAAGGGGGGCGGACGCCGGAGGCGTTCGCCGCCCAGGCGCGGGAGGTGGTACGGCGCGGCTACACGGCCCTCAAGTTCGACCCCTTCGGGGCGGCGTGGCGGGTCGTCGACCGACGGGAGTTCGACCTGGCGATCGACCTCATTGCCGCCGTGCGGGAGGCGGTGGGGCCGGAGGTAGACATCCTCATCGAGGGCCACAACCGGTTCACGGTCTCGACCGCCCTGCAGTTCGCCGAACGCATGGCGCCGTACCGGCCGGCCTGGTTCGAGGCGCCCGTGCCGCCCCAGCGCGTGCGGGCGACGGTGGAGGTGGCCCGCCGCTCGCCCGTGCCCGTGGCCGTGGGCGAGGACTACTACTGCCGCGAGCAGTTCGCCGAGCTTCTCTCCTACGACGCCGTGCACATCGTCCAGCTCGAGCCCCAGTTCCTCGGCATGACGGCGGCAAGGGACGTGGTGGGCATGGCGCAGGCGCACGAGGCGGTCACCGCCCCCCACAGCGCCCAGGGGCCGGTGTGCTCGCTGGCCTGTGCCCATCTGAACATGGCGTCCCCGAACTTCTACATCCACGAGATGTTCGACGAGTTCAACGAGCCGTGGGAGAACCGCCTGCTCACCCACCCCCTGCGGGTGGTGGACGGGGCGGTGGTGCCGCCCGACAGGCCGGGGCTGGGGACGGAGCTCGACCTCGACGAGGTGCGCCGCCACCCCTACCAGGTGTCGAACTACCTGCCGCTGTTCAAGTCGGGTTGGGAGAAGCGTACGGGCGACCCGGAGGCGGGCGGCGCCGGATGAACCCGACCGCCTCTAGACGGGGTGGACGGCGTTGTGGCGGTCGATGCGGGGCCGTTCTCGCGTGGCGTAGACGGCCAGGCGGCGCTCCACCTCGGGTCGCAGGTCGTCGAAGTCGATCACGTGGTCGAGGATGCCCTCGCTCGCCAGGCGCAGGACGTCAATGTCCCGCCCGTACTCCTCCCGCCGCGGGGCCCCCCACGCCCCCCGCGCCGCCCCCCGCCGGGCCGGGGTTGGGGGGGGGGTGGCGGCGGTAACCCCCCCCCCCCGCCCCC
>JAILZS010000080.1 GCA_023512375.1 Bacillota bacterium | reverse complement strand
CTCCTCTACGTGCCGGGCCAGGATCCCAGCCGCGTCTACTACGGGACGGATACGCGCGCCTTCTCTCTCCTGACGGGAGCGGCCCTCGCCCTGGTGTGGCCGAGCGGTCGCCTGGCGGCGCGCGCCGACCGCCCCGCCCCGCTCCTGCTGGACGGCCTGGGCGCGCTCGGGCTGGCGGCGGTGGTCGCCCTCGTGCTGGGCACCGAACAGTACGAGCCCTTCCTGTACCCGGTGGGCCTGGTGCTCCTGTCGATCGCCTCCGCCCTCGCCGTGGCGGCCCTCGCCCACCCTTCGGGCCGCCTGGCGCGCGCCCTCGGGTGGCG
Organism: Bacillota bacterium; assembly: GCA_023512375.1. Classification (GTDB taxonomy): domain Bacteria; phylum Bacillota; class Sulfobacillia; order JAJZYS01; family JAILZS01; genus JAILZS01. Next base: position 7,556 of record JAILZS010000080.1, on the reverse strand, counting down.
CCCCCTACGCTGGCTGGGGGTGCGGTCGTACGGGATCTACCTCTGGCACTACCCCGTCATCGCCCTCACCACCCCTACCGCCGCCCTGGGCGCCGAGCATCTGCCGCGTGCGCTGGCGCAGGTGGGCGCGAGCGTCGCCCTCGCCGCCCTCTCCTGGCGGTGGGTGGAGAAGCCCGTCCGCGCCGGGGCCCTGGGCCGGCTGTGGCAGCGGACGCGCGGCGGCCGACCGGTGCGCCCGGCCCCGCGGCACATGGCCGCGGCGGCCCTAGGCGCGACCGTGCTGGCCGTCGCCCTGGCCGGGATGGCGGGGGCGGTTCCGGCCGCCTCCCGCTCCAAGGCGCCGGCGCAGCGGTCGACGCCCGCCCCTTCCCGTTCCCGTCGCCCGCTGCACGGAGGCACCGCAGGCGGCGCCCGGTCGGCCGTGCCGCCGGTGTTCGGCCGCCGTCCGCCTACGCGTCGCCGGCCCAACCCTTTCGCCGCCTGCCGGGGCGTGAACGCCATCGGCGACTCCGTCCTCATCGACGCCGCTTCGGATCTCGAGGCCCTGGTGCCCGGGATCCGGGTGGACGGCCGGGTGGGGCGCCAGCTCGTGCAGGCGCCGGCGGTGGTGGCGGCGCTCCGCCGGCGGCGCGAGCTGGGCGGGTGCGTGATCCTCGAGCTGGGTACCAACGGCCCCTTCACGCCCGCCGAACTCGACGGCCTTCTGGCCGACATCGGCCCCGGTCGGCGCATCCTCCTCGTCAACACCCGCGTCCCCCGTCCCTGGCAGGACGAGGTGAACGCCATGCTGGCCGATGCCGCGGCCTCCCACCGCAACGTTCGCCTGGTGAACTGGTACGGGGCGAGCGCCGGGCACGGCCAGGACTTCTGGCCCGACGGCGTCCACCTCGACCCGGCGGGGGCGCGCCTCTATGCGGGACTCGTGGCTCGCGCCCTGCGGGCGTGGCTCGCGTCGCCCGAGCCGAACCGCCGCCCTCCCGCGCCGCATGCGGGAGCCATCCCGGCGCGCCCCTACGGCGTGCGGTGAGGACCCCCGGTCGCGCCGCCGCCCCGCACCCCCGCTTGCTCCCGGTCGCCCCGGCGCCTCCCCCAGGGGCGCCGGTGCGCGGTCGCCCCGACGCGCGTCCCCCGCCCGCCCCGCCTATGGGCGGCGGCGGCCGTGCCCGCCCCCCGGCCGTGCTCGTACACCGCGCACGCCGCCGTGCCCGACACCCGCGTCAGGGGGTCCGGGCTCGGGCCCAGGATCCGCACCCGGACGCGCTGGATGCCGAACCGGTTGATCTGCGCCTCCGTGCCGGCGTAGAAGATGTCCACGCGGTCGCCGCGGATGGCGCCGCCGGTGTCGTCCGCCTCGGCGTACAGGCCCCCGCTCGGCAGGAACGGGGACCGGTAGCCGGTGATGAACAGGCAGGTCCCCAGCGGGATGACGCGCGGGTCGACGGCCACGTCCCCCGCCGTAAGGGGTTGGCCGAAGGCGTCGACCGGCCCGTACGGGTAGTTGTCCTGGAGCGTGGGCCCGTACGCCGTGGCCACCATGGTGAGGGTACTCCCCGGCGGCGGCCCGCCGGCGGCGAGGGCGGGCGCCGCCGCCAGCGCCGCGGCCGCCGCACCCAGGACCACCGCTGCCATCCGTTGCACCGTCCGCATCCTCCTCGGCCGCCGTCGCCGGACCGGGGGAATCCTGCCGGCGGCCGCGCCGCCCGCTCTGCCCCGGAGCCGATCTAGCAACTTGTATATCGGGACTTGGTGTGCCTGTCGCGTCCGACCTGGGACCATGGCGTCGGCGCAGGACGGGGGAAGGTGGACGGGCAGGGAGTGTCGTACAGCGCATGCAGACGTTCGCATCCCTTCCAACGACCGACCAGGCGCGGCCGGGGTCGCCGGGGTTCGCCCGCGTCTGCCACGCCGCGCACGCACGGAGGTGACCGGCGCCCCGCGCCGAGGCCATGAGCGACCGAGCGCGTTCCGTCCTCCCTTACCTTCACTGCGCGAGCCTCTCGACGCCGCGCTGGCTGGACGGGGGCCGCAGCCTCGCCTTCCTGTCCAACCTGGGCGGCAACTGGGAGGCCTACCGTGTGGCGGTGCCCGCTTCCGGGGGCGAGCCGCTGTGGCCCGATCGGCTCACCTTCTTCGGCGAGCGCGTGGGCGACCTCAGGCCGACGCCCGCCGCGGCCGTCCTGGTGGCGGTGGACCGCGGCGGCGACGAGCGGTGGCGGCTGTTCGAGGTGTCGGCCCTCGGCGCGCGCGAGCTCGACCCGGGGGAGGGGCCGATGCGGCACCTGGCGGAGCCGGGCCCGGACGGCGACACCTTCGCCTTCTCGTCGAACCGCCGCTCCCCCACGGCCTTCGACGTCTACGTGGGCCGGCGCACGACCGGGGAGGTCCGGCCCGTGTGGGTGCGCGATGCCCTCCTCTACCCGGTGGCGTTCTCCCCCGACGGCGGGCGGCTCCTGGTGCGCGAGTCGGCGCCCAGCCGCGACCAGCGCCTGTGGCTCGTCGACCTCAGGGCAGGTGGGGAGGCGGAGCCACGCCTGCTGGCGGCCGGCCCGGAGGGGGAGGTCAGCCGGTTCGCCACGCCCGTGTGGGCACCGGACGGACGCACCGTGTTCGCGGCCACGGACGCTGGGCGCGAGTACGCGGCCGCGGTGGCCGTCGACGTCGCCGACGGCGCGGTGCGCACACTCTACGCGCCCGAGGCGGACGTCGAGGAGGTGGCCCTCTCCCCCGACGGCCGCACGCTCGCCTTGGTGGAGAACGCGGGCGGCCGCGGCGTGGTCAAGGCCCTCGACCTGGCGTCCGGCAGGGTGCACACGTGGGTGGAGGGGGAGGGCGTGGCCCAGGGACTGGCCTGGTCGCCGGAGGGAGGACGCCTGGCGTTTGTCTGGGACCGCCCGGACCGGGGGGTCGACGCGTACGTGGTGGAGGCGGCCTCGGGCCCCCGCCCGGTCACCCGCATGGCCTGTGGGGGCCTCGACCGCGACGCCTTCGTGGCCCCGGAGGAGGTGCGGGTGCGGGCACGGGACGGGTTGGTCGTGCCCGCCTGGCTGTACCGCCCACCCGCCGCCTCTCCCCCCTACGCCGGCGTATGGATCGTGCACGGCGGGCCCGAAAGCCAGTCCCGCTACGCCTTCGACCCCCTGGCGCAGTTCTTGGTCGCCTCGGGTCTGGCCGTGGTGAAGCCCAACGTGCGCGGTTCCACCGGATACGGCCGTGCCTACGAGCACGCCGACGACGTGCGCCGCCGCCTCGACAGCGTGGACGATTTGGCCGACCTGGCGGCCGACCTGGTGGGACGCGGGATTCTCGACCCCGCTCGCCAGGCGGTCATGGGAGGGAGCTACGGCGGCTACATGACGCTCGCCACCCTGGCCCGCCACCCCCACCTGTGGTGCGCCGGCGTGGACATCGTGGGCATCGCCAACCTCGTGACCTTCCTCGAGCGCACCTCCCCCTGGCGGCGGCCGGTGCGGGAGGCGGAGTACGGGTCGCTGGAACGCGATCGGGACTTCCTGGTGGAGGCCTCCCCCCTCACCCACGCCGACCGCATCCGGGCACCGCTTCTCGTCGTGCATGGGGCGCGCGACCCGCGCGTGCCGGTGGAGGAGGCGGAGCAGATCGTCGCCCTCCTGCGGGCGCGCGGCCGCCCGGTGGAGTACCTGCGCTACGAAGACGAGGGCCACGGCCTGACGAAGATCGGCAACCGGATCGACGCGTACGAACGGATCGCGGCCTTCCTCCTCGACCACACGGGCATGGCCTGAGCGCGGAGGTCAGAGCTCGCGCCGGCGAAAGCTCCAGACGGCGAGGGCGACGACCGCGGCGATCCACGCCGCGGCCCACAGGTAGAACGCAAGCGGCTGGTCGGAGGCGACGAAGAAGGGGTCGGCGGCGAGGCCGGTGGCCGTACGTGTCGCCGCCGCCAACGCCAGCGGCGGCTCGAGGTGGTAGACGGCGCTGCGCCACAGGCCGTCGCTCGGCATGACCAGCTTGGCCACCGTGGCGCCGACGACGAGGTCCCGGTTGTGCAGCACCTCCCCCACGCCGCCGGTGACGCCGGCGGCCCACGAGACGAAGAAGGCGGCGGCGGCGACGACGCCGGCGGCCATCGCCGACAGGCGGGTGCCGAGGAGGAGCGCGAGCGACATCACCGCCAGCCCCTCCGCCACGAGGGCGGCGAGGGCCGCGGCCGGCGCCGGCGCCCGGTAGCCGACGACGCGTAGCACCACCCACAGCTCGAGGGCGCCGGTGGCGGCGATGTACGGTACGAGCACCGCCGCCAGGCCGAGCCACTTGCCGAGCACCACCTCCCACCGCCCCAGCGGCCGCGCCAGGAAGGCCGGCAGCGTGCCCGCTTCGACCTCGGCCGCGACGGCGGGTGCACCGGCGGCGACCGCCGTCAGCACGACGACGCCGCTAAACATGAACAGGAAGAGCACCAGCTCCTGCGAGCCCGCCAAGCGCATCTCGCCTGGGCTGGCGGCGGCATGCGCTCCGAACGACGCATGCCAGAGCGCGCTCAGCCCCCAGCCGCTGAGGGCCACGGTGACCAGGGTGATCGTCACCAGGACGACGAGAACGCGGCGGCGCGTGAGTTCGAGCAGGGTGAGCGCGGCGACGACCAGCACGTTCAACCGCCCTGTCCTCCCAACAGTTCCAAGAGCCGATCCTCCAGCGTACCGCGGCGGGTCTCCACGCCCACCACCCGCCCCCCGGCGGCCACGGCCGCCGCCACCGCGTCGGCGATGCGCGCCGGGTCGGCGGCGTCCACGTCCAGCCACTCGCCGTCCGCTCGCACGGTCCCGAACGGCTCCAGCGCGGTGCGAACCGCGTCGTCCGGGCGCTCAAGGCGGATGCGCAGCCCGGGCCGGCCGCACAGTTCGTCCACCGTCCCCTGGGCCACCACCCGGCCGGCGCGCACCACCGCCACGCGGTCGCACACCCGTTCCACCTCGGACAGGAGGTGTGAGTTCAGGATCACGGCCGCGCCGCGTGCCCTGATCTCCCGGACGTGTTCCCGTACCTCGCGCCTGCCCACCGGGTCGAGCGCCGACGTGGGCTCGTCGAGGAGGACGACGTCCGGTTCGCCCAACAGGGCCGCCGCCAGCGCCAGCCGCTGCTGCATCCCCTTCGAGTAGCGCCCGACGCGCTCGTCGGCGCGCGCCTCGAGGCCGACCTCGGCGAGGACGCGCGCGATCTCGCGCCTCCCCGCGCGAACGGCGATACCCGCCAGGCGCGCGTGCGCCCACAAGACCTCCCGTCCGGTCAGCCAAGGCGGATGGCGGAAGAGTTCGGGCATGTACCCGATCCGCCGCCGCGCCTCCCGGTCGCCGAGCGGCAGGCCCAGCACCCAACCCGCGCCGCCGCTCGGCTCGGTAAGGCCGGCGAGAAGGCGCACCGCCGTCGTCTTGCCGGCGCCGTTGGGCCCGAGAAGGCCGAACACCTCACCGCGGCGTACCTCGAAGGTGAGGTCGTCCAGAGCGGACCTGGCGCCGTAGCGCTTCGACAGGTGCTCGGCCCGGATCGCGATCTCCGCCGGCATGCGCCCGCCTACGGTGCGCCGACCGACGCCGCGGCGGCGAGGAGCTGGGCGGCGGTGTACGGGCCGGCGACGGCGTAGATGCGGCCCGACCGCTCCCACACCACCGCGTTGTACAGGCCCGAGCGGTCGCCGACCGCCACCCCCGGGACGCCGTCCACACGCACGGGGGTGGAGGTGGCCTGCCCTGCCGGGATCGGCAGGGGCAGGGTGTGCACCGGGTCTTGGACAGCGCGGATGTCGGCCGCGAGTGCAGGCGACACTCCCGGCAGGGAGAGGAGGTAGCCCTCGATCTCCGAGGCGCTGGCCCCGGTCGAGGTCACCTGGGGAGCGGCCACGACCGCGCTCCAGAGCGAGGCCATGGCCCCTTGGGCGCCGCCCCCGGGCGGCGCGTAGCGCACCGCGATCGCCGGCCCCACGCTGGCCCGGATGGTCGTGCCGTCGAGGCCGGGCGGCATGGGCGGCGCCTGGCCGCCCGCGCGCGCCGCGGCCGCCCGCGCCTTGGCGGCGCGAAACGTGAACTCGGCGGTAGCCCGTGCCATCACCTCGAACGCCGGCGCTCCCAAGCCCGGGGGCAGCGCCTTCACGAGGGGCGCCTCAAGCCCGGTCATCGCTTGGGCCTGGGCGGCGTCGGCGACCGCCACCGGCCCGCGTTCCTGGGGGAGAACCAGGGTGCCGTAGTCGCGCAGGTCGGGGAGGGTGGCGAACGGATGGTCCGGCAGCGGTACCGCCACCACCTGCTGCGGCTCGAACACCGTCAGGAGCTGGGTGGCGTAAGAGCCGACGGGCGTGAACGCCACCGCCGCGACAAGCGCGGCGGCGGCGCCCGACCAGGCCGCCCACCGGGTCGCGGGCGACCAGCCGGCCGATCCGGTGGCCAGGCGCGGACGTTTTCCGCCCCTCGCGCTGGCCGCCCCGGCGCGGGCGGCCAAGCGCCGGCGGGCGGGGGCGACGTCGCTCCCCTCCGCGCCCTGGGCGGCAGGGGCTGCCATCGCCGCCAGGGCGAGCCGGACGCGCTCGGCGTCGCGCTCAAGGGTGCTCAGGCGCGCCCGGCAGCGCGCGCAGGAGGCGACGTGGCGCCGCACCGCCGGCGCGAGGGCGCCGGGGTCGTCCACGCCCGGGCGCAGGTGCCCGTCACTCGGGTGCATGCAGGGTGTACCTCCTTGCAAAGGCCTCTTCCGCCCGCCGTAGGAGCGTGCCCACACTCGACGGACGAAGGCGTAGGGCGAAGGCGATCTCGGCGTAGGTGAGGCCGCTGTGGCGCAGGACGAGGATGGCCGCCTGGCGGCTTGGCAAGCGGGCGAGGGCGGCGCGAACGGCGCGCACCCGCTCCCGCCGTTCCGCGTCGGCGACGGGATCGGGGGTCGGGTCGCGCCCCAAGGCGCCATGGGCTCGCGCCTCGCGCCGGCGGCGCCGGTCCTCGGTCCGCAGCACGTTGAGGGCGGTGTGGACGCTCGCGGTATGCAGCCAGGCGGACGGCCGGGGAAGGCGGGCGACGCCGCGACGAAGGGCCGCCCAGAACACCTCCTGCGCCACGTCCTCGGCGGCGGCGCGCTCGCCCAGCACGCGCTGGGCGAGCGCCACCACCCGCCCCCACTCGCGGCGAAAGAGCGATTCGAAGGCGGCATCGGCGGGCGCGACGGCATGGGGCGCCGCGTCGTCGGCGGCGTCGGGCATCGTCTGGCCCCCCCTCCGATCCTCTAGCACCGCCGCCCGGCCGTCTGTGACAGGCAAGGCGCCCTTCGCGCCGGACGCATGGGGAGCGATCAGGCGGAGGCGGGGCGCGACGGCAGCCGGACGACGGTATCGTGCACCATGCGCCCGCCCGGCCCCAGGAGGTGGGCGACGAACTCGCCCACCTCCTCCGCCGTCAGCCACTCCGGGTGCGCCGCCGCCAAGGCGGGGTCGGTCTCCGCCGTGCGCACCGGACCGAGCATGACCGTGGCGATGCGCACCGCGCTCTGGCGGTGCTCGGCCGCGAGTTGGCGCACCAGCATCTCCTGAGCGGCGCCCGTGACGC